>NZ_CP013987.1:300000-472500 GCF_001518815.1 Pseudomonas oryzihabitans
CAATGCCGCCAATGCCTCCAAGCTGACCACCGTCGAGCAGCTCTACCTGGCCTACTACGGCCGGGCGGCCGATGCCGGCGGGCTGAACTACTGGGCCTCGCGCCTGGCCGGCGACATGAGCGTCGAACAGCTGGCGGCCACCTTCGCCGGCAATGGCGAAGCCACCACCCTCTATGGCTCGCTGAGTGGCGCCGCTCTGGTCAACAAGGTCTATCAGAACCTCTATGGCCGCAGCGCCGACAGCAGTGGCAGCGCCTACTGGAGCAGCCGTCTGGCCAATGGCGTGACCTCGCGTGCCAACCTGCCGCTGGAAGTCCTGCGCGCTGCCGCTGGTGACGACAAGGCCTTCTTCGACAAGAAGGTGAGCACGGCGCTGGCCCAGGGCACCACCACCACGCCGGCCCCCGCGGCCAGCGTGCAACCGGTGCAGAACGTGGTCCTGCCGGTCGCCGGCGGTCTGGTCGCCTCGGCGCCGTTGACCGGCTACAAGAACATCCCCCTGGGGGTGGTCGGCCACGACAACAGCGCAGCCTATCCGCCTGCCGAGATGGAGGCCCGCCTGCAGCTACTGGCGGCGCGCAATCTGCGCACCTATCGCTCCGGCGAGTATCTGGTGACCAACCTGCCCGAGCTGGATCGGCTGGTGTCCCTGGCCCGCAAGTACAACATCACCCTGCGGCCGGTGATCACCCACAAGCTGACCCAGGCGCAGGCCTATACCCTGGCCAAGCGCTACGCCAACGACATCAAGATCTGGGAGATCGGCAACGAGCAGGACTACGCCAAGGCCGGTGCGCAGGATCGCATCAACACCCTGGTCGGGATCTATCGCGGCATCAAGCAGGCCTCGGACGAGCTGGGCGCCAACCTCAAGACCACCATCAACGTGATGGCGTGTAACTCGGATGATCGCACCACCACCTCGCGTTGCCCGGGTGATCGTAATGGGGCCATGTGGTTCCTCGACCAGGCCAAGGCGTCGGGCTTCAACTTCGACTACATCAGCTTCCACTACTACCCCTATGTCGACGACAAGGGCTACTGGATGGACATGTACCTGGGCCAGATACGCGCCATGGCCAACAAGTACAAGACCAAGGTGTTCTTCAACGAGATGAACTGCGGCAACGTCTACCAGGGCAACACCGATGGCGGCCGTGACGGCGATCGGGCCTGCTACGACAGCGTCAAGCAGATGCTCACGGTGCTCAACACCAGCTACCGGGATGTAGTGGCCGAGATCAACGTCTACGAACTGCTCGACGAGCCGAGCCTCTCGGTGGTCCACGAGCGGCACTTCGGGATGATGTATGACCTCAAGCGTCCCAAGCCGATCTTCGACATGGTGACCAGCTTCGCCAAGTAAGACCTGAACACGGCGATCGCCCCGCCCCCACGGCCTGTATGGCGTGGGGGCGGTGTCGTTTGGGGCGTGTCAGTTTGGAGCGGGGCGGCCCTCACCCTAACCCTCTCCCAGGGGGAGAGGGGATCGATCGGTGCAGGGCGAAGCTTGGGGGTATCGCCCGAGCCTGGGATGGCTTGCCCAAGCCTGTCCTTACTAGCCCTCACCAAGTAGGACCTGAGCACGGCAATCGCCCCGCCCCCCATGGCCTGTATGGCGTGGGGGCGGTGTCGTTTGGGGCGTGTCAGTCTGGAGCGGGGTGGGCCCTCACCCTAACCCTCTCCCAGAGGGAGAGGGGATCGATTGGCGCAGAGTGAAGCTTGGGTGTATCGCCCGAGCCTGGGATGGCTTGCCCAAGCCTGTCCTTACTAGCCCTCACCAAGTAGGACCTGAGCACGGCAATCGCTCCGCCCCCATGGCCTGTATGGCGTGGGGGCGGTGTCGTTTGGGGGTAGTCTGGAAGCGGGGTGGGCCCTCACCCTAACCCTCTCCCAGGGGGAGAGGGGATCAGTTGGTGCAGGGTGGATGGTTGTATCGTCAAAGCCAGGGAGGGCGTGCCCAAGCCCGAGGCTGCACCTGCTAGCCCCCTCTCCCTCCGGGAGAGGGCTGGGGTGAGGGCGATCCCGCCAAGGACCCCGCTTGAGCATCGCCCGTATCGCAGCCAGGGCATCGCTGCCGCGGGTGGTCTTCTGTTCCTGAGGCCTCTTCCAGACCAATAACCTGGGCCAGGCGCGGCAAATGGCCGGCACAGGGCGCCGAGCAGCCGGTGATTGCGGCAGGCCTGGTGAGGAAAGGGCAGCGGTGAGCGCTTCATTGTCAGCCCTGGCTGCCGCGCTTGCGCCTGCCTCTCTCTTGATCTTGGACTTTTGGCAAAGTAGCTTCCTAGAGCCTTTTCTCGTGGTCGGGAGCGGGTCCGCCCGCTCTCCAGGATGAATGTCCACTTCGGTGACGCCATGAAAATCAAAGCGACGATCGAGCGTATCCCGGGCGGCCTGATGCTGGTGCCGCTCTTGCTGGGGGCGGTGCTGCATACCAGTTGGCCAGGAGTCGGTCCTTACTTCGGCTCCTTCACCCAGGGTCTCATCACCGGCATCGTGCCCATCCTGGCGGTCTGGCTGTTCTGCCTGGGCGCCGCCATTCCCTCGCGGGCGACCGGTACCCTGCTGCGCAAATCGGGCACCCTGATCCTGACCAAGATCGGTACCGCCTGGCTGGTAGCCGTGCTGCTCGTGCAGCTGTTGCCCAGCGGTGGCGTGACGTCCGGATTCTTCGTTGGCCTGTCGGTACTCGCCGTCGTGGCGGCCTTGGACATGACCAATGCCGGACTCTATGCCTCGCTCATGGAGGAATACGGCACCCGCGAGGAAGCCGGCGCCACGGTCTTGATGGGCCTGGAGTCCGGGCCCCTGGTGACCATGCTGATCCTCGGCTCGACCGGGCTGGCGAGCTTCGAGCCGCGCCTGCTGATCGGCGTCGTCATGCCATTCCTGGCAGGCTTCGCGCTCGGCAATCTCGATCCGGAGCTGCGTGATTTCCTGTCGCGGGCGCCACGTATCCTGGTGCCCTTCTTCGCCTTCGCCCTGGGCAACACCATCGACCTGCGGGTGCTCATGACCACGGGGCTGCTCGGGGTGCTGCTGGCCCTGGCGGTGGTGCTGGTGTCGGGCAGCGCCCTGGTGGCGGCGGACATCCTGATAGGAGGCGGGCGCGGCACGGCCGGTATCGCGGCCTCCAGTACCGCCGGTGCGGCGGTCGCCACGCCGCACCTGGTAGCCCAGGCGGCACCGACCTTCGCCGCCGAAGCCCCGGCCGCCACGGCGCTAGTGGCCGTCTGCGTGGTGCTCACGGCGGTCCTGACCCCCATCGCCACCAGCCTCTGGGCTACCCATGTGGCGCCCAAGATACGCCCGGCTCAGGCGCGTCCGGCAGGGGACGGCCAGGGGGTGGGATGATGGCTCGTCGTTGCCAATAGCCTAGGCGCTGTCGGAAAGGTACCCAGGCTTGACCAGGCGGTGTGGAACGCACGCCCTATCCGCTTCCTCACCGATTCCGCCTTGCCTGGCCTGCGCTCGACGACTTTTCGTACCAAACCTGGGAAACCACCAGGCGCCGCCACCGGCAGCGATAGCCAGGGTCAGCGGCGCCAGTAGCCAGGGCGCGACGGCCCGGTTCCTGCGCCCTACGCTAGCCCTTCTTCAGCAACGCCCGCATCGCCGCCAGGGCATCGTTGCCGCGGGCGGCCTTCTGTTCCTGGGGAGCCTCTTCCAGGCCTTCCCACTGCAGGTCCTCAGGAGGCAATTCGTCGAGGAAGCGGCTGGGGGTGCAGTCGATCAGCTCGCCGTACTGCTTGCGCCGGGTGGCGTAGGTAAAGGCCAGGGTCTGGCGCGCGCGGGTGATGCCCACGTAGGCCAGGCGGCGCTCCTCCTCGATGGTGTCGGCCTCGATGCTGGAGCGGTGCGGGAGGATCTCTTCCTCCATGCCCATGATGAACACATAGGGAAATTCCAGGCCCTTGGAGGCGTGCAGGGTCATCATCTGCACGCCGTCGGCGCCTTCCTCTTCCTCCTGCTGGCGTTCGAGCATGTCGCGCAGGACCAGCTTGGCGATGGCATCCTCGATGGTCATCTGGCCTTCCTCGTCCTTTTCCAGGATGTTCTTCAGCGCATCCATGAGGAACCAGACGTTGCCCATGCGGAAGTCGGCGACCTTGTCGGAGCTGGCGTTCTGCCGAATCCAGTTCTCGTAGTCGATGTCCATCACCATGCTGCGCAGGGCGCCGATGGGATCTTCGCCGGCGCAGTTCTTGCGCACGCCATCCATCCAGCGCTTGAAGCGCCCCAGGCGCTCGGTGAAGCGGGCATCCAGGTGCTTGCCCAGACCGATCTCGTCGGCCGCGGCATACATCGACAGGTCGCGGCTGCCGGCATAGTTGCCGAGCTTTTCCAGGGTGGTGGAGCCGATCTCCCGGCGCGGCACGTTGATCACCCGCAGGAAGGCGTTGTCGTCGTCCGGATTCACCAGCAGGCGCAGGTAGGACATCACGTCCTTGACCTCCTGACGGGCAAAGAAGCTGGTACCGCCGGAGAGTCGGTAGGGGATCTGATGGTGCTGCAGCTTGAGCTCCATCAGCTTGGCCTGGTGGTTGCCACGATAGAGGATGGCGAAGTCCGCGTAGGGTCGCTGGGTCTTGAGGTGCAGGGTGAGGATTTCCAGGGCGATGCGCTCGGCCTCGCCGTCCTCGTTCTTGCAGCGCAGCACCCGGATCGGGTCGCCATGCCCCATCTCGCTCCACAGCTGCTTCTCGAACACGTGGGGGTTGTTGGCGATGAGCACGTTGGCGCACTTGAGGATGCGGCTGGTGGAGCGATAGTTCTGCTCCAGCATCACCACCTTGAGCGAAGGGAAGTCGTCCTTGAGCTGCATCAGGTTTTCCGGCCGCGCCCCGCGCCAGGCGTAGATCGACTGGTCGTCGTCGCCCACCACGGTGAACTGGGCGCGCTCCTGCACCAGCATCTTCACCAGCAGGTACTGACTGGTGTTGGTGTCCTGGTATTCGTCCACCAGCATGTAGCGGATGCGATTGCGCCAGCGCTCCAGCACCTCGGGGTGCTCCTGGAACAGCTTCACCGGCATCAGGATGAGGTCGTCGAAGTCGACCGCGTTATAGGCCTTGAGGGTGCGCTGGTAGTGCAGGTAGACCACCGCGGCGGTCTGCTCCTTGGGCGTGCGCGCCTTTTCCAGGGCTTCTTCCGGCAGGATGAGGTCGTTCTTCCAGTTGCCGATGTAGTTCTTGATCTCGTCCAGGCCGTCGTCGCCCTGGTATTCCTTCTGCATGATGTCGGTGAGCAGCGCCTTGATGTCGCCCTCGTCGAAGATCGAGAAGCCCGGCTTGTAGCCCAGGTGCACGTACTCGCGGCGGATGATGTTCAGCCCGAGGTTGTGGAAGGTCGAGACGGTCAGGCCGCGGCCTTCGCCGGCCTTGAGCAGGCTGGCCACCCGCGCCTTCATCTCCCGCGCCGCCTTGTTGGTGAAGGTCACGGCGCAGATGTACTGGGCGCGGATACCGCACTGCTGTACGAGGTAGGCGATCTTGCGGGTGATGACGCTGGTCTTGCCGGAGCCGGCACCGGCCAGCACCAGCAGGGGACCGCTGATGTAGGCCACGGCTTCGGCCTGGCGGGGATTGAGCTTGGACATGGCGGACCGGTGGGACGACGCTGGGCGGGGGATTCTACCAGCGCCGGTCCATCACGGTCTCAGGGCTTGGGCGGTGGCGCGACGAAGGTCAGCTGGCGCGGATAACCGTACTTCTCTCCGGGCAGCGCCGGGCTGTCGAGAAACACCGCCATGCTGCGGCCGAATTCGTTGACGTAGGTGACGGCATAGTCCTGGCCGTCGGCCAGGCGGACGATGGCGCCGGTCTTGAATTCTTCACGATTGCGCTCGGTGACCGGAATGGAAATGCCGGCGGCCTTGCGGTAGACGCCCTTGAGCCAATCCTGGTTGGTGAAGTCGTTGATCGGGGTGCTGAAGCGCCCCGGCAGGCGCTGCAGATGACGACCGGTGCCGGGGGCGTCATCCACCGCCAGGCGCCGGGGATAGCCTACGGCCTCGGCGTCCAGCGGGGTGCCGTCGAGGAACACCGCCAGGTTGTCGCCGACGCGCTGCACCTCGGTGATGGCACGCCATTCACCATCGCCCAGCTGGACCTGACGCCCACTGATGAAGCCCTCGACGTTGGCTGGCGTGGCCGGAATGGTCAGCCCCGCGACCCGTCGAAGCACGCCCCGATCCCAGTCTTCGTTGGTGAAGTCGTTGATGGAGCTGGAGAGGAGTGGCTGGGTAGCGGAAGTCTCGTGCGATGGGCTGGTGGTCTGGGCATGGGCCAGCGGCAGACCGAGATAACAGGCGCAGAACAGCAGGGCGGAGAGAGCCAGGCGAGTGGGCATAGAGGTCATCCTTAACGCAGGTTTCTTGTCGGTCCCATACCGGGAGTGGGCGATAGACCCTGGATGTCTCCCGGCGTTTAGGCCATGGCGGCGCAAAGCGGCATTTTTTTACCCGTGCGGCGCCGAATGGCAACCGCTGCGTTACCCTGAGGGCTTTTCCCGCTGGAGTGCGTCCATGAATTCGACCCTCGCCGCCGTCCCCCTGGCCAAGGCCTATCGCCTGCTCAACCACGGCCCCACGGTACTGGTCAGCGCCGCCCACGACGGCCGGCGCAACGTCATGGCCGCGGCCTGGGCCATGGCGGTGGATTTCGAGCCGTGCAAGGTGGCGGTGGTGCTGGACAAGCAGACCTGGACCCGTGAGCTCTTGGAAGCCGAGGGCAGCTTCGTGCTCAATGTGCCTTGCGTGGCCCAGGTGGATCTGGTGCAGACGGTCGGTAATACCACCGGGCGCGAGCTCGACAAGTTCGCCGCCTATGGCATCGAGACCCTGGCGGGTGAACGGATCGCGGCGCCGCGGATCGCCGGGTGTGTGGCCTGGCTGGAATGCCGGCTGCTGCCCGAGCCGCACAACCAGCAGGGTTACGACCTGTTCCTCGGCGAGGTGGTCGCTGCCCAGGCCGATACTCGGGTGTTTCGTGATGGCCGTTGGGACTTCAGCGGCCAGGATCCCTTGCGCACCCTGCACCACGTCGCCGGTGGCCACTTCCTGGTGATCGGCGACGGCATTCAGGGGCAGTTGCTGACGCCCCGGGGGTAGGACGGACGACACCAGCGCCTGGCGTCGTCCGGGCAGTGGTCAGACGCGGAAGCGCGCCACCATCTGCTGGAGGTCGCCGCCCAGCCGCGCCAGTTCGCTGACCGACGCCGCGGCATGGGCATTGGCGTTGGCGGATTCCTCGGCCAGGCCGCTGACCTTGACCACGTTGCCGTTGATCTCCTCGGCCACCAGGCTCTGCTCTTCCACGGCGGTGGCGATCTGCTGGTTGAGGCTCTGGATTTCCGCCACCGTCTGGTAGATGACGTCCAGGGCGCGTTCGGCGTCCTGGGCCAGGGTCACGGTGCCCAGGGTGCGGTCACGGCTGGCCTGCATCCGCGTGCTGGCTTCGGTGGTGCCCTGTTGCAAGGTGGCGATGAGTTCGCCGATTTCCTGGGTGGACTCCTGGGTCCGCTGCGCCAGGGACCGGACCTCGTCGGCCACCACGGCGAAGCCACGACCCTGCTCGCCCGCGCGGGCGGCTTCGATGGCGGCGTTGAGCGCCAGCAAGTTGGTCTGCTCGGCGATCGCCTTGATCACGTCGATGACGCTGCCGATGCGACCGCTGGCGGCATCCAGGCGCTCCATGGCGGCGCCCAGGCCCTGAACCTCTTCGGCCGCCAGGGTGATTTCCTGGGCTGCGCGCTTGACCGTGCGGCTGCCCTCACGGGCCATGCTATCGGCGTTCTGCGCGGCGATGGAGGCGTTGGCGGTATTTTGCGCCACGTTGTGCACCGTGGCCGCCATCTCGTTCATGGCGGTGGCCACCTGGTGCATCTCGTCGCGTTGCTGGGTGGCGCCGCGGCTGGTCTGGACGCCAAAGGCCGAGAGTTCGTCGGCCGCGCTGCTGAGCTGCCCCACGCCATTGGCGATGCCACCGACCAGCTGGCGCAGATCGGCGGCCATGGCCTGGGTGGTGCGCTGCAGTTCGCCGAGTTCGTCACGGCGGGTCACCGCATCGCTCGGGGTCAGGTCGCCGGCGGCGACGCGCTTGAGCATGGCCATGGCGGTCGCCAGCGGCTGGGTGATCTGGCGGGCGATCAGCCAGGCGGCGGCGATGCCGATGAGCAGGGCGACCAGGCTGGTCAGCAGCAGCTTGAGCAGGGCGGCCTGACGTTCGGCGGCAGCGGACTTGAGCTGACCCTCGCCCAGCTGATCCAGCAACTGCACCAGCTTGTTGCCCTGGTCCTGCAGGCTGGCGACCGCGGCTTGGGCCTGGCGATTCTGGGCGACGATGGACTCGAAGAAGGCGCGGTAGCGGGTCACGTCCTGGGTGGCGCTGTAGAGGCGCGCGGCGGTGTCGCCATCGATCTGCTTCTGGGCGGTCGCCAGGGTCTTGAGCAGGTCGTCGATGACCTTCAGGGTCGCCTGGGACTTGCTGTCATCGGGAGTCCCGAGGAAGCGGCGGATGGCCAGGCGCACGCCGACCATCTGCGCCTTCATCTCGGCCACTGCCTTGAGGTCGGCGGTGCTGTAGCTGCCACCCGGAGCAAAGACCCGCTCGAACAGCTGATCGAAGGTCTCGGTGACGGTATCGGAGACCTTGGTCAGCTCCTTCTGCGCCTCGGCGCTGGTCTGGCTGGACTGCTGCAGGGCAGCGAAGCGTTCCTGGTAGGTCTTCATCTCCTGCTGGATGTTGTGCAGGATGGCGACGTTGGCCGGGTTGCTCAGCAGAATCAGGCCCTTGGCGACATCTTCCGCGACCACGGCCAGATCGGCCTGTTGCTTGGTGACGCTGGCGGCACTGGGATCGAGTAGGTAGTTCTTCTCGTCGATCCTGACGTTGAGGATATGGGCCTTGAGCTCCCCGCTGTAGCGCGTCTTGGTGATGCGGTCGAGCAGGGTGTTGGCGGTGAGATAGCCGAACAGGGCCACCACCGTCACCATGACCAGCAGGGCACCAAAGCCCAGGGCCAGCTTCTTGGAAATGCCGAGATTGCTCAGCCAGGAGGCTTTGGAAGCAGACATGGGAATACCGAGAGAGAGTTCGAAGACTCCCTTCATCGGCCATCCCCGTCGATACTTGAAAGCCGACTGTCAGCGCCCTCAAGACAGCCTGGCGACGCTGACGGCTGGCTCCTGGGCAGGCGCGGTCGATCTGCTCAGGCGGTTTCTCGGCTGGCCATGGGCACCGGCAACTCCAGCTCCAGCACGGAGATCAGCGCCCTCTGCTGGCGCTCGTTGAGTTGGCGAAAGCGTTGTAGCAACAGCTGTTCATTGCCATTGAGCAGATCGTCGTCCTCGTCGATCTGCTGCTGCTCCAGCACCCCGTCCTGCACCAGGCTGCGCTCCAGCCAGGCGACGATCTCGGTATTCATGCTATGGCGATGGGAGCGCGCCACGGCGGCGATGCGCTCACGCATGCCATCGGGTAGGCGGACGACAAACTTTTCCGTGGGAATTCCAGCGGGAGCGCGGTGAACGTAAGGCATGGCGAACCTCCAAAGAACGGGGTGGCTGACGTCAAAGCGCCGACAACAGCAGTCGACCGGCGAAGAAGACCAAGACCAGGCCCATGGTTCTTTCGAACCAGTGGCCCAGGCGGAGAAAGGTCCGGCGAACGCGCGGACTGGAAAACAACAGGCTGACCAGGGCGAACCAGGCGGCATTGACCGCGCACATCCACAATCCATAGAGACCCTGTACGGTCAGCGGCGTGCTGGCGCTGACCACGGTGGTGAATATGGCCAGGAAGAACAGCGTGGCCTTGGGGTTGGTGGCGTTGGTCAAAAAGCCGGTCAGGAAGGCCTTGCCGGGCGACTGGCGCTCCAGGTCGGCGGCCTGCCACTGACTGTCGTCCAGCGGCGCGGCGGTAGGCTTGCTGCGGATGAGGTTGAAGCCCAGCCAGAGGATGTAGGCGCCGCCGACGATCTTGGCGACCCCCAGCAGCCAGGGCGTGGCGTGCATCAGGGCGCCGATGCCCAGCAAGGTATAGAGCACGTGCACCGAGATGCCGGCGCCGATGCCCAGGGCGGTGCACAGACCGATCAGGCGGCCGAATCTCACGCTCTGACGTACGGTCACGGCGAAATCCGGGCCGGGTGCCAGTACCGCGAGAAAGTGGATGGTCGCCAGGGCGAGGAATTCGCTCAGGTAGGGGGACATGTCAGCTCCAGTACGTCAGGGGTTCGGCAACCCCGCGATAACCGACGAAGCACGACAGCGACAGGCGCGGCTGATCGTTGCCGGGGGTCACGGCGTGCATGCGGCGGGAATTGAAAAGGATCAGGTCGCCCGGTTCGGGGCGGATGGTCAGACAGGGCGGGCCAAGGCGATCGGGTTCGATGCCGTAGCTGTCGCCGCGCATGGCGTCGAAGGCCTCCGGGGACAGTTCCCGCGACCAGAGCTGCAGTTCGCCGCCGCTGCTGGGCATGGTCAGGTAGACGTTGCAGGCCAGCTGGGTCACCAGGCTTTCGGCCTCTTCGCTGCCCGGGGCGTCCTTGGCGAAGATGTCGTGGTGGGCGAGAAAGCGTACCCCCGGCTTCACCACCCGCGACAGACCGACGTACATCTTGCGGCCCCAGAGGGTCTGCAGCTGGGCCCCCGCGGGCCAGACCTCATCGAGGGTGCAGCGCACCAGATCGATGGGGTTGAGATAGGGGCGACAGCGTCGACGTAATTCTTCCAGGTTGCTGGTGACGCTGGCGAAGTAGTCGTCCATCTGCGCACGCTGGTGCTCCGCTTCGTAGAAGGCCATGCCGATGCGGCCAATGCTGGGCGCGTTGATGTAGGTGGCAAAGCCGTTGCCGAGGATCTGCTGACCCAGGTCATTGGCCAAGGAACGTGGCACGAACTGGCGAATGCGCACGGCCAGCAGGTCTTCAGCGGTGAGGCGGAGCAGGCTCTCGGTGTCGAGAGCGTCGAGTTCGAGCAGCATGGCGCTTCCTTTCTGGGGGTAGGGTGGGCGGTTGATCAGGCGCCAGCCATGTCGTAGCTCACCAGCAGGCGTCCCTTCTTTTCCTTGACGCCCAAGGCGCTCAGGGCGCCGACCGCGCGCAGCGACCGCACGTGGGTCCCGCCGCAGGCATAGCGCGCCACATCCTCGCCAAAGCGCACCTGGCGCTGGCCGTCGGCCTGCACCTCGATCTGCAGCGGCAGGTCTTCTTCCACCAGGGCGTCGAAGTGCGCCTGCAGGGATTCGGCGTCCAGGGCGACGGTTTCCTCCCCCGGGACGAATTCGATACGGCCTTCACCCGGCCAGTGATGGGCCTTGACCGGCTTCCAGCCATGGGTCTCGCCGATGTGGCCGAGCAGATGCCCGGCCGAATGCAGCCGCGAGTGCAGCTGGCGGCGCGCTTCATCGACCCGCGCCAGCACGCGACCTGGCGGCAGGGCACGGTTGGTGTGGTGCAGGATGCGCTCGCCGTCCTGGACCACCCGGGTCACCTCGGCAGTGCCGATCCAGCCCGTGTCGCTGGGTTGCCCTCCGCCCTGGGGATGGAAGGGCGTGGCGCGCAGTTCGACGACATAGCCTTCCTCGGCGGCGCTACAGGCGTGGACCTCGACCTCGGCGATCAGGCTGTCGCTCAGGAAATACAGGCGCTCGGTCATACGTCTACTACCTAGAAAACGAGAAACATCCTCATTTTAAAGAGTGCACACAAGGGTGATAATCCATCTTCTCTCCAAAGGAATTTTGCGCTGTGAGCATAAATCTCCCCCTGCCGCTGCTCAGCGAGATGGCCATCTTCGTGCGGGTGGTGGAGAGCGGCAGCTTCTCTGCGGCGGCCCGCCAGCTGGGGCTGACTCCCTCGTCCACCAGTCGCAGCGTGGCGCGCCTGGAGAAGGCCCTAGGCACCCGACTGCTCAATCGCAGCACGCGCAAGCTGCGGTTGTCGGAAGCGGGGGAGGAAGTCTATCGGCGCTGCAGCGACATGGTCGGCGCGGCGCGGGCGGTGCTGGAGGTCAGCGGCCAGTTCAATCAGGCGCCGGCCGGCGTCGTGCGGCTGTCGGTGCCCAAGGCGGTGGGCAGCACGGTGATCCATCCGCACATGGCCGACTTCCTGCGCCGCTATCCGGCGGTGGACGTGCAGCTGCTGCTGGAAGACCGCCATGTCGACCTGATCGACGAGAACGTCGATCTGGCAATCCGCATCACCGATAGACCACCGCCGGGACTGGTCGGGCGCCAGTTGCTCACCATCGATCACCTGCTCTGCGCCACGCCAGCCTATCTGGCCGAGCACGGCAACCCCGCGCACCCGCGTGATCTGGCCCTGCACAGCTGCATCTACCTGGCCGAGGAGCCGGCCGACTCGCGCTGGAAATTCCGCCAGGGCGCCAAGGTGGTCCACGTCAGCGTCCGGGGTCGCTACGCCGCCAATCACACCGGGGTGCGTCTGGACGCGGTACTCAGCCATATCGGCATCGGTAGTCTGCCGCTGTTCACCGCCGAGGCGGCCCTGGCCCGTGGCGAGATCGTCCAGGTGCTGCCGGAATGGTCCTTTCTGCCGCATTACCATGGCGGCGCCTGGCTGCTCTATCCCGCCACTCGCCATCTGCCGCCCAAGCTCAAGGTATTCATCGACTTCCTCGTCGAGCGTCTGGGAGATCAGCCGCTGCGCCCGGGGCAGGGCGCCGCCGCACTGCCGGAACAGCGCTTTCAGGAGTTGACCATCGGCAGCTAGAACCGGGTTGATCGTGCATTCGTGATGCTTTTCACAAGTTCTGTTACAGCTGGCATCATTAGGTGAAACGATTCACCTAACGTTTCTCTGCCCTGAACACCGTGGTTTGCCCTGGGTCATGCTCACCGAGACCCGCCCGCGCGGGTGGATCAGGTCGTCGCCACGATCCCTGCCCTGGCAAAACAAGAAAGGATTTCCCATGCTCGCTTCATCACCCTCGCTCGCCACTCCCGTGGCGGCCACCCCGCGCAAGGGGCTGGTCGTGCTCATTGCCGTGATCGCCGCCCTGGGTGGCCTGCTGTTCGGTTACGACACCGGCATCATCGGCGTCGCCCTGCTCGGCCTTGGCCGCGAATTCGCCATGGACGACACCGTCAAGCAGCTGGTGACCGGCGCCATCATCTTTGGCGCCCTGTTCGGCTGCCTCGGCACCGGCCCGATCTCCGATCGGCTCGGCCGGCGCAAGACCATCATCGGCGTGGCCCTGGTGTTCGCCCTGGGGTCGGTGCTCTCGGCACTGTCGCCCAACGTCACCCTGCTGATCCTGTCGCGCTTCCTGCTCGGCCTGTCGGCTGGCAGTTCCACCCAGATCATCCCGGTCTATATCGCCGAGGTGGCGCCACCGGAGCACCGTGGCAAGCTGGTGGTGCTGTTCCAGTTCATGGTGGTGTTCGGTATCACCGTGGCCTATTTCACCGGTTTCGCCCTGGACGAGCACTGGCGCTGGATGTTCGGTCTCGGCCTGGTGCCGGCGCTGATCCTGCTGGCGGGCATGGCGGTGCTGCCGGAGAGTCCGCGCTGGCTGCTGGTCAAGGGTCGTGAACAGGATGCCCTGGCGGTGCTGGAACGGGTGCGGGGTGGCAGGACCGCGGCCGAGGCCGAACTGGCCGAGATCAAGACCGTGAGCAACGCGCCGGAAGGCAACTGGAGCGATCTGTTCTCGCCGTGGGTTCGGCCGGCCCTGCTGGTGGGCGCCGGCATCGCCATGTTCTCGCAGATCACCGGCAACAATGCCCTGATCTACTACGCACCGACCATCCTCACCCAGGCCGGTTTCTCCGACCAGACCGCGGTGCTGGCCACCGGCTGTAGCACCATCCTGGTGGTGATCATGACCGTGGTGGGCAGCTTCCTGGTGGATCGCATCGGTCGTCGTCGCTACCTGCTGACGCTGATTCCCGGCTCCATCGTCGCCCTGGCGATCATGGGTTACCTGTTCCAGGGTGCCGGTCCCCAGACCGATGTCGAGCGCTGGACGGTGGTGGCCTGCCTGGCCGCCTACCTGATGCTCAACTGCGGCGGCTTCGGCGTCTGCATCTGGCTGATCAACGCCGAGGTCTATCCGTTGTTCGTGCGCGGCAAGGGCGCCAGCGTCGGCGCCTTCAGCCACTGGGGCTTCGACCTGCTGGTGACCCTCACCACCCTGAGCCTGGTGACCAAGCTGGGCGCCGCCCACACCTTCTGGCTCTATGCCGGCATTTCCTTGGTGGCCCTGCTGTTCATCTGGCGCCTGGTGCCGGAGACCAAGGGCAAGAGCCTGGAGCAGATCGAGCACGACCTGCGCGAACGGCGCTTCTTTCCCTATCAGCGGAAGGGCTGAACGCCAGCTCCGGTGCTAGGGTCGCAACAGGAGCGGAGATAGATCTCCGCTCCTGTTCGCCTGTGCCGGAGTCCCGCCATGCGCCCCCTCACCCTCGACCTCGATCTGCTGGCTGCCGCCCTCGACAGCCGAGAGCGAGGCACCCACTTCCTCGATCTCGAAAGCGGCGCCCTGCGTCTGCTCGACCCGGACGACCTCAGTCTGGAAGAGCGCGAGGAGCTGGAAGATCCCGAACGCTACCTGCCGCTGCCGCGGCTGACCCAGGACGACCGCCTGGAGCTGCGCGAAGCCTTTCTGCACCAGTTGCGCCATCCCCACGCCCAGCCACTCTTGCGTGCCGCCCTGGAGAGCCGGCGGCCGATCCGCACCTTCGACTACGAGCTGGAGCTCTTCCCCTCGGTACGCGACGCCTGGCAGGCCTTCGCCCTGAGTCGCCTCAAGGAAGAGCTGCTGGTGCTGCTGGACGAAGCCGGCCTGGAGGCCCTGCCGGCGGATGGCCGGCTGCCGCTGCCGGACGATATGCCCGAGGGCATCCGGCGGCGGTTGGAGAAGGGGCAGGGGCGATAGGGCTTGCCGCCCGATGGTCAGCTGAACACCCCTAGTTTGACGAAGCGTCCGGCAGCATGCCGGCGCTACGCATGAGGTCCGGCAGTCCTTGCTCTTCGATGGCGTAAACGCCGCGCTCAGCTTTCCAGATCAATGCCTTTTCCTGCAAAGCAGCCAGGGCCTGCTGCACGTTCTGCGCGTAGGCGGCCTCTTGGGCCTGGGCCTCGCTCATACCGGCGAGCTGTAGCATTTCTGCGTACTTGCCAAGAGTTGCCAATTCGAAAGGCGCATAGTCCTTGCCCTGGACCGCCATCACCTTCAGTACGGCTGCTTGAATCGGTGTGAGGCTGCGAATTACGGCGAGAGCGCTCTCGGACATCTCTCGCACGTGCTCGTCGACGGCTTCAGCAAAAGCGACATTGCCCACTGCAGCATCATCGATCATGGAGTATTCGAGTACCTCACGGGCTGCTTGCAGTGCCTCGGGGCGATAGCCCGCTTCGACGAATTTGCTCCAGACCACTTCTGGATCAAGGGTGAAATCGAGCCTGGACTGCGCGCAGAACCAGTCCACATAGCCTTTGTCAAGATGGGGAAAGTTGACCAGAGGCGCATTGAAAAAGGCTTGGTCGCGGCTGTTTCTGAGCATTGCCAGCTTGTCCCGGCTGGAGCCGGTGCAGATAAGTCTCAGGCCGTGATGGTGTGAGCCGTTCAATTCGTCGCGAGCCGCCTTGAGGGCGAAGAGCGTGTTGCTGCCAGCCGCTGTGGTCACAGCATGCTGAGCTTCGTCGATAATGAGCGCTATCGGCTTGCCGAGACTGTCGGAAAGCGCTGCCAGCGCAGCGGCCAGGGTTACGCCCTTGGCTTTGCCGATGCTGCTGGTATCTATCTCGACCCCACCCACCTTGAGTTTCACCACGCCGCTTTGCTTGGTCAGCTTGGCGATCAGACCAAGATTGCGCTCGATGGCAACCTTAACCGCTTGGTTGATCAACTCAGCCGGATCAATCTGTCGATTCGACCAGAGATCGACGTAGATCACCTCGGCACCTGCTAGCTGGAGTGCGGGCGCCAGATCTTCCCGCATGAAGGTGGTCTTGCCGGTTCGCCGTGGCGCCGCCAAAAACAGACCGGGATGCAGCGGGTCTGCCATGATCTTGGCGGCATAGGTAGTAGCCATGGCGTGTCGGTGATAGAAACGCTCGGGCATCGACAACTCCCTGTTTAAAGGCGATTAAAGTCGATTATAGATCTTTATAGATCTTTATAGATCGTCGCCATGAAGCCTACTTAGGGCTAATCGTGCCCGTGCCGATAGAGCTTGAGTTCCACCATCAGGTCGTCGGTGAGGGTTTCTAGATGGGCCTGCAGGGTTTCGAGGGCCAGGTCCGCCGGTAATGCCAGCAGGGCGGTGGCATGGAACAGCACTTCGCTGCTCATGGGCGCCGGGCGCGTCTCGGTGGACAGGCGTTCGACATTGACCCCGACCTGATGCAGCGCCCGGGTGATGTCGCGGACGATGCCGACGCGGTCGTTGCCCAGGAGGTCGAGCTGCACCAGCGGTGCACCCACCGCAGCCGGCTGGCCCGGCTCGCCCACCAGGATGCGCAGGCCGGGAATGGCCAGCTGTTGCAGGGTCTCCACCAGGCCGTTGCGCAATTCCGGCTCGACTTCCACCGAGAGGATCCCGGCGAACTGCCCTGCCAGATGGGCCATGCGGCTCTCCAGCCAGTTGCCGCCCTGGGCGGCTACGCAGTCGGCCAGGGCTTCCACCAGACCGGGACGATCAGGGGCGATGACGGTCAGGACCAGGTGTTCCATGGCGGGCTCCAAGGCAGGCGAGGGGTGCCTGCAGTCTAGCCCGCCAGGCGGACGCTGGCCTACTGGATATCCTCGGGTTTGACGATCACCCAGTGCTTGTCGGCGTTGACCGCCACACCGCTCTTGGCCTGACCCTCGGCGTTGCTCTTCATCATCGCCTCGATCTGGGTGCGGTACTTGGCCTTGCGATCGATCCACAGGTGGATGCCACCCTTGGCGCCGTCCACGCCCTGGAACAGCATGGGGCCGTCGCTGACCGGGGTGTCGCCGCCGACCAGGATGGGTTTCTTCCAGGGATCTATGTAGGTGAGGATGGCCGCGTACTTGCTGGCGAACCAGGTGGCCGGGGTCCACAGATAGGGCGTGACCTGCAGCCTGAGATTGGCCTTGGGATCGTACTTGCCTTCGGCGATCTGCTTACGGGCGGTGGTCAGCTGGCCGCTGACGGGGTCCTTGAGCAGGGTGCTGACGCCAATGACGTTTTCCGGCTTCACGCCATAGCCGTAGCGCGGATCGGCAGCGATCATACGCACCAGCTCTTCGTGGGCGGCGCTGATCACATAGACCTCGATGCCGTTCTCCATCAGCTTGTGATAGAGCTCCTGCTGGCCGGTGAAGGGCTTGGGCGGATTGACCTCCACCGTCTCGACCTTGTCGTCCTTGCCGTAGTAGGTGGCCGGGATCGGCTTGCCGTAGGCCATCAGTTCGTCGACATAGCCCTTGAGCTGCTGCAGGGTGAAGCCGGAGAACACCTGGGCGACCCAGGGATAGCAGACCAGGTCGTCGATCTCGCAGAGCCGGTAGTAGTAGCTGTTGAGGCTTTCCTGGTGGCCGCCGACGTCCTTGAAGGGGATCAGCTTGAGCGAAGGATCCAGGGTCTCGCGGGTCAGCACGCCCTTCATTTCCAGGAATGGTAGCAGGGCCTCTTCCAGGTCATAGCGGTAGCTGGTGTTGTCCATGTCGAACACCGCGTAGTTGCCCTGGTTGGCATTGGCGGTGATCAGGGCATCGAGCTGGCGGGCGGCGTCGGCCGGCCAGTGGGTCAGCTCGGTGGCAGCGGCGGTAAGCGACAGCAGGCCGCCGGCCAGACCGGCGAGAAGGCGGGGAAGGGAAGACATC
Source organism: Pseudomonas oryzihabitans (assembly GCF_001518815.1). Taxonomy (NCBI): domain Bacteria; kingdom Pseudomonadati; phylum Pseudomonadota; class Gammaproteobacteria; order Pseudomonadales; family Pseudomonadaceae; genus Pseudomonas; species Pseudomonas oryzihabitans. Next base: position 317,822 of record NZ_CP013987.1, read on the forward strand.
GGTGGGCTCCGGCACAGCGACCACCCAGTGCGGTCGCCTGGCTGCAACCCTAGCAAAAGGCTGTTACAGATCCGTGTGAGAGACGACCCGTGCGAATGCGAGAGCGGCAGGACCTGCCGCTCTGCGACAGGGCTGTCAGGCGGTCACGGTCTTGAAGCGCGGCTCGGTGTTGCCCTTGAACAGTGTCAGGGTCGCGACCAGGCCGAGGACGGCGGCCAGGGTCAGCCACATGCCGGGGGCGGCCTTGTTGCCGGTCTCCTGGATCAGCCAGGTGCAGACCATCGGGGTGAAGCCGCCGAAGGTCGCGGTGGCCAGGCTGTAGGCCAGGGAGAAGCCGGTGGTGCGCACATGGGCGGGCATCACCTCGGTCAGGGCGACCACCATGCCACCGTTATAGGTGCCATAGAGGAAGGACAGCCACAGCTCGACCATCAGCAGGCGCGAGAAGCCCGGGGCGTGGGTCAGCCAGATCATCGCCGGGTAGGCGGTGAGGATGGCCAGGACCGTGGCGAAGATCAGCAGCGGACGACGGCCGACGCGATCGCTCAGGGCGCCCATCACCGGCAGCCAGATGAAGTTGGACACGCCCACGCAGGCGGTCACGATCAGGCTGTCCAGGGCGGTCAGGTTCAGCTCATGCTTGCCGAAGGTCGGGGTGTAGGCGGTGATCAGGTAGAAGGAGGCGGTGGTCATGGAGACCATGGCCACGCCGGCCAGCACCACGCCGAAGTTCTGGCGGATGGAGGTCATGGTCTCGCGGAAGGTCGGGCGATGCTTGCGCGCCTCGAATTCCGGGCTCTCTTCCAGGGAGCGACGGATCATGAACAGGAAGGGCACGATCAGGCAGCCGATCAGGAAGGGAATGCGCCAGCCCCATTCACCCATCTCGGCGGGCGACAGCCAGTGGTTGAGCAGCGCGCCCAGCACGCCGGCGAAGACCACCGCGACCTGCTGGCTGGCGGACTGCCAGGAGACGAAGAAGCCCTTGCGCCCGGGGGTGGCGATTTCCGACAGGTAGACGGACACGCCACCCAGCTCCACGCCAGCGGAGAAGCCCTGCAACAGGCGGCCCAGCAGCACCAGCAGCGGCGCGGCAACGCCCAGGGTGGCATAGCCCGGCACCACGGCGATCAGCAGGGTGCCCAGGGCCATCAGCATCAGGGTCACGATCAGGCCGTGACGGCGACCGTGCCGGTCGATATAGGCACCAAGGAAGATGGCGCCCAGCGGCCGCATCAGGAAGCCGGCGCCAAAGGTGGCCAGCGACAGCATCAGGGAGGCGAGTTCGTTGTCGCCGGGAAAGAAGGTCTTGGCGATGGCCGTGGCATAGAAGCCATAGACCATGAAATCGTACATTTCGAGGAAGTTTCCGCTGACGACGCGGAACACGGATTTGGCTTTCGAGGTGGTGGCCATGACTGCTAGCTCGATTGGGTTTGTTATGGAGACAGCTCGCGCAAAGGGCGCCCAGGCCTCTGTGGGTGGGTCGCGCTATTTGTAACCATATGTGTTGCAAAACTGCGCTGGCAAGCTGAATCGGACCGGAACCCCCGAAATTGCTGACTTTGAAAGGTTGCTGAAAGATTCGAGACATTACGTCTGGAAATTATTGTCCAGTTGACAAGATGTCGCAGCTCAGCTGAAGAACATCTGCCAGAACGCCGCGCCCACGCCGGCCAGGCTTTCTCCCGCGATGAGACCCGCGGCGGCCGCCAGGGCGAAGCGCTCGGCCACGCCTGGTGCTCGCCAACGCACCAATGCAGTGAGCAGGGCGCCCAGGGTCATCATCAGCGACACCGAGGCCGGCAGGATGAAGGCCAGGCCCAGGGCCGCAGAGCTGGGCAGCCAATGGGCGCGCCGCGCTGGCAGCAGGGCTTCGGCCAGGCCCAGCAGCAAGCCGGCCAGGGCGCCGAGGACGATGCCCAGCCGCATGGCGCCATCCAGTGCACCCAGGCCCTGGGTCAGGGTTTCCGCCACTGCCTTCCACTGGGCCACCGCTGGCGCTGGCCAGGCGGCACTGAGCAGCAGTGCCTGGGGATCGGGAATCAGCACCTGGTAGGTGAGCACCCCGGTCACCGCGCCCAGGGCGATGCCCAGGCACTGGGCGACCACCTGCTTGGCCGGGGTGGCGCCGATGGCCTTGCCGACCTTGAAGTCGTTCATCAGGTCGGTGCTCTGGCCGGCCGCGCCACCGGCGGTGTTGGCGCCCATCAGGTTGATGTTGACCTGGCCAGGGGCGGCCAGGCCGAAGGTCAGCTGCGACAGCTGGCCAATGGCACCGATGGGCGGGATGCCAGTGGCACCTACCACCCGCGCGGCCATGGCGGCGAGAAAGAGCGCCAGTGGCAGGGCGATCAGGGCGAGCCAGGGATCGATGCCGAACAAGCGGACCTGAAGCGTCACCACCAACAGCGCGGCGACCACCAGCAGCGCCAGCGGCCAGGCCCGTGGCCGGCGCCAACCCCGGCGCTGCCGCTCACCGCGAGGCAGCGTGATCAGGCGTACCGCCAGCGAGGCCAGGGTGGCGCTGACCATCAGACTCACCCCCGGCCAGAGCAGCCATTGCACCAGGAATCCATATTGCGGACCGCTGGCGTCCGCCGGCAGGTCGGCAACGCCGCTGGCCAGCAGCCAGGGCGCCACGCCCGCCCAGGCCAGCAGCGTACCGAGCAATAGCGACAGCCCGACGCGCAGACCGATGATGCCGCCGAAGCCGAGCAGCAGCAGGGAGGGATCGAAGCTGAAGGTCAGTCGCTCCAGCGCGGGCGAGGGCGCTGCCCGCGGCAGTGCCCAGGCGAAGGTATCCACCAGCTTGACGGCTGCCGACAGTGCCAGCGCGCCCAGCAGTACCCGTAGCCGGGCCAGGGCCTCGGCGCCGCTGGCATAGACCTGGCGCAGCGCTTCCAGGGTGGCCAGGCCCTCGGGAAATTTCAAACTGGCATCGGCCAGCAGCAGGGGACGCAGATACCAGGCCACCCAGATGCCGAGAAAACTCACCGCGAACACCCAGCCCATCAGCGGCAGGGTCGGCAATTGCTGGCCGGTCAGCAGGGTATAGGCGGGGATGGGCGCCACCAGCCCGCCCGAGACGATGCTGGCGGCCGCCGAGGCCACGGTCTGGTTGATGTTGCTCTCGTGCAGCGTCCAGCCCGGTTGCTGCAGCCGTCGCCCGAGACGATGCCAGAGGCCATAGCTCACCAGCAGGGCGATGATCGACATGTTGAACGACCAGCCGATCTTGAGCCCGGCATAGACGTTGGCAGGCGTCAGCAGAATGCCCAGCAGCGCACCGGTAAGCAGCGCCCGGGGGCTGAGTTCGCGGGTCACTGGCTGGAGCTGATCGAGCGGGGCGGCGGTGGCGTCGGACACGACGGGCTCCTTGGTCGTGGAATCAACGGGCGTCGTCAGGGGACCCCTGGGCGCGCCGGTTGGTTCGCCCGTTCAAGGATGGCGCTCGGTCCAGGTCTGGCGCAGGGCCTCGATCAGCTGGCGCAAGCCTGGCGGGGGCTGGCGTCGACTCGGGTAGTAGATGCACAGCGGCGCGCCGGGGGAAGCCCAGTCTGGCAGCACCTGCTCCAGGCGCCCGTCGCGCAGTTCCCCGGCCACTCGCCATTCCAGGCAGTAGGCCAGCGCCAGGCCGTCGAGGGCGGCCTGGATCGAGGTCTCGGTCTCGTTGACCGTGAGAGGCCCTGGCACGTCCAGGGTCCGGGTCGTGACGCCGCTGCCCAGCTCCCAGCGATAGAGGGTGCCATTGCCCAGTCGCAGGCGTACGCAGCGATGCTCGGCGAGATCCTCCGGCTGTCCGGGCCGACCGTGGCTGGCCAGATAAGAGGGCGCGCCCACCACGATCCAGCGCAGTTCGTCGGTGAGCGGCAGGGCGACCATGTCCTGGGGCACGGTGTCGCCATAGCGGATGCCGGCGTCGAGGCCATCGGCGACGATGTCCACCGGGCGATCTTCGACGCTGATGTCCAGTTGCAGTTGCGGATAGGCCGCCAGCAGCCGGGGCAGGGTAGGGGTCACCAGCAGACGCGCCGCATCCCGCGGAACGCTCAGCCGCAGCCGGCCCACCGGGGCGTCGCGGTGCTGGTCCAGCTCGCCCAGGGCATCGCCGATGAGGGCGAAACCCTGCTCGAGCTTTTCCGCCAGCGCAGCGCCCGCCAGGGTGGGCACTACCGAGCGACTGGTGCGGTTGAGCAGCTTGACCCCCAGGCGGGTCTCCAGCTGACGTAGCGCATGACTCAGCGCCGAGGTGGTCACCCCCAGTTCGATGGCGGCCTGGCGGAAGCTGCGGCGGCGGACCAGGGCGACGAAGACGTTGAGATCGGCCAGTTCGCCGCGATTGAGGGTCGGCATGAGCGGGACTCGCGCGATAAGGGTCAAGAGTTCGTTGAGCCCCATTCAACGCCTTTTGAATTAGCCTCACAAGGTTAATCCTTCCGACTGGCGTCTTCGCCTGGAGATCTCTATGAGTGAAACCCTGCGCATCCCGGGTATCGACACCCCCGTTTCCCGCATCGGCCTTGGCACCTGGGCCATCGGTGGCTGGATGTGGGGCGGCACTGACGAGGCCCGTTCCATCGAGACTATTCGTGGCGCCGTGCATGGCGGCATCAACCTTATCGACACGGCTCCGGTGTACGGCTTCGGTCGTTCCGAGGAAATCGTCGGCAAGGCCCTAGAAGGCATCCGTGACCAGGCGGTGATCGCCACCAAGGTCGCCCTGGAATGGCCGGACGAACAGGTGCGGCGTAATGCCAGCGCGGCACGCATCCGCCAGGAGGTGGAGGATTCACTGCGCCGCCTGCGGACCGATCGCATCGACCTCTACCAGGTGCACTGGCCCGATCCCCAGGTGCCCCATGAAGAAACCGCTCGCGAACTGGAGCGGTTGCGGCAGGAGGGCAAGATCCTCGCCATCGGCGTGAGCAACTATTCGCCCGAGCAGCTGGAGGCCTTCCGCCAGTTCGCCAACCTTTCCACGGTGCAGCCGCCCTATAACCTGTTCGAGCGTGCCATCGAGGCCGATGTCCTGCCCTATGCCCAGCGTCACGGCCTGGTGGTGCTGGCCTATGGCGCCCTGTGCCGCGGGCTGCTGTCCGGGCGCATGAACGCGGAGACCCGCTTCGACGGCGACGACCTGCGCCAGGGCGATCCCAAGTTCCAGCCGCCGCGCTTCGCCCAGTACCTGGGAGCCGTGGAGGCCCTGACCGCCTTTGCCCGCGAGCGCCATGGCAAATCGGTGCTGGCCCTGGCGGTGCGCTGGATCCTCGATCAGGGACCGACCATCGCGCTCTGGGGCGCCCGCAAACCCGAGCAGTTGCAGGGGTTGGACGAGGCCTTCGGCTGGCAGCTGTCCACCGAGGACCTGGCCTCCATCGACGCCATCCTCGCCGAGCACGTCAAGGACCCCGTGGGGCCGGAATTCATGGCGCCGCCCTTGCGTTGACCTGCGGTAGGGCACCCTGGCCCCGCCCCGTTGCCTAAAGGATTCAGCCACAAGAGGTGAGCATCATGGCCAAGCGCGACGATCTCGACCACAAGCCGGAAAACGCTGGCAAGGTCGGCGAGACCCACAAGGAACTCAATCAGGGCGGCGAAGAACAGCGTCCGGAAAATCACCAGCGGCCCGAGCAGTCCAAGGAAAATCCAGATCCGGGCTACTAAGACCGCGATGATCGACACAAAAAAGGCGCACCGATCCAGACCGGTGCGCCTTTGCTTTTGGTGCTGGGGTCGTTCCCTGACCCCGACGGTGTCGTCTTGTTAGAGGCTACGCGGGGTGGCCATGCCGCTTTCGTCGCCCACCGCACCCGGTGTATTGCCTGTGGCTGCCGTCCGCCCGACGTTCATGCCCGCCGTGGCCTGGGTAGCGCCCAGGGTGCTGCCGGTGCCTGCCGCCGGTGAGCCGGCCATGGATTCGACTCCGGCATCGGGATCGTTGCCCAGGTTCCTGGGTTTAGCCTGGTCGCCATCGTCATGATTACCCTGACGAGCCCCGTCGGCCACTTCCCGGCCGGTGGCCTTGACCTGCTCGTAGCCACTGCTGGCCACCTTCTTCGCCTTCGACGTGAGCTTGTCACTGTGTTTGCCCAGGGCGCGGTTTTCAGTCTCGGTCCGCGGCAGCGAGGCACCTAGTAGAGCACCGAGCGCGATGCCCAGGGCCCCTACCACCAGGGGCTGTTCACGCAGCAGGGTATCGAAGGTGCCCTTGAGCTGTTGCGCCTGGGCGCCAAGGGCATCCTTGGTCTGCGCCGCCGTATCGGCCAGTCGCTCGCCGGTTTCGGAAGCCTTAGCCGACACCTGATCACTCAGACCAGCGACCTTGTCGCGTGCATCATGACTGCCCCGATTCAGTGAATCGCGGGTATGCCCGGCGCCCTCGGTGACCGACCCCATGGCCCGGCCCAGGCTTTCACTGACACCGGCCAGCTTGTCCTTGAGCGGACTGCCTGCACTGGCAGGGGCCGGACTGCGGTTCTGCCCGAGCGCCAGCCACAGGAGGCCTACCGAGGTGAGCACCGCCGGTACGGGATTGGCCTTCAGGGTATTGCCCAGGTTATGAGCGAATTCGCCGCTGTGGCCCTTGGTGTAGGACAACGCCTGATCGAACAGCTGACCGGGTGAGAGACGGCTTTCCAGCGCCCCTACCAGGTCTTCGATATGCCCGCGCTTCTGATCGATTTCCCGTTCAAGTTCTTCGGGATTCTTTTGGGACTCGTGGTCGACTTGATTGGCGATGCTCATTGCGCGGCTCTCCGTACGGCGTCCTTGTCCTTCTGCAGGCTGTTGACGGTGCGATCAGGGGTGAAGTGGGCCGGCTCGAACTGCTTCTTGCCCGACTGCAGCATGATGAAGCCGATCACCATGACCACGGCGCCCACCAGCAGGGCGGCAGCCCAGGGCGTCAGGTACTGGGAGAGGAAGTAGACGACGCCCATGAGCAGGACGATGAAGCCGGCCAGCAACACGATGGCTCCGGCCGCCACGCCGGCGACGCCGGCCTTGGTGGTGCGCAGGGATTCGCCCAGTTCGGCCTTGGCCAGCGCCAGTTCCTTGGTGAACAGCGCCGGGACCTCTTGGACCAGTTGCTTGACCAGGCCGACGACCGAGGTATCGCCCTCGGTGGGCCGCGGAGTGGGATTCTCGTTGATCATGGCTGCTTGTCTCCGCTCAGAGTGGGGCGATCCAGTTGGCTGGATGCGGTACCGGTGGTCAGGCTGCTGTCGCTACGGGCCGGGTTGATCGCCGCGCCGCCAATGGGGTCGCCGCCGCGCGTCGTGGTTGGCGTATGGACGTCAGGACCCTTGGGAATATTGCTGGTGTGGATGACATCGGCACCGGCTGCCGGCTCCACCAGTTCGTTTTCCGCTGCCACTGACGGCGTGGTCAGCGAAGGCACCTCGTCCGGGCCGCTGGTGCGGTGAGTACTGTCAGTGTCCGGCTGGCTGGAGGCCTTGAGAAAGCGCGACAGGCCAAAGCCGATGGCGATGCTGCTGGTGAGAAACAGGGCCGGGTTGTCCCGGGCCAGGGTGCCGGCCTGATGCAGCAACTGCTCGGCGCTCTTGCCCCGGAGGTCTTCCGCCAGTCCAGTCAGGCTCTGCGCCATGTCACTGACATAGTGCGCCAGGCCCAGGGTGTCCTTGTCTTCGAGTTCCTCGGCGGCGGCCTGAGCGCTCTGGGCGATCGCACCAAGCTGATCGGCTGCGGTATCGCGGTAGTGTTCATAGTGCGCGGCGCCTTCTTGCTTGGCGTCCTGCACCGTGTCCCGAGCGACATCTTTCAGGTCGTGCAGATGGGCTTCGGCCGAAGAGCCTTCCGTGGCCTGGGAACGGGATCCGTTCGGCGTATCAAGGGGATTCGTCATACTTGAGTACCTGTTGCAGAACCTTGTAGTGGCCGGCAGAGAACTCTCGGCGACCGTTCGTGTGCCTTACCTTTAAGGTGACCGGGCGGAAGGACGCGCAGTTCGCGCCAGGTGGTCGTTTAATGGCACAACGGACAAACGGCTTTACCTACAGGGCTAGCTACAAGCGTAGCGGCAAGCCCCGGCATGGCCTCTAGGGCGGACAATGAAACGCAGTCGCAACGGTGGCGACCATTCGTCTTGCCCATGATGGCGATACAGGAATTCGATGAACGATTTTTCCTTTGCCGGGGTCGATTTCCACAGACGTTGATGTTCGCGCCACTACTGCGAACCCCCTTTTTTCTTTCACGTCCTGACAGGAGATCTCTCATGGCCGTTGCCAATGCCAAGCAAGAACTCAAGACCGTTTCTAACGTCAAGCAGAAGGCTCATCAGGGCGAAGACGCCACCCTGCAGAACCAGCAGGCCGTAGGTGAAGCCCTGGCCGTGCTGCTGTCCGATGTCTTCGCGCTGTACATCAAAACCAAGAACTACCACTGGCACATGAAGGGCTCGCACTTCCGCGACTACCATCTGCTGCTGGAAGAGCAGGCCACCCAGCTGTATGGCATCACCGACCTGATCGCCGAGCGTGCGCGCAAGATCGGTCAGCCCACCGTGCGCTCCCTGGAGCAGATGGTGCAGCTCAAGCGCCTGGCCAGTAGCGACGCCACCGACCTGTCGGCCGATCAGATGCTGACCGAGCTGCATGATGACAACCAGTCGCTGGCTGCCTACATGCGCACCACCCACACCCTGACCGACGACGCCAACGACGTCTCCACCACCAGCCTGCTGGAAGAGTGGATCGATCAGGCCGAAGAGCGTGCCTGGTTCCTGGGTCAGACCGTCGGCAAATAAGCCACGGTCGCTTCCTGAAAGCCCGTCTCCGGACGGGCTTTTTCATGGGCATCTTTCAGCGCCACGGGGCGCTGCTGATACTGTCGCGGCGTACAGCCGAATTCGCGGCGAAACACCGAGTGCAGGTACTGCGCCGAGGTGAAGCCGCAGCGCCGGGCGACCTCGGCCAGGCTCGGCGCCCCTTCCTGCAGGGCGACCGCGGCCGCGGCCAGCTTGAAGCCGAGAATTTCGTCATGGACGCTGCGGCCCAGCTCGCGGCGAAAGGACATCTCCAGCGCTGACCGGGAGATGCCCACGTAGCTGGCCACCTGGGCGGTCTTGATGCCCTGGCAGGCGTATTGGCGAATGAAGTGCAGGGCGCGCATCACCTGGGGATGGCGCACCGCCTGATGACGACTGGAGGCCTGGATGTTGATTCCTTCGGGCGGGATCAGCACCCGTGGTGCGCCGAGTTCGACGCCGTGCAGCCGCTGATGCAGCAGTCGCGCGGCCTCGCGGCCGATGGCCTCGGTGCCCTGGATCACCGAAGTCAGGGGCACCCGGGTCAGGGTCCGGGCCAGGGGGTCATTGTCGATACCCACCAGCGCCACCTGTTCCGGTACCGGGATGTTTGCCGTGAGGCAGGCCTGCAGGAGCTGCCGGGCCCGGGCATCGGTGACGGCCAGGATGCCCACCGGCTTGGGCAGCGCCTGCAGCCAGGCGATCAATTGTTCCACGGCCGTGTCCCACAGCGGGGCACTGGTTTCCAGGCCGCGATAGATTTCCACCGGCAGGCCATCGCGGCGGAGCAGGGCGGCAAAGGCCGCCTCGCGTTCGCCGGCCCAGCGATTGGTGTCGGCGGCCGGCAGGCTGAAGCAGGCGAAGCGGGTCAGCCCGGCTTCGATCAGGTGATCGTAGGCCAGCCGCACCAGGGCGGCGTTGTCGGTGGCGACATAGGGAATGCCGGGCGGGTAGTCGCCTGGCGCGGCATAGGAGCCGCCCACGGCCACCACCGGCAACTCGCTGTTCACCAGGGCGGCGCTCACCGCCGGGTCGTCGAAGTCGGCGATGATGCCGTCCCCCTGCCAACGCTCGATGCCCTTGAGCCGGCAGAGGAAATCCTCCTCCAGGAACAGATCCCAGCGCGCGCGGGTGCCGCTCAGGTAGTTGCCGATGCCGGCCAGGATGCCGCGATCGTAGATCTTGCTGCCGTTGAACAGCAGGGCGACACGGTGCACGGGCGGCTGGCTGGGCATGGCGGATTTCCGGCAGGAAGCGCGGGTGGGGCTCCAGACTACGACCGGCGAGCCCGCCCCTCAAGCAGCAAAATCGCACCTGGCCCTGGTGATTTTCACAATAGGCAGCCCAGGTGGCGGCGCTACCATCGACGCAAACCGGTACGCCGTATCGGGTGCGCTAGATAAGAACAAGGACAACGCCATGGCTTATTTCCCCAATGTCGAGAAGGTCCGCTACGCCGGGCCCGACAGCGATTCCCCGCTTGCCTTCCGTCACTACGAGGCCGACCGCCTGGTCATGGGCAAGCCCATGCGCGAGCACCTGCGGATGGCGGTCTGCTACTGGCACACCTTCGTCTGGCCGGGTAGCGATGTCTTTGGTCAGGGCACCTTCCAGCGGCCCTGGCAGGCGGCGGGTTCGCCCCTGGAACAGGCGCGCGCCAAGGCCGCCGCGGCCTTCGAATTCTTCAGCAAGCTGGGCGTGGACTACTACTGCTTCCACGACACCGACGTCGCCCCCGAAGGCGCCAACTTCACCGAGTACCGCGAGAACTTCGCCCGCCTGGTGGACGAGCTGGAACGTCACCAGAGCGAGTCCGGCCTCAAGCTGCTGTGGGGCACCGCCAACTGCTTCAGCCATCCGCGCTACGCCGCCGGCGCTGCCAGCAACCCCGATCCAGAAGTCTTCGCCTGCGCGGCCACCCAGGTCTGCACCGCGATGAACGCCACCCACCGCCTGGGCGGCGAGAACTATGTGCTGTGGGGCGGTCGCGAAGGCTACGAGACCCTGCTCAACACCGACCTTGCGCGCGAGCGCGAGCAACTCGGCCGCTTCATGCAGATGGTGGTGGAACACAAGCACCGCATCGGCTTCAAGGGTGATCTGCTGATCGAGCCCAAGCCCCAGGAGCCCACCAAGCACCAGTACGACTACGATGTGGCCACCGTCTTCGGCTTCCTGCAGCAGTTCGGGCTGGAGAAGGAGATCAAGGTCAACATCGAGGCCAACCACGCCACCCTGGCCGGCCATAGCTTCCAGCACGAGATCGCCAGCGCCGTGGCCCTGGGCGTCTTCGGCAGCATCGATGCCAATCGCGGCGATCCGCAGAACGGCTGGGACACCGACCAGTTCCCCAACAGCGTCGAGGAGATGACCCTGGCGATCTACGAGATCCTCAAGGGCGGCGGCTTCACCCGCGGCGGTTTCAACTTCGACGCCAAGGTGCGCCGCCAGAGCCTGGACGAGGTGGACCTGTTCCACGGCCACGTAGCGGCCATGGACACTCTGGCCCTGTCCCTGGAACGCGCCGCAGCACTGCTGCAGGACGACCCCCTGGGCAAGTTCAAGGCCGAGCGCTATGCCGGCTGGGAGCAGTCCCTCGGCCAACGCATCCTGGGGGGCCAGCTGAGCCTGGAACAACTCGCCGAACACACCTTCAGCCAGGGCCTGGCGCCCCAGCCGGTGAGCGGTCGCCAGGAAATGCTCGAAGGCGTCGTCAACCGCTATCTGTATCGCTAGCGGCCGCGAGAGCGGGTCGGCAGAAATGCCTGCCCGACCCGCTTGTGCAAGACCGCTGAATCGTTACACTCGAACCCGTTCGCCTGCTCCACAACAACAATAACCAAGGACGCCATCATGAACTTCAAGACGACCCTGCTCGCCGGTCTGCTCGCCCTGTGCACCACCGGTTTCGCCCAGGCCGATGCCCAGCATCCCAAGATCGGTTTTTCCATCGACGACCTGCGTCTGGAGCGCTGGGCCCGGGACCGCGACTATTTCGTCGCTGCCGCCGAGCAACTCGGGGCCAAGGTCTATGTGCAATCCGCCGACGCCAACGAGCAGCGCCAGCTGTCGCAGATCGAGAACCTGATCTCCCGCGGCGTGGACGCCATCGTCATCGTGCCCTTCAACGCCACGGTGCTGAACAACGTGGTGGCCGAGGCCAAGAAGGCCGGGGTCAAGGTGATCTCCTATGACCGCCTGATCCTCAACGCCGACATCGACGCCTATATTTCCTTCGATAACGAGAAGGTCGGCGAGATGCAGGCCAATGGCGTGCTCAAGGCCCAGCCCAAGGGCAACTTCTTCCTGCTCGGCGGCGCGCCCACCGACAACAATGCCAAGATCCTCCGCCAGGGCCAGATGAAGGTCCTGCAGCCGGCCATCGACAAGGGCGACGTCAAGGTCGTCGGCCAGCAGTGGGTCAAGGAGTGGAACCCGACCGAAGCCTTGGCCATCGTCGAGAACGCCCTGACCGCCAACGACAACAAGATCGACGGCATCGTCGCCTCCAACGACGCCACCGCTGGCGGCGCCATCCAGGCCCTGGCCGCGCAGAAGCTGGCCGGCAAGGTGGCCGTGTCCGGCCAGGACGCCGACCTCGCCGCCATCAAGCGGGTGATCGCCGGGACCCAGACCATGACCGTCTACAAGCCGCTCAAGCTGATCGCCTCCGAGGCGGCCAAGCTGTCGGTGCAACTGGTGCGCAACGAGAAGCCGGCCTTCAACTCCAGCTACGACAACGGCACCAAGAAGGTCGACACCCTGTTGCTCACGCCCACCGAGCTGACCAAGGACAACGTCGACCTGCTGGTCAAGGACGGCTTCTACACCCAGGCCCAGATCGACGGCAAATAACCACTGGCCACCGGCTGGTCGCCTGACGCCTGGCGTCGGGCGGCCCCTGGGCAAGGAGCGGCCATGGCCGACTATCTGTTGGAAATGCACGGCATCGCCAAGAGCTTTGGCGGGGTGCGGGCGCTGGACGGCATCGACCTCAAGGTGCGTCCGGGCGAATGCGTAGGGCTGTGCGGCGAGAATGGCGCCGGCAAGTCCACCCTGATGAAGGTGCTCTCGGCGGTCTACCCCCACGGCACCTGGGAAGGCGAGATCCGCTGGGACGGGCGGCCGCTGGAAGCCCAGTCCATCGCCGAATCCGAGGCGGCCGGCATCGTCATCATCCATCAGGAACTGACCCTGGTGCCGGATCTATCCGTGGCCGAGAACATCTTCATGGGCCACGAACCGCGTCGCTTCGGCGGGCGGCTGGACTATCCCACCATGCTGCAGCGCTCGGCCGAGCTGATGCGCCGGCTCAAGGTGCCGGACATGAACGTGGCCCTGCCGGTCTCCCAGTACGGCGGCGGCCTGCAGCAACTGGTGGAGATCGCTAAGGCGCTGAACAAGAACGCCCGGCTGCTGATCCTCGACGAACCGACCTCGGCGCTGACCACCTCCGAGATCGCCGTGCTGCTGGACATCATCCGCGACCTCAAGGCCCAGGGCGTGGCCTGCGTCTACATCTCGCACAAGCTCGACGAGGTGGCGGCCATCTGCGACACCATCACGGTGATCCGCGACGGCAAGCACATCGCGACCACGCCCATGGCCGAGATGGACATCGACCGCATCATCACCCAGATGGTCGGCCGCGCCATGACCAACCTCTACCCACAGATTCCCCATGAAATCGGCGAGGTGATCTTCGAGGCGCGCCGCTTCACCTGCCTGGACGTCGACAATCCCCAGCGCAAGCGCGTCGACGACGTGTCCTTCGCCGTGCGCAGCGGCGAGATCCTCGGCATCGCCGGGCTGGTGGGGGCCGGGCGCACCGAACTGGTCTCGGCCATCTTCGGTGCCTACGACGGCCGCTACGAGGGCGAGGTCTGGCTCAATGGCCAGCGCATCGACACCCGTACCCCGCTGAAATCCATCCGCGCCGGACTCTGCCTGGTGCCGGAGGATCGCAAGCGCCAGGGCATCATTCCCGACCTGGGGGTGGGCTCCAACATCACCCTCACGGTGCTGGACAGATTCGCCCACCTGAGCCGTATCGACAGCGAGGCGGAACTGTCCTGCATCGACGCCGAGATCGCCCGGCTGCAACTCAAGACCAGCAGCCCCTTCCTGCCCATCACCGGCCTTTCCGGCGGCAATCAGCAGAAGGCGGTGCTCGCCAAGATGCTGCTGGCGCGGCCCAAGGTGCTGATCCTCGACGAGCCCACCCGCGGAGTCGACGTCGGCGCCAAGTTCGAGATCTACCGGCTGATCGGCCTGCTGGCCGCCGAGGGCGTGGCCATCGTCATGGTCTCCTCGGAGTTGGCCGAGGTGCTCGGCGTTTCCGACCGGGTGCTGGTGCTCGGCGAAGGCCGGCTGCGCGGCGATTTCCCCAATGAGAATCTGACCCAGGAGCGGGTACTGGCCGCCGCCCTGGGCACCACCGAACGGGCGGTCGCCCAAGCCCGGGAGCACTTCTGATGCACGCCGTGAAACAGCTGTTCACCCGTTACAAGATGCTCGCCCTGCTAATCGCCGTGGCCCTGATCTGGCTGTTCTTCAGCTGGCAGACCGAAGGCGGCTTCGTCACCCCGCGCAACCTTTCGAACCTGCTGCGGCAGATGTCCATCACCGGCATCCTCGCCTGCGGCATGGTGCTGGTGATCATCGCCGGCGAGATCGACCTGTCGGTGGGCTCGCAACTCGGCCTGCTCGGCGGGGTGGCGGCGATACTCGACGTCACCTACCACGTGCCCCTGCCGATCACCCTGCTGGCGGTGGCCGCCGGCGGTCTGCTGATCGGCCTGATCAACGGCTACCTCAGTGCCTATCGCGGGATACCGTCCTTCATCGTCGGCCTCGGCGGCATGCTGGCCTTTCGCGGGGTGCTGCTGGGGCTCACCGGCGGCGTCACCGTCGCCCCGGTGTCACCGGAGCTGGTCTACCTCGGCCAGGGCTATCTGCCGCCGGTGGTGGGCAGTGTCCTGGGCGTGCTGTTGTTCGCGGTGGCCGTGGTGCTTACCTGGCGCCAGCGCAGCAAGCGCAAGACCCTCGGCCTCGCCCTGGCGCCGCTGTGGCGCGACGTGCTGCGGGTAGTGGTGATCGGCGTGGTGCTGGTGGCCTTCATCCAGACCCTCAACCGCTACGACGGCATCCCGGTGCCGGTGCTGATCCTGCTGGTGCTGCTCGGGGTGTTCAGCTACATCACCAGCCAGACGGTATTCGGCCGGCGCATCTATGCGGTGGGCAGCAACCTGGAAGCCACGCGGCTGTCGGGCATCAACGTCCAGGCGATCAAGCTCGGCATTTTTGGCCTGATGGGCGTGATGTGCGCCCTGGCCGGCCTGGTCAACACCGCCCGCCTGGCCGCCGGCTCGCCCTCGGCCGGCACCATGGGCGAACTGGACGCCATCGCCGCCTGCTTCATCGGCGGCACCTCCATGCGCGGCGGCTCCGGCACCGTCTATGGCGCCCTGCTCGGTGCCCTGGTGATCGCCAGCCTGGACAACGGCATGTCCATGCTCGACGTGGACAGCTACTGGCAGATGATCGTCAAGGGCAGCATTCTGGTCCTGGCCGTCTGGGTCGACGTCAGCACCCGCACCAGCCGGCGCTGAGCGGGATGGCCAGCGGTGGATGAGGCTGCGCCTTCATCCACCCTACGGCAGGCTAGCTATTGCTCCGAATGACCCCCTCTTCCCTTGGGAGAGGGCCGAGGTGAGGGCGGACGCCTCGTGGCTCGCGGCCATGGGCCGCTCCTACAGGGGAGGCATCCCGCGATCACTCCTCTGTCTGCCTCGCGCTGTGTTGCCCTCTCTCCCTCCGGGAGAGGGCTGGGGTGAGGGCGGACGCCGCGTGGATCGCGGCCACGGGCCGCTCCTACAGGGAATGCATCCCGCGATCACTCCTCTGTCTGCCTTGCGCTGTGTTGCCCCTCTCCCTCAGGGAGAGGGCCGGGGTGAGGGCGGACGCCTCATGGATCGCGGCCATGGGCCGCTCCTACAGGGGAGGCATCCCGCGATCACTCCTCTGTCTGCCTCGCGCTGTGTTGCCCCCTCTCCCTCCGGGAGAGGGCTGGGGTGAGGGTGGCTCGACAGGTGCTTAATCCCACCTGCGACCTCCGCTCAGCTGTCGAACCGCTGAACCCGTGGGCCGCGTTGGCGCAGGTCGGCGAGGCTTTCCGGGCTCAGGGTGCCGATCGCACGATCGAGGTCGCGTTGCAGGTCCTTGATCACGGTGGCCAGGGTGGTGTTGCATTCCAGGTTGCACAGGGGAATGGCCTTGGTGACCGTGACCGCGCGGGCCGTGTCGGTGACGGTGAACAGCAGGGTGCGGTCGGCGCGGCGCGGGACGGCCAGGCAGGAATGCGGGCTGAACGCGGTAATCAGCATATCAATGGCGTTTTGCATGGGCAGCTCGTCCTTGTTGTGACCGTGAAAGCGTGCGACTCAGACGTCCCTGCGCGCTGAAAGGTTCAGTCCAGAGCGATTGCGCGATGCCCCTTTCATCCTATGAGACTGCTCCGGCGCCTGGTCGGTCTTGGTCGCTGACGCAGGTACAGGCAGCTGCCGCCTCCATGCCCAGGGGTAAGCCAGGCGCCGCGCCATCCATCCCTGGCCTTTGACGCCCGCGCCGCGCTGCGGCAGAGTGCGCGCCCTTTCGTGGTGCGGAGATGGCGATGAACGCGGTGGTGGTGGCGGTAGGGCTCATGCTGGTCTTGAGCCTGGCCCGGGTGCACGTGGTGGTGGCGATGATCGCCGGTGCGGTGACCGGTGGCCTGGTGGGTGGTCTGGGTTTGGAAGGCACCCTGCTGGCCTTCAATGCCGGCCTGGGCAACGGCGCCAAGGTGGCGCTCTCCTATGCGCTACTGGGCGCCTTCGCCGTGGCCATCAGCCAGTCGGGGCTGGCGCACATGCTCGCCGATCGGGCGCTGGCGCTGATGGAGCGTCAGGCCGCCCAGGGCGGGCGTTCGCTGCGCTGGGCGCTGCTTGGTCTGCTGCTGGCGGTGTCCATTGCCTCGCAGAACATCCTGCCCATTCACATCGCCTTCATCCCGCTGCTAGTGCCGCCGCTGCTCTATGTGCTGACGCGCCTGGAGCTGGATCGCCGGCGGCTGTCCTGCGTCATGACCTTTGGCCTGATCGCCCCCTACATGTTCCTGCCGGTGGGCTTTGGCAGTCTCTACCTGCACGACATCCTGCTGGCCAGCGTGGCCCGCGCCGGGGTGGACGTCAGCGGCGTCGACCCCAGCCGCGCCATGCTCTTGCCGGCGCTAGGCATGGTGGTCGGCTTGCTGCTGGCGGTGTGCGTCAGCTACCGCCGGCCACGTCGCTACGATCTGGCCCGGGTGGCGCGTATCGAGCGGGCCGACCGCCCCTACAACGGCCGGACCCTGGCGGTGGCCCTGATCGCCGTGGTCGCGGCCTTCGGCGTGCAGCTCTGGCTGGATTCCATGATCCTCGGCGCCCTGGTCGGCTTCGTGGTCTTTACCGCCACCGGGGTGGTGCGCTGGCGGGAGGCGGACGATCTGTTCAGCGAGGGCGTGAAGATGATGGCGGTCATCGGTTTCATCATGCTGACCGCCGGTGGCTTCGCCGAGGTGCTGACCGCCACCGGCCAGATCAACGACCTGGCCGCCACCGCCGCCGCCCTGATCGGCGACAACCGCGCCCTGGGCGCGCTGCTGCTCCTGCTGCTGGGCATGGTGGTGACCCTGGGCATCGGCTCGTCCTTTTCCAGCGTGCCCATCCTGGCCGCCATCCTCGGTCCGCTGTGCCTGCACCTGGGCTTTTCGCCGCTGGCCATCGTCTGCCTGATCGGTACCGCCGGCGCCCTGGGCGATTCGGGCTCGCCGGCGTCGGATTCGACCCTGGGGCCGACCTCCGGTCTCAACGTGGACGGCCAGCACAGCCATATCTGGGACACCGTGGTGCCGTCCTTCCTGCACTTCAGCCTGCCAATGATGCTGTTTGGCTGGGCGGCGGTGCTGCTGCTGTAACCGGCAGTTGCCGCCCGGGCGCAAAGCATCGGCCGGGCGGGTCCAAGGCGTATAGCCCAGGAGCCGCCCATGTCCACCCCCGCCATCCATATCGAACCTCTCACCGAAACCGGCCTGCCCGCCGCCACCGAAGTGGTCCGCCTGGCCTTCGCCACCTGGATGGGCGCCGCCGAACCCGGAGAATTCTGGAACGATCGCGACTATGTGCGCAGTCGTTTCGCCGCGCCCCATACCGCCTGGTTCAAGGCGTTGGATGCCGGGCGACTGGTCGGCGCGGTCTGCGTCACTCGCTGGGGCCGTCACGGCATCCTCGGGCCGCTGGCGGTACATCCTGACTACTGGGACGCCAAGGTGGCCAAGGCGCTGATGGGCGCCGCGGTGGAGCAGCTCGATGCCTGGCAACTGGTGCATGCCGGACTCTTCACCTTTCCCGACAGTCCGCGCCACCTGGGGCTCTACCAAGGCTTCGGCTTCTGGCCGCGTACCCTGACCGCAATGATGGCGCGTCCGGTGCAGACGCAACCGGCACCGCCAGCGCTCAGATTTTCCCTGGCGGCCACGCCCGATCGACTGCTGGCCGCCTGCGCCGAACTGGGCCGGGCCAATGCTCCGGGTCTGGATGTGTCTGCCGAAATGGCTGCCGTGCGCGAGCAGGGGCTGGGCGAGAGTCTGGTGCTGGAAGACAAGGCGGGACGGATGGAAAGCTTCGCCGTCTGCCATTTCGGTCCACGCAGTGAGGCGGGGAGCGGCGTCTGCTATGTGAAGTGCGCTGCTGTCCTGCCGGGAGTGGGGGCGGAGGCGCGCTTCGCACGATTGATCGCCGCCTGCGACGGCCTCGCTCGGGACCATGGCCAGCAGCGGCTGTTGGCTGGCGTCAACACCGCGCGCCGGGGTGCCTACCAGTGGCTGCTGGCCCAGGGCTTTCGCAGCGAGATCCTCGGCATCACCCTGCACCGGGGCGAAGCCCATTACGACCATCCCGAGGTCTGGCTGCTGGACGACTGGCGTTAGGCCTTGGTGCTGTCCTCAGCGGTCTTCTTGCGCGACCGACTGCGGGGCTTGGGCGCTGGTGGCGCGACGCTGCTCTGGATGCCGCCGACCTGGGTCAGGTTGTCGTCGGGCTGATCTTCCAGTTCGCGGTTGGCCTGAAACCAGTGTTCGAAATCCTGGCCATGGGGACGGCCTTCGCGCTCCCAGATTTCATAGGCGCGCTGGCGGATGCGTTCTTCAAGATTCATGCAAAGGACCTCTAATGGAAGGGCAGGGAAGCGCGGCCAAAGGGTCCGGCGCTCATCCTGACTAGGCCCGGTCAAGCGTTGAAAAGTTCTTCCCGGTTGGTGTGGCCCTGATAGCGTTGCCGCTTGCCAGGCTCTGGCACAGGGTTCTGCACGGGAAGACCGTTCGTCGAGGTGGCTAGGTGTGCCAGGCGCGGCGATAGGCGCCTGGGGCTACGCCATAGGCCTGCTTGAACTGGCGAGTGAGGTGGCTCTGGTCGGCGAAGCCCAGCTGCAGGGCCACGTCCAGGGGCGCCCAGCCGGCGCGCAGCAGCCCCTGGGCGCGGGTCAGGCGTTGTTGCTTGAGCCAGGCGTGGGGCGGCAGACCAGTCGCGCGGCGGAATACCCGCAGGAAGTGAAAGGGTGACAGCCCCACGGCCTGGGCCAGTTCTTCGAGACTCGGTGGTTGTTGCAGGCGCTGGCCGAGCAGCTCCCGGGCGCGTCGTACCGCCAGGGGTTCACGGCCCGGCTCGGTGAGGGCGCCCAGGCGGGCATGACGCCCGAACAGCAACAACAGGGCTTCGCGCCAGGCGGTCTGCTGCTCCAGGGCCTCGGCACCCTGGTCGGCCAGCCGATGCAGCTGGCTGAAGGCCGCGCTCACCTGGGCATCCTGCAACACGCTGGTGGTGAAGGCCGGGACAGCGTCGAGCGGGCGTCCCAGTTCGGTGAAGACCGGTGCCAGTTGCGCCAGCGTCGGATAGAAGCCGCGGTACTGCCAGCCTTCCTCGACCGCCGTGGCGCCGGTGTGCAGTTCGTCCGGGTTAATAAGCACCATGCTGCCCGCCGCCGCCAGGTGCTCGGCGCCCCGATGCCGAAAGCGCTGGGCGCCGCGCTCGATCACGGTGAACACATAGCCTTCGTGCACGTGGGGAGCGAAACGCTGCCGGCGATACCTGGCGTGCAGCAACTCGACGCCGCCCAGGCCGCGGGCCGACCAGAGACGGGCGCTTTCCTGTGGTTCCTTCATGACGCTCTCGTGGTCCGACCGAACAGCAGGCTTGGTCTCACCTTAGCAAAACTCGGCCGTGCCTAGAGCAGCCAGCGCAGCACATAGAACACCCCCATGCTGAGCACCACCGTGGTCAGCACCCGCGGCGTCCACAGCATCAGTCCTACCGCGGCCAGACCTGCCAGCAGATAGGGATCAATCAAGGTGGCCGCCAGGGATTTCTCTCCAGCGAACAGGATAGGGCCGCAGATGGCGGTGAGCATTCCCGGGACGGCGAATTCGAGAAAGGTGCGCAGATTGCGTCCCAGGCGCAGCGGCAGGCGCGGTTCGAGAAAGAGATAGCGATTGAAGAACACCAGGGCGGCCATGCCGAGCAGGGTGGCGAGAATCATGACTGTCGCTCCCGCAGGCGACGCACCCCGAAGCCCACGCACATGCCGGCCAGCCCGCCCAGCACCAGGGCGCCCTGCCATTGCAGGTGATGCAGCCAGACCGAAACCAGCAGCGCGGTGAGCACGCAGGCGACCGTGGCCAGATCCCGCACCAGCGGCACCACCAGGGCGATGAAGGTGGCGGCGATGGAGAAGTCCAGGCCCAGGGCGCCCAGATTGGGCAGCACCCGCCCCAGCAGCAGGCCGGCCAGGGTGAAGAGATTCCACAGCAGGTAGAAGCTCAACCCCATGCCCAGGGCGCGCCAGCGGTCGAAGCCCGCCGGTTGTTCGGCATGGTTCAGGGCGAAGAACTCGTCGGTGAGCAGAAAGCCGAAGCCCAGCCGCCAGGGCAGCGGCTGGGGCGCCAGTACCCGGCGCATGTGCAGGCCATAGAGCAGGTGCTGGGAGGTCAGCAGTAGGGTGGTCAGCAGGATGGCGGCCAGGCCCGCGCCGGCCTTGAGCATGCCCAGGGCCACGAGTTGGGCCGCACCGGCGAACACCAGCAGGGAGAAGGCCTGGCCCTCCAGCACGCTGAGGCCGGTCTCGATGGCCAGGGCGCCGACCAGGATGCCCCAGGGGGCGCAGGCCAGCGACAGCGGCATGCTCTGCCAGGCGCCCTGGAGAAAGGCGCGGCGGCGGGAAGCGGTCATCGGCAAGCTCCGGAGGGCAGGGGATACCCAGGATGCCGTGCCGCGTCGCTGCCGTCTTGAACGTTCTTGCGCTAGGTAGCCCTAGTCTTCCAGCAGGGCGAACAGCTCCAGGTACTGCCGGGTCAGCTTGTGGCTGGGGTCCAGGTGGATCAGCGGGCGGTGTTGCTGGTGGGATTCGCGCATCTTCACCGAGGCCATCAGCGGCGCCGCCAGCACCGGCAGGTCGCGCGCCTGGAGTTCCTCGATCAGCTGGCGCGGGGTACTGGCCTGGGCGTGGTACTGGTTGATGACGATGCCCTCGACCACAAGCTTTTCGTTGTAGTCCTCGCGGATCTCGTCCAGCTCCTCGATCAGGTCGTACAGCGCCTGCTGGGCGAAGACATCGCAGTCGAAGGGGATCAGGCAGCGGTCGGCCGCGATCAGTGCCGAGATGCTGTAGAAGTTCAGCGCCGGCGGGGTATCCAGGTAGATGCGGTCATAGTCTTCGCCGAGCTTGTCGAGGTACTTGGCGAGCTTCTGGATCTTGTACTTGGATTCGAGCTTGAACTGCAGCTCGGTCAGCTCGCCGGAGGCGGCGATCAGATCCAGATTCGGCCAGGCCGTGGCATGGATGTTGGCCTGGGCCTTCTTGCCGCCGCTCAGGGTCTGCTTGAAGAAGTCGGCGATGCCATGGGGCAGGTCGTCGCCCACCAGGCCGGTGAGGTACTGGCTGGAGTTGGCCTGGGGATCGAGGTCCACCAGCAGGGTGCGATAGCCCTCGTGGGCGCTGATGGCCGCCAGGTTGCAGGCGATGCTGGACTTGCCGACACCGCCCTTCTTGTTGAAGACCACGCGGCGCAGGGCATGACCAGAGGGAGAGCTGTGTGCGTTCATTGAGTCGTCCCGACAGAAATGGAAAGCCAGAGGCACAAGGCCCGATCGACCGTTTCGCTTATACCGAAACGCCACGCTCGGACGATGACGAATTTATGGCCATTGCATGACAGCTGTATGACGAGACTAGCGCAACGGTGGAACCTTGGCGCCTGCTCACCCTTCGAACTCGGCAAGCTCCCGCCGAGAATCCACCATGAATACCCGTCGACTTTCCGCCTTGCTGCTGCTCGCCTGTGCTCCCTTGGCCCAGGCCGCCAACGACACCCAGTCGCCGGTACCGGTACCGGGTGCCCCTGCCCAGACCGATACCCGGGTGCTCGAAGCCGGCGCCGATGTATTGCAGCGCAAGCCACCCATCGCCGCCCTCAACACCTACCTGGACGGCTTCCATTTCTACAATGGCCATCCCCATGGTCAGATGGAAGCCCACCACTATTGCAGCGTCCTGGGCGAGGAGATGTTCCAGTGCGTGATCTACGACGGCAACGTGGCCGACGCCAAGTTGATGGGCGTGGAGTACATCATCAGCGAGCGGCTGTTCAAGACCCTGCCCGAAGCCGAGAAGGCGCTCTGGCACAGTCACGTACACGAGGTGAAATCCGGCCAGCTGATCGCCCCCGGCGTCCCTCAGGTGGCCGAGCACCGACTGATGGACAAGCTGGTGCACACCTATGGCAAGACCTGGCACACTTGGCATACCGACCAGGACCTGAAGCTGCCCCTGGGCGTCCCCCAGCTGATGATGGGCTTCACCGCCGACGGCCAGCTCGATCCCAAGCTGCTCGCCGAGCGTGATCGCCGCCTGGGTGTCTCCAGCGGCGAAACCAAGGCCGCCCGCACCGACCTGCCGACGCCCGCGGTCGCCCCCGGCGCCGACGCCTGGCAGCAGGGCAAGGTCATCCAGCTGCAGGACCCCACCGGCCAGCTGCATGACCACGACAGCGAGCACACCGAGAAGGGCGTCAACGCCAGCTCGAACAAGCCCTGAGGGTAGGTTAGGCTCCGGTCAGGAACCCGACTGGAGCCCACCATGCCGTTGCCCGTGCTGCAGACGCCCCGCCTGCTGCTACGTCCCCTGCAGTTGGGGGATGCTGAGGCGATCCAGCGGATCTTTCCGCAGTGGGAGATCGTGCGGTACATGGCCGCTCATATTCCCTGGCCCTATCCGGAAGACGGCGCTCGGCGTTTCTTGCAGGACATCGCCTTGCCAGCCATGGCGCGGGGTATTGAATGGCACTGGTCGCTGCGCCTGCGCAGCGACCCAGAGGTGCTGATCGGCGTCATCAGCCTGCATGACAAGCCCGATAACAATCGGGGTTTCTGGCTTTCCCCGGCTTTTTGGCGCCAGGGACTCATGGGCGAGGCCTGCGCGGCGGTGAATACCTTCTGGTTCGAGGACCTGCGGCGCCCGTGCATGCGTGTACCCAAGGCAGCCTTGAACGAGGGGTCGCGGCGTCTGTCGCAGCGCGAGGGGATGTGCCTCATCGCACAAGGCGAATCCGACTACGTCTGCGGCAAATTACCCTCAGAGTTATGGGCGCTGAGTCGGGAAGCCTGGCGGCTGACCTACAAGGACCATGCCTAGGCGCCTTGAACGCGTTGCGCGGCCGCCCCACAGCGCTGGCAGAAGCGCGCGAAGGCACTCTTGCGCGCCTGGCAGCCCTGGCAGTGGTCGTGTAGCCCGATGCCACAATGGGGGCAGAAGTCGAGGCTGGCGTCCTTGAGCTCCACCGGTCGCTCGCAGCCCGGACAGACGCCCTTGGCCAGGCGCGCCAGGGCGGTGTCGTAGTGCAGCTCCTCGCGCCGTACCGTGTCGGGTTGGGCTTCCTTGAGGGCCAGGCGAGCGCGATAGTCCTGCAGGGAGCGGATGGCATGGCGTCCACCCAGCACGGTAAGCAGGATCCCGACCAGATAGCGCACATAGCCGCCATAGCTGGGCAGATAGGGCACCAGCTCGACGAAGAAGGCGAACAGTGCGAAGAAGATGAAGCCCCAGACGAAGGGCCACCAGGTGCTCTGGCGCTGCTTCACGAACAGCCAGGCGGCGACGGCCAGCAAGGGTAGTGTCAGCGCCAGGCGATAGAGGAAGACCCGCAACTCGGCCTGCCGTTGGGCATCGAGCCAGGCCTCCTGGGCCGTGTCGCTCAGCTCGGTCAGGCTGCGCGCGGCGGCAGCCGAGCGCTGTTCGGCGGCGAGCAGGGTCTGCTGCTGGCGTTCGACCTCCTGTTCGGCCCCGCGCTCGCCGGCCTTGAGGTCGTCCAGCGCGCGACTGCGGGCGATCAGTTCGCCATCCTGCTCGGGACGCTGGGTGGTCTGGCGGGTGGCCAACCAGTTGTCGAAGGTCTCGCGATTGGCCTGGTAGCTGCGCGCCGCGGCTGCTTGCTGCAGCTGGGCCTGGTCGAGGGCGTCCTGGGCGTCGCGCCTGGCCCGATTGGCCTGGCGCTGGACGTCACGCGCCGCGGCGGTGGCGACCGGGTCCATGAAGTCTTCCAGACTCTGCTGGCGTTCCACCTGGGGCAGGTCGCCGACCAGGGTGCCACCCAGACCGATCAGAAAGCTGGCGAACACCAGCGCCAACAGCCAGAGGCCGCGGTTGAACCATTTTTCCGATAGCCGCAGCGATTTGCCCATGGATCCCTCCTGGTCGAAAGAAGGCTCAGCTTAGCCGTTCCCTGAGCGATCCGCTCAGGCCAGCTTGATCGCTACCACGCCGGCGACGATGGCCAGGCCGGCGCAGATTCGCCCCAGCGGTAGCGTCTCGTGCAGCCAGAAGACCCCGATCAGCAGGGCGAAGAGCACGCTGGTCTCGCGCAGCGCCGAGACCAGGCCGATGGGCGCCTGGGTGGTGGCGACGATCACCAGGCTGTAGGCCAGCATCGACATCACTCCGCCCGCCAGGCCGGCGCGCCAGTGCGGGCCGAGACCGGCAAAGGCCGTCGCGCCGCGGGTCAGCCGCAGCACCAGGGCCGCTACCACGCCGTTCACCGCGAACAGCCAGAGGGCATAGGCCACGGCGTTGCCGCTGGCCCGCGCGCCGAGGGCATCGGCCAGGGTGTAGGCGGCGATGAAGGTGCCGGTGGTGAAGGCGCACACCAGCAGCGCCAGGCTGGGCGGCGTGCCGCGCCGGGCGCCGAGCAGCGCCATCAGCGCCAGGCCGGTCACCAGCAGGCCCAGGCCGAGCAGGGCCGGTGGCGAAAGCACTTCGCCCAGGGCGAGAAAGGCTACCGCGCTGACCAGCAGCGGCGCGCTGCCGCGCGAGAGGGGATAGACCTGGCCCAGGTCGCCATAGCGATAGGCGCGGGCGAGAAAGGCGTTGTAGCCGATGTGCAGCAGGACGGAGAGGGCGATCCAGGGCCAGGCGGCCGCTGGGGGCAGGGCGACGAAGGGCAGCGCCAGCAGCGCGGCGAGGCCGGCGCCGATCTGGATCAGGCTGGCGGTGAGAAAGCGGTCGAGGCCGATCTTGAGCAGGGCATTCCAGCCGGCGTGCAGCAGGGCGGCGAGCAGTACCAGGGCGAACAGGGGCGTGGTCACGAGGCCTCCGGCCAGGCGGGTCCATCAGTCTAGCCCAGGGCGCCTTCCGAGGCGTTGCCCATGGCGTCAGGCCGTTGTACGCCGCACACTGGCAGCCGTCCCTTCTCGTCCGGCCAGGATGGCTGCCATGACTTCCTCTTCTTCCGTTCCGCCGGCCATGCCGCCCGCCACCCCGCGCCACGGTGCGGTCGGTCTGGCACTGGTCGCCGGACTGTCGCTGCTGGCCGGCATGACCGACGCCATCGGCTTTCTCGCCACCGGCGATTTCGTTTCCTTCATGAGCGGTAATACCACCCGTCTAGCGGCCGACGTGGCCGCCGCCCGCTGGGCCGCCGCGGCGCACCTGGCGCTGGCCATCGGCACCTTCGTGCTGGGCAATGCCGGCGGCGTGCTGCTGCAGCGCCTGACCCGGCAACGGGCCTGCCTGCTGCTCGGGCTGCTGGCCCTGCTGCTGGTGCTGGCGGCCGGCCTGCCCGCCGGGCGCCTGGCACTGTTGACCGGGGTATTCGCCATGGGCATGGTCAATGCCGTGGTGGAGCAGGTCTATGGCCTGCCCATCGGCCTTACCTATGTCACCGGCGCCCTGTCGCGTTTCGGGCGTGGTCTGGGGCACTGGCTGCTGGGTGAACGTCGCCGCGGCTGGGGCATCCAGTTGGTGCCCTGGCTGGGCATGCTGCTTGGCGGAGTGCTGGGTGCTGCCCTGGAAGCACGGCTGGGCCTGGCGGCCTGGTACGCCAGCGCCGCCCTGGCGGCGGCGTTGGCAATGGTGTTCCGTCTGGTGCCGCGGGCCTGGCAGCTGGGGTATCTGGCGTCATGAGCGAAGCACCGCAAGGCCTGGGTGTCGGCGCCCGCGATCCCGAGCTGGGGCAGACCAAGGTCCGCCTGGCCTTCATCCTGCCGGCCTCGGCCTACATCGTTGGCGCCTGGGCCTGGGGGCTGTTCGGCGATGCCATCCTGCTGGCCAACCTGGTGTGCTACGGCCTGTTTTCCCTGGTGGCCCTCGGACTGTTCTTCGAGGTGCGCCGTCGGCCTGGGGTGAAGCCGTGGCGACGCTTCCTGGCCATGTGCCTGGACTTCAGCGCCATCACCTTTTCCTCCATCACCAGCGGCGAGGCCTTGATGCCGCTGTTCGGCGTGCTGCTCTGGGTCACCGTAGGCAACGGCCTGCGCTATGGCCGTGGCTACCTGCTGCTGGCGACCGGACTGTCGCTGACCGCCCTGAGCGCCATCATCGCCGAGATGCCCTTCCTGCAGCGCTATCCCACGGTTGCCCTGATGATGCTGGTGACCGCGCTGCTGGTACCCGGCTACGTCTATTTCCTGCTGACCCGCATCCAGGATTCGCTGCGCGAGACCCAGGCGGCCAACCTGGCCAAGGCGCGCTTCCTGGCCCAGGCCAGCCATGACCTGCGCCAGCCGATCCACTCCATCGGCCTGTTCACCGCCTGCCTGCGCGACGGCCAGCTGAGCGCGGACCAGGTGCGGCTGGTGGACAACATCGACCGCTCCCTGCTGGGCGTCGAGCAGCTGTTTCGCTCGTTGCTGGACATCTACACCCTGGATCAGAAGCAGGTCAGCCCCCGGCGCACGGTGGTCGACCTGGATACTCTGTTCAACGACCTGATCCGGCAGAACGCCGAGGCCGCGCGCTGGGCCGGGGTGGAGGTCCGCTGGCGCCCCTGCCGGCTGCAGGTCTACAGCGATCCGGCACTGCTGCTCACCTCGCTGCAGAACCTGCTGTCCAACGCCCTCAAGTACGCCCCGGGACGACCGCTGCTACTGGCAGTGCGGCGGCGCCAGGGCCGGCTCGCCCTGGTAGTGTACGACCAGGGTCCGGGCATCGCTGCCGAGCACCTGCCGCATCTGTGCGAGGAGTTCTATCGGGTACGGGAGGCGCGGGATCGCGACATCGAAGGGGTCGGCCTGGGGCTGTCCATCGTGCAGCGCATCGCCCGGCTGCTCGATCTGGAACTGCGCATCCGCTCACGGCCCGGCCATGGCACCGCGGTCAGCCTGCAGGGCCTGCCGCTGGCCGCCGTACCGCCGGAGCCCCGGGTGCGGGCGGGGAGCGGACCCCAGCACCTGCTCGCCGGCTGGCGGGTGCTGCTCATCGAAGACGACGCCAACGTCCTGCTCGCCACCGCGACGCTATTGCGCAGCTGGGGCTGCGAGGTCACGACGGCCACCAGCATTCCCACCAACGCGGTGGCCTGCGATCTGGTGATCACCGATTTCGATCTCGATCGCAGCGCCTCGGGCGCCGACTGCATCGCCTATCTCAATCGTTTGCAGGGACGGCGTATTCCGGCCGTCGTGGTGACCGGGCACGACATCCCCCAGGTCCAGCAGGCGTTGGGCGATCCCGAGATTCCAGTGCTGGCCAAGCCGGTGCGGCCGGCGGAATTGCGTGCCCTGCTGCTGGCCTTTCGCGTCGCCGCTAGCTGAGCGAGCGCTGGGCGCCGAGGCCGGCCTTGGCGCCAAAGGCGGCCGCGGCGGCACGGGTGCCAACGCCCAGGGTACGCAGCAGCGCGGATACGTGGATACGCACGGTAAAGGGCGAGATGGTCAGGATCCGCGCGATTTCCTTGTTGCTCAGGCCCTGGGTGATCAGACCCAGCACCTCCAGCTGCCTGGGCGTCAGCGCCTGCACCCGGTGGTCGGGGGCCAGAGCCGTCGGCGCCAGGGTCGCCGTGGCGTAGCGCACCACGGGTTGCCCGGCCAGGCAGTCGGCGATGGCGGCGGCCATGGCGGCCGGGGGCAGGGCCTTGCCGATGAAGCCATCCACGCCGGCGGCCAGGATGTGCTCGATCACGGTGGCGTCTTCGAGCATCGAGACCACGATCAGGGTACTGCGCTTGAATTCCTGGCGCAGGGCGCGCAGTGAAAAGCTCAGGTCCTGACCGGGGTAGAGCAGGTCCAGCAGCAGGCCGGTGGGCGGCTCGCCCTGGCGCGCCAGGTCCAGCACCTGCTGCAGGCTGTCGGCCTGTTCCACCTGCGCGTCGGGCTGCAACTGGCGCAGGATGCGGACCAGGCCTTCGCGAAACAGGGGGTGATCGTCGGCGACGATGAAACGTTGCATCTGTGGCTATCCTGGGGCCTAGGACACCGGTCGCAACCCCGGGGCGGCCCAAAACTTTTAGTCTAGCGCAGCGGCGGAGGGTGGACCATTGGTAATACTCCCGGCCGTGCCCAGCTGCCGCCGCATCAGCCACTCGAAGGCACCGGTCAGCAGCACGGCCGCGCAAGCCAGGCCCAGCGCCAGCCCCCACCAGACCCCGTGCGGACCGAAGCCTGCATGCACCCCCAGCAGCCAGGCGCTGCTGGCCCCGATCAGGCAATAGCAGAGCAGGCCGCCGTAGAAGCCAAGACGCGCCTGGCGGATGCCACGCAAGGCGCCCTGGGCGATGCTCTGGGTGCCGTCGAAGATGACGAACAGCGCGGCGATCAACACCAGCTGGCGTGCCAGCTCCGTGACCGGACTACGCTCGTCTGGCAGAAACAACCCCACCAGCCAGCCAGGAAAGCACCAGAACAGCAGGGCGATGCCCAGCATCACCAGAGCCCCGCCGCCGATGGCCAGCCGCCCGACCAGCAGCGCCTCGCGTGGCCGTCCGGCACCCTGGTGCTGGCCGATGCGGATGCTGGTGGCATAGGACAGCCCCGCCGGCAGCATGAACACCAGATACACCAGCTGGTTGGCGATCTGGTTGGCCGCCAGGGCCGTGGTGCCCAGGGCGCCCATGCACAGCGCCGCCGCGAGAAACAGGCAGGCTTCCACCGCATAGGTGCCGCTGATCGCCAGCCCCTGGCCAAGGGTGTCGGCCAGGGCGCGACGGTCCGGCCGGCGCAGATAGCGACGCAGGGGATAGGGGGCATAGGCCGGATGACGACTGATATACAGCGCCAGGCCCAGGGCCGCGCCGTTCATCACCACGGCGGTCACCGCGCCGACGCCTGGCAACCCGGGTTGCGGCAGGCCGCCCCAGCCGTGCAGCAGGGCCAGATTGAGCAGGGCATTGAGCACCGCCGCGCCCAGCACGATGGTCAGGACCGGTCCGGGGCGCTCCAGGGCGCTGGTGAAGCCGCGCAGAGTCATAAACAGCAGGTGGCCGGGCAGGGCGAAGGCCAGGCAGCGCAGGAACACCCCCGCGGCCTGGCGGCTTTCCTCCGGCTGGCCAGCCAGGGCCAGCAGCGGCTCGATGTGCCACAGCAGGGTGCCGGCCAGCAGCGCCAGCACCCCGGCGATCCAGATCCCCGCCGCGGTGACCGCCGCCACCCCTTCGGTATCCCCCGCCCCCCGGCGCAGGGCCGCCAGATTGGCCACCGCAGTGATCACCCCCACGCAGATCACCGAAACGAAAGAATAGACCGCTGCCCCCAGGCCACCGCCGGCCAGCGCCGCCGGCCCCAGGCGGCCCATCATCAGGGTGTCGGTGAAGACCATGGCGACATAGGCCAGCTGGGCACCGATCAAGGGCAGGGCGAGACGCAATAGCGCGAGCAATTCGTGACGCGGCAGAGACATGGGGCTCTCGCTGAACAGATGGCCAAGCGGCCGGGCTTTGACAAGAACTCATTGTTGGATCCTGCCGCGCCGCCCACAATCGGAAAATAGCCATGCCATCCATGAGTCTGAGTCATGCCTGAACACGCCTCGCGCCTGCCGCCCCTGTATGCCCTGCGCGCCTTCGAGGCTGCGGCGCGGCATGGCTCCTTCACCCGGGCTGCCGGGGAGTTGTCGCTCACCCAGAGCGCGGTCAGCCGCCATGTGCGAACCCTGGAAGAAACCTTTGGCTGTCGCCTGTTCGAGCGTGCCGGTCGCCAGCTGGTGCTGACCGAGGCCGGCAAGCTGCTGTTGCCCGGTCTGAGCGAAGGCTTCGAAGCCCTGGCGCGCGCGTGCGGCAATCTGGCCGTGGACGAAGGCACCCTGAGACTTAAGGCACCCACCACCCTGTCGTTGCGCTGGTTGCTGGCCCGGCTGGCGCGCTTTCGCCAGCTCAGTCCGCAACTCGACATCCAGCTCACCAGCGTCTGGATGGCCAGCGACCGGGTCGATTTCGTCCATGAACCCTTCGACTGTGCGGTGCTGCTGGGCGACGGTCGCTTTCCGGCCGACTGGGAGGTGGTACCGCTGTTCGAGGAGTGGCTGGTGCCGGTCTGCTCGCCGACCGCCGCCCGTAGCGGTGACTGGGATGTGGCGCGCCTGCAGCGGGAAGAACTGCTGCATCCCACTTTCGACCGCCGCGACTGGCGCCGCTGGCTGCAGGCCATGGGGTTGGCCCAGGTGGTGCCCCTGAGTGGCGGCCAGGTGTTCGATACCCTGGAGTTGGGCATGGCGGCTGCGGCGCGCGGCTACGGAGTCTCCATCGGCGATCTGGTGATGCTCGCCGAGGACGTGGCGGCCGGTCTCATCGCGCTGCCCTGGCCGGCAGCGGTAGCCAGCGGCGACGCCTACTACCTGGTCTGGCCACGTAATCGGCGGGGGCAGGCGCGCTTTCGCCAGCTGGGTGATTTCCTGCAGCAGGAAGTGGCATCCCAGAGCCTTCCAGAGGTCATTCGCCACAAATAAGGCGCCAGACATCTGTCATTCGCTTTAGTTCGTAACGCTACAGCCGATAAACTACCTGTTCATCGCTAAGAAGACCGTCATAGAGCGGTTCGTTTCTGATGTAGCCCTTGCCCTCAACTTTGTACTGCCCTACAGGGATGTAGGCGCTTTGGAGCACTCTATGGTCATTTCCCCACGTCGCAGTATCGCCCGACAACTTGCCTTGGCCCTCAGTCTGGTACTGGTTGTCGTCATTGCCGGCAGTTGCCTGTTCGCCCTCCACGCCCTCAGCCTGTCCATCGAAGACACCCAGCGCAAGCACCTGGGCAGTGAGGCCCGGCTGCTCTCCGATCAGCAGCAGACCTTCCTGGGCACCCTCAAGGTCAGTACCCAGCGTCTCGCCAATCTGTTCGAGCGCCGCTTCGATGGCGGCCTCTCCCGCAGCAGCGACCGCACCGTCGTCGCCGGCACCGACACCCCGGTGCTGCTCTACAAGGGCGCAGCCCTGAACAACGACTTCACCCAGGTCGATGACTTCACCCGTCTTACCGGCGGTACGGCCACCATCTTCGTCCGTGATGGTGACGATTTCATCCGCATCACCACTTCGCTGAAGAAGCAGGACGGCAGCCGCGCCATCGGCACCCGTCTGGACCGCAAGCATCCCGGCTACGCCGGCCTGCTCCAGGGCCAGACCTATGTCGGTCGCGCTCAGCTGTTCGGCCGCTCCTACATGACCCAGTACAGCCCGGTGCGCGATGCCCAGGGCCAGATCATCGCCGTGCTCTATGTGGGGTTCGACTACACCGACGCCCAGGCCCAGCAACTGGCTCAACTGACCCAGCTGCGCATCGGTGAGACCGGCTCCCTGGCCCTGCTCGACGAGCAGGGCAACTGGTTGGTTGCCCCGGCCAACGCCAAGAAGACCGACGAGTTGCTGGCCGAACTCAAGAAGGATCCCAAGCGGCATGAACACAGCTGGCAGGATGGCAACGAGGACTTCGTCAGCGTCAGCGCGGCGGTCGCCGGCGAAGGCTGGACCGTGGTCGCCACCTTGCCCAAGGCCGAGCTGGACGCTCCGGTGCACGCCGTCGGCCTGCGCCTGGCCATCGGCAGCCTGATCGCCCTGCTACTGGCCGTGGCCGCTTCGGTGCTGCTGCTGCGGCGCAAGCTCAGCCCGCTGGCACAGCTGGTGGAACGCGCCCAGGCCCTGGGTCGCGGTCAGCTCAGCGTACGCGTCGACGCCCGCAGCAACGACGAAATCGGCGAGCTCGCCCACAGCTTCAACCAGATGGCCGATGCGCTGGCGTCCACCGTCGAGCAGGTACGGGGTTCCTCGCGCGCGGTCACCGATCGCTCCCAGCAACTGAGCCAGCTCTCCGACCAGACCCTGCGTCGTTCCGCCGAGCAGTCCAGCCAGATCGACAGCATGGCCAGCGCCGTGGAGGAATTCAGCGCCACCGCCCAGAACATCGCCGACGGCATGCAGCGCACCGAGCGTCTGGTGCAGGAGAACGCCCAGCAGACCCGCACCGGCACCCAGGCCATGCAGGGCGCCTCGGGCGCGCTGGAGCAGATCGCCGACTCCCTGGCCAGCACGGCCGAGCTCATCAAGGGGCTGGATAATCGCTCCCAGCAGATTGGCGGCATCATCGGCGTCATCAGCGGGATCGCCGAGCAGACCAACCTGCTGGCGCTCAACGCGGCCATCGAAGCCGCCCGGGCCGGTGAGCAGGGCCGCGGCTTCGCCGTGGTCGCCGACGAGGTGCGCCAGCTGGCCGGTCGTACCAGCGAGGCCACCCGCGAGATCTCCCAGATGATCGGTGCGGTACAGGGCGAAACCCAGCGTGCCATGGGCGCCATCGATGAGGGCAACCGCCTCATGGAGCAGGGGCTGGCGCGCAACGCCGACGTCGCCCAGGCGCTACGCAGCATCGACCAGCAGGTCGCCGATGCGGTCGAGCAGTTCTCCGGTATCGCCCAGGCCACGGCCGAGCAGAGCACCACCGCCACGGCGCTGAGTCGCAACATCCAGGCCATCGCCGTGGACAACGCCGCCCAGCGCGATGCCGCCGAGGTGCTGGCCGGTACCGCGGGCGAACTGCGTCACCTGGCCGAGGAGCTGAGCGCCGAAGTGGGTCGTTTCAGCTAGTCAGACTGTTCTGGCGCAAGCGAAAGGGAGGCTCAGGCCTCCCTTTTTCATTCCCGCTCGCCATAGCTCTTGCCTGGCCGCAATACTCTGACTACTGTATGCAAATACAGTATAAAAGGAAGGGTGACATGGGCGTATCCAACGAAGCGGTGCAAGCCGTCGAACGCATGCTGACCACGCTGCGCGCGGAGCGTGACGACTATCGCGAGCTCGCCCATCAGTGGCGGGCCATGTGTTTCGAATTGGCGCAGGAAAATCAGGCGTTACGGGATCGCCTGCAGGAGCCGCCCCGGCATTATGGCCCACCGGCCAACGCCTAGTGAGCGGCCCGATACTGCAGCGCTTCGGCCAGGTGCGCGCGCTGGATGTCGGTGTCGCCGGCCAGGTCGGCCAGGGTGCGAGCCACCTTGATGACCCGGTGCAGGGCGCGCAGGGATAGATTCAGGCGCTCGCCAGCGCTTTCCAGCCAACGCTGATCCGCGTCGCTCAGGGCGCAGACCTGGTGCAACTGGTCGAGGCCGAGCAGGGCGTTGGGGCGCCCCTGGCGAGCCATCTGGAGGGCACGGGCCGCAGCCACCTGACCGGCTGCCTCGGCAGTCGAGAGTTCGGCGGCCGACGAGGCGCCCAGACGCAGATGCTCGCGCGCCACGGTCAGGTGCAGATCGATGCGGTCCAGCAGCGGACCGGACAACTTGCCGCGATAGCGCTGGATCTGCTCCGGGCTGCAACGACAGCGCCCACTGGGATCACCCAGGTAGCCACAAGGACAGGGATTCATCGCCGCCACCAGCTGGAAGCGCGCTGGAAAGCGCACCCGCTCCCGTGCCCGGGCGATGACGATCTCGCCGCTTTCCAGAGGCTCGCGCAGCACTTCCAGCACCTTGCGATCGAATTCGGGCAACTCATCGAGAAACAGCACGCCGCGATGGGCCAGGGTGATCTCGCCAGGCCCGGGGCGGCTGCCACCGCCCACCAGCGCCGGACCCGACGCCGAATGGTGCGGTTGGCGAAAGGGCCGCTGTGGCCAGTGCTCCAGCGGCTCGGGTCCGGCCACGGAATGAATGGCGGCCACCTGCAGCGCTTCTTCTTCGTCCAGTGGCGGCAGCAGGCCCGGCAGGCGACTGGCGAGCAGGGTCTTGCCGGTACCGGGTGGCCCGGCGAGCAACAGGTTGTGGGCACCTGCCGCGGCTACTACGAGGGCACGCTTGGCCGCTTGCTGACCCTGGACCTCGGCCAGATCGGGATAGGGGAGGGGCGTACGCAGCAGTCCACTGGGCTGGTAGGGCGTCAGCGGGGCCTGGCCACTCAGGTGACCGGCGAACTCCAGCAGGTGATCGACCGCCAGCACGGCGAGGCCACTTGCCAGGCAGGCCTCCTCGGCGTTGGCCCGCGGTACCACCAGGGTGCGTCCGGCAGTTCGGGCGGCAAGCGCTGCCGGCAGCACGCCGCGGACTGGCCGTACCGCACCCGACAGCGCCAGTTCGCCCAGGCATTCGTAGCTTTCAAGACCCTGGGCCGGCAACTGCCCGCTCGCGGCCAAAATGCCGATGGCCAGGGCGAGGTCGAAGCGACCGCCATCCTTGGGCAGATCGGCAGGCGCGAGATTGAGGGTGATGCGGCGGCTGGGAAACTCGAAGCCGGCATTGAGGATGGCACTGCGGACCCGGTCCTTGGCTTCGCGGACGGCGGTTTCCGGCAAACCCACCAGGGTGAGGGCAGGCAGGCCATTGGCCAAGTGCGCCTCGACGACCACGGGCGGGGCTTCCACGCCCACCTGGGCGCGGGTGTGAACGAGGGCAAGCGACATGATCTCTCCTTGATCGTGTTTCGCTAGACAGCAGGCTGCACCATCCTGGCGCGCCTTTACGGTCAGTCGGCGGCGGCGACATCCGTGGCCGGGGTAACCGGCGGCTTGACGTCCTGGGGCTGGACGTTCTCCAGCTCGGTCAGGCGCGCCTCAAGGGCTTCCAGACGTGCGCGGGTGCGTGCCAGCACTGCCATCTGCGCATCGAACTCATCGCGGCTGACCACGTCGAGTTTGCTCAGCGCGCCCTGGAGCAAAGCCTTGAACTGGCTTTCGATCTCGGCCTTGGGAAGCGGCGAGTCCTGACCGAACAGCCGGCTGGCCTGCTGGGTCAGGGAATCGAACAGCGAACGGGTCGTGGACATGGTTATTCCCTGCCTGTAATCAAAGCCCGAGTGTAGCACAGCGGGTTCTGTGCCCCGGATGCCGCCCTTGCACCGCTTTGGTGCCAGGCCCGTGCCAGAGCTGTTCGCTGTTGGTGCAAAGTCCTGCTCCACGACCGCTGGTCTGCCCTGTCAGGAGGCGCGGCAGGCCCGGCGACCCCTGTAATACGGACCCCTTCACGAACCTGGCAAGCTTTCTGCTACAGCCGATGCAGAGACGGGCGTCGAGTGCGCCTGGGGCAGAGGCGCCCGCTGGCCGCTTCTGCCGTGACCGCGGCGATTGATACGCCGACGGTTATACAGACGGTCACTGCGCTAGACTTGGCCGGGGTTTGTTTTCCTGGGGCAAGTCAACTCAATCGGGAGAAGTTCATGAAACTAGTCACCGCCATCATCAAGCCGTTCAAGCTCGACGACGTGCGTGAGTCGCTGTCCGAGATCGGTGTGCAAGGCATCACCGTTACCGAGGTCAAGGGCTTCGGGCGCCAGAAGGGCCATACCGAGCTCTATCGCGGCGCCGAATACGTCGTCGACTTCCTGCCCAAGGTCAAGATCGACGTCGCCATCGCCGACGATCAACTCGACCGCGTCATCGAGGCCATCACCAAGGCTGCCAACACCGGCAAGATCGGCGACGGCAAGATCTTCGTGGTGAATCTCGAGCAGGCCATCCGCATCCGTACTGGCGAAACCGACACAGACGCCATCTGACGATTTAACCGACAGCCCAACCCCACACGAGCCCCAGGAGAAACAACGATGACTCTGCGCACCTACGCAGGGCTAGGAGCCCTCATGTCTTTCGTAGCGCTGCCGGGCCTGGCCATGGCCCAGGAAGCGGCTGCGGCACCGGCCATCAACAGCGGGGACACGGCCTGGATGCTGATCTCGACGGCCCTCGTGCTGTTCATGACCATCCCGGGCCTCGCGCTGTTCTACGGCGGTATGGTGCGTGCCAAGAACGTCCTGTCGGTGATGATGCAATGCTTCGCCATCACCGGTCTCATCAGCATCCTGTGGATGGTCTATGGCTACAGCCTGGCCTTCGACACCACCGGCATGGAAAAGGGCGTCACCAACTTCAATTCCTTCATCGGCGGTCTGGGTAAGGCCTTCCTGTCCACGCTGCAGCATGATGCCGTGACCTCGGCGACCGCCCTGTTCCCGGAAAGCGTCTTCGTCACCTTCCAGATGACCTTCGCCATCATCACTCCCGCGCTGATCGTCGGTGCCTTCGCCGAGCGCATGAAGTTCTCCGCCATGCTGATCTTCACCGGCCTGTGGTTCACCTTCGTCTATGCACCCATCGCCCACATGGTCTGGAGCGGTGACGGCGGCCTGATGTGGGACTGGGGCGTACTGGACTTTGCGGGCGGCACCGTGGTGCACATCAACGCCGGTGTGGCCGGTCTGGTCGCGGCCATCGTCCTGGGCAAGCGCAAGGGCTATCCGACTACCCCCATGGCCCCGCACAACCTGGGCTACACCCTGGTCGGCGCCGCCATGCTGTGGGTCGGCTGGTTCGGTTTCAACGCCGGGTCCGCCGCAGCCGCCAATGGCACCGCCGGCATGGCCATGCTGACCACCCAGATCGCCACCGCTGCCGCGGCCCTGGGCTGGATGTTCGCCGAGTGGATCACCCATGGTAAGCCGAGCGCCCTGGGCATCGCCTCCGGCGTGGTCGCCGGTCTGGTAGCCATCACCCCGGCCGCCGGTACCGCCGGCCCCATGGGCGCCCTGATCATCGGCCTGGTCTCCGGCGTGGTGTGCTTCTTCACCGCCACCAGCCTCAAGCGCAAGCTGGGCTATGACGACTCCCTGGACGCCTTTGGCGTGCACGGTATCGGCGGCATCGTCGGCGCCCTGCTGACCGGCGTCTTCGCCGCGCCGGCCCTGGGTGGCTTCGGTACCGTGACCGATATCGGCGCCCAGCTCTTCATCCAGTTCAAGGGCGTGGCCTTCACCATCGTCTACACCGGTATCGTCACCTTCGTGATCCTCAAGGTGCTGGACGTAGTCATGGGCCTGAGAGTCAACGAGGAAGAGGAAACCGTGGGCCTGGACCTCACCCTGCACAACGAGCGTGGCTACAACCTGTAAGCTGCCGCTCTCGAAAAAGGCGCCGCGAGGCGCCTTTTTCATGTCTGCCCTACGGCTGGAACAACCGCCGTCCTGCTGTGTCTAGACTGCACGCCGGTGGTGTGCAATCACCGCTTTGCTTTTCCGATCGTCGCGCTAGAATGCGCGCCCAGTCAGTCGGCGGGGGTATTTCATGTGGCTGCAGCGGACCTTTTCCCTGCGCGCTCGAGCGCGTGGTTTTCATCTCGTCACCGATGAGGTGCTGGATCAGCTGCCTGAGCTGGCTGAGTGTCGCGTCGGCCTGCTGCACCTCTGGCTGCAGCACACCTCGGCCTCGCTGACCATCAACGAGAATGCCGATGGGGCCGTGCGGCGCGACTTCGAGCGGTTCTTCAATCAGCTGGTCCCCCAGGGGCAGGCCGGTTATGAGCATGACTACGAAGGGCCGGACGACCTGCCCGCGCATTTCAAGAGCAGTCTGCTCGGGTGCAGCCTGAGCCTGCCGATCCAGGCGGGCCAGCTGGCGCTGGGGACCTGGCAGGGCATCTACCTGGGCGAACACCGTGACCAGGGTGGCGCGCGACGTTTGATCGCGACGCTGCAGGGCGAATAGCCAGGAATTTTTTGTAGGAGACCGCGTCAAAACGCGCGGTCCGATTTTGCCAAAATGTTGGAGGCGGTTTATGAGCGACGAAGATCTGGAACAGGACGACCTGGAAACAGGTGCGGAGGAAGAGGGCGATAACGAAGAGTTTGCCGCCGCAACCGACGACGCCGAGCAAGAGGAAGGCAGCGAAAGCGAAGCGCCAGCGTCCGGCAGCAAGGCCAAGAAGAAGCGCGAGCCCGAGCCGGAAGAGCTGCCATCGGTGGAAGCCAAGCAGCGCGAGCGGGATGCGCTGGAAAAAGCCATGCAGGACTTCTTGTCGCGTGGAGGCAAGGTGCAGGAGATCGACGCCAACGTGGTCGCCGATCCGCCCAAGAAGCCTGACAGCAAATATGGCAGTCGTCCCATCTAGGACCGTGCAATACCGCCTTCGAAACCCCGCTTCGGCGGGGTTTCGTCTATCTGGCGGTCACAGCAGCGCCATAACCATGATGAAGCCGGTAAAGGCCGCAGCCATGGTCGCAAGGCAGGCCATGCAGATTACATCATCTCTCTCATACATGTTGGCAACGCCTTAGTAGCCCTAATGGGTGATGGCATTTTGCTCTCCTGGCAAAGATTCCCCTGTGCGACTCATCGCAAAAGGCCACTATCTCGCCCTGGCGATGCCAAGCAGTTCACCAATGGCGCGGCGGCGGCCCGTAATAGGGGCGTGGTTCGTAGGCTGGTTGATAGGGGTAGTAGCCTGGCGGGACGGGGCGCCAGTGCGGTGCCGCATAGCCCGTTTGGGGGTAGGGGCGGTAATAGTTATAGGGGTAGCCATCCCGGCGGTAATAGGAATGGTGTCGATGATGCCGCCGGTACTCGCCCACCGGCAGGAAGCCTGCTTCCTCGACAGCCATACCGGGGGCCCCTGCCCAGGGTTGCCCCCGATCGGGTCCCCCGTGCGCTGCGGCCATACCGCTGGCGGCAAGGGTGGCGGTCACTAGCAGAATCAACGACGCTCGCGATGTCATGGTGTTCTCCTCGCGGCGCTCGATAGGCCGCGTCACCATGAAACACCTTTGGCCGTCAGCGGGCGTCAGGCCAGGTAAAGGTCTGGTAAGGCCGCTGGGTCAGTCCCAGTCCAGGCCTTGCATGCCCGCGGCGACGATGAGGGCCAGCGAAAGCAGCCCGATGCCACACATCAGGATCGTCAGCTCCAGTTGGTCCAGCCGCCGCTTCACCCCTGCCACCAATGCCAGAGGGTGAAGCCGATCAGTGCCATGACCAGGCCGAGAAACAGGCGATTCAGCCACAGGCTGGCGCTGCTCAGCAGGGTGAACCAGAGCGGTGTGCCTGGCTCGCTCGGTGCGATGGCGGGCTGCCCGCTGGCTTCTTGTGGCAGGACGTCGGGAAGGGGGGTAGCGATGAGGGGGATCGAGCGAATGGGCATAAGCGAGCGCCTCCGTGCGCCTTGTGCGAGGTATGACCGACCGCAGGCGAAAAGGCAGCGGCAGGCCATGGCCGAGCGACGGTAGTGAAGGGCGCCGCTCGTGCAACGGATGATCACCGAAATTTCTGCCGCCCGGGCGATGGGCCGCTGAAAAGGTCGGGCGGTTCCCACTCTTGGCGGCAGATAGCGGCATCGCTGGGGCCCTCAGGGCGACGCCTGAGGCGAAAAGGAGCCGGTGGGCTTGAATGGGCGAGCTGGCGGGTACAGCCTCATGGTCCTGATGCCGGACGCTGGGAGAAACGTCATGACCAATCTGCTTCGCGACCTGCCCGATGCCTCCGCGGCGGAGGTATTAACGCCCCTGCTGGAGCGGCCTGGCTGCCGCATCGAACGGATCGTCTCCCTGGGTCAAACCACCCCGGCGGAGGCGCCTTATCGGCGGGCTCATGACGAATGGGTGATGCTGCTGCAGGGCGCGGCCCGGGTTGCCCTGGAGGGGCGGGAGGTGGTGCTGGAGCCGGGCGCTGCGCTGTTCATTCCGGCGCGGACCGAACACTGGGTGACCTATACCGATCCCCTCGTCGCCACCGTGTGGCTGGCGATCCACCTGGGAGAGGCCTTGGCAGCCCCGGCGTCGGTCTGAGGCGAAGCGTGCTGCCTATGCCGCGGCGCCAGGGGCGTCAAGGCAGCGCGCCTGAGCCTTGGTGTCCTGGGTCCTAGCGGACCAGGGTCACCGGGCCGTGATCGTCGCAATGGCCGTCATGGACGTGATGCAGGCGGCCATCCACCAGGTAGTCGACGTGGTCACCGTGGGGAACGGCCTCGTGGCCGCAGTCAGGACCATGGACATGATCGGGCGCGTGGCCACTGCTCTGACCGTGAGTGCAGTGATCGGGATTGATGGCGCCGACCTTCAGCACATGCTCGTCCACGTGATCGCCATGCATATGGTGCAGATGCCCATCGTGGAGATAGTCGACATGGCCGTCATGCTCGATGGCGGTGTGGCCGCAGTTCGGACCGTGCTGATGGCTGTGATTCGCGTGATGCTTTTCGCTGCAGGTGGTCATGATACTGACTCCGAAAAGGGTGGCTGTCTGGTGACGCCACGCCATTAAAAAGTCTGAAGTGGGTAGAGGGTCAAGGATGTCGGGCGGAGTTTTTCCGGGCACCAAGGCGTCTAGGGCGCGCCTTGGAGTTCTTCTCGCAGATGTGGCAGGACAGCACGGAGGATTGGCA
The DNA here is from genome assembly GCF_001518815.1 of Pseudomonas oryzihabitans. Taxonomy (NCBI): domain Bacteria; kingdom Pseudomonadati; phylum Pseudomonadota; class Gammaproteobacteria; order Pseudomonadales; family Pseudomonadaceae; genus Pseudomonas; species Pseudomonas oryzihabitans. The sequence goes on from NZ_CP013987.1 coordinate 358,539, forward strand.
GATGGGCAGCGGACCCAGGGGATGAGGCCTGGATATATTGCAGGCACAAAAAAACCGGCACTAGGCCGGTTTCTCTGATCTCCAGATCCCGCAGGAGCTTGGAGGTTTGTCTTGGTGCCCAGGGACGGAATCGAACCGCCGACACGGGGATTTTCAATCCCCTGCTCTACCAACTGAGCTACCTGGGCAACGGGGCGCATTAAAAGCGTTTCTCGACCCTGTGTCAACAGTGAGCCCAAAAAAATTTAGATTTTTCGGGCGCTTAGGGTCTGTTCAATGCCTCGCGAGCTAGAGACAAACAAGGCCTAGGCGGCCCCGCGAAGATGGCTGAGGAAGCGGATCGGACTCGCGCTCGAGTGTACAAAGGGTAAATGAGCGTTCCGACGGGGCCGCCCAGGCCGGGCTGGCGACCCAGGCCATCCTCAACGCCCTTTGGCCGACGCGCAGCAGGCTTTGAATAGGTCCTAAGCCGTCGACTCAGGCGCTGGGGGGCACGTAGCCTTCTGCCTGGGCGTAGTCTTCACCGGACAGGAACTTGTCCATCTCGGCTTGCAGGAACTTGCGATCCTCGGCGTTCATCATGTTCAGCCGACGCTCGTTGATGAGCATGGTCTGGTGCTTCTGCCACTCTTCCCAGGCCTGCTTGGAGACGTGCTGATAGATGTCTTCGCCCTTGGCGCCGGGGTAGGGCGGGCGATCCAGGGCGGGAAGCTCCTGCTTGTGCTTGCGGCACATCACGGTGCGGGTCATGCGGGTTCTCCTTTGAGCGCCTGCTCGGCGCGCTTGAGCAGTTTCTGCACCGGGGCAGCGAGGCCCAGGCGCGGCGGGGACGCGAGGTTATACCAAAGCCAGTCGCCCTCGGCCACGCGTTGGTGGCGATGGTCCACCTGCACCAGCCAGGGCTCGATGGCCAGCTGGAAATGGCTGAAGGTGTGTACCAGGCCGGGCAGCGCCTGGCGCTCGTCGATGGCGAGGCCCTGGCGTTCGGCGAGGGCTTCGAGCTCGGCCACATCGGCGACCTCCGGCGGTCCCCAGAGGCCGCCCCAGAGGCCGGTGGACGGCCGGCGCTGCAAGAGCACGGCATTGGCATCGTTGACGAACAGCGGCATCAGGGTGCTGCGCTGCGGCAGTGTCTTGCGTGGCTTGGCGGCGGGAAAGTCGGTTTCCTGGCCTAGCAGGTGGGCGCGGCAACCCGGCTTGACCGGGCACAGCAGGCAGCTGGGCTTGCTGCGGGTACAGAGGGTGGCGCCCAGGTCCATCATCGCCTGCGTGTAGGGGCCGACACGCTCGTGGGGCATCAGTCGTTCCGCGACCTCCCACAGGCGTCGGGCCACGGCAGGCTCGCCGGGATAGCCGGGAGTGGCGGTATAGCGCGCCAGCACCCGCTTGACGTTGCCGTCGAGGATGGGGGCGCGGATGTTCATGCTCAGGCTGGCGATGGCCCCGGCGGTGGAGCGGCCGATGCCGGGTAACTCAGCAAGGGCCTCAACACTGCGGGGAAACTCGCCGCCGTGCTGCTCGACCACGGTCTTGGCGGCCTTGTGCAGATTGCGCGCGCGGCTGTAGTAACCGAGGCCCGTCCAGAGGTGCAGGACCTCGTCTTCCGGTGCGGCAGCCAGGGCCTCCACGGTGGGTAGCGCCTGCATGAAGCGGTCGAAGTAGCCCAGTACCGTGGCCACCTGGGTCTGCTGGAGCATGATCTCCGAGACCCAGACGCGATAGGGGGTCACGGCCTGTTGCCAGGGCAGGTCCTTGCGACCGTGCAGGTCGTACCAGGCCAGTACGGCGGTACCAAAGGCGTCGTCAGTCATCGGCGTTGCAGCAGTCCCCGGATGGCGTTCTGGATGTCAGGGCTGATCTTATCACCCAGCTTCTCTTCGATTTTTTCGTTCAGACGATTGCCGGCCGCGCGGGCGATGATCTGGCCCATGGCCTCGCGATCCAGGCGGCAGGCCTTGGCGCCCAGTTCCATGGGGCCGCGGCAGTGCAGCGGCCATTCGATATCGGCGTAGCGCTCGCCGACCTGGCAGCCCGGATCGGCGGCGGCGTTGGTATCGCCCTGCACGGTGATGCCCAGGCGGTAGTCCAGGCCGAGGGTGCGCAGATCGATGTCGCCATCGCCCTTCACCGCCAGGCCCGGCACGCTGACGCTGAGGTCCTGGTTGCGGGCCACGCCGTTGACGATGGTGAGGCTACCGCTCAACTGGCGGAAGGGTGTGTTCTGGCCGCCATGGGGCAATTCCAGCGGCTTGCGGTTGAGCAGGGATATACCCTGGCACAGCTGGCTTTCGACGTTGGCGTCGATCAGCTGGCCATTGCGCAGGGCGAAGCGCGCGGTGCCACCGAGGTTGTCGATCAGCGTGCGCTGGCTGGCGCCGGTGCTGCGCAGGTCGGCGTCCAGGTCGAGCAGGCCTTCCACTGGCGGCTTCTGGCCCTGGGCCTGGAGGATGCGCTCCACCGGCACGGCCTTGATGCGTTCCCGGGCGGTGAGTTGCGGTTGGGCACCGCGCACGTCGAGGGCGCCGTTGGCTTCGAAGCGACCACCGAACAGCTCGCCTTCCAGGGCGCTGAGCTGCAGCTGGCCGTCAGCGGCCTTGGCCTTGAGGCTGGCGTCTTCGAAGGGCAGGCGATTGAGGGTGAGGTGTTGCAGGCTCAGGTCGACATCGGCGTCCAGGCTGCGCAGGCGTTCCACCGGCAGCAGGGTTTCCTCGCTCCAGGCGTGCTGGGTCGGGGCTTCCGGTAGCGGCGAGTTGCCTTGGGTGGCGATGGCGTCGACCTGGGCGACCTCTTCCTGGCGTGCGCCATTGGCCTGGCGCGCGGCGGTGGCCTTGGCCGGCAGATAGCGATCCAGGTCCAGGGTGTCACCGCTGAGCTGGATACGCAGGGCGCGGCGGGCGATGTCGGCGACGGCGACGCGGCCCTTGAGGGTGCTGTCGTCCAGCTGGAAGTTGAAGTCGTCCAGCGCCAGCGCGTTGCGGCTGGCCTGCACCTGGGCATTCATCTCGAAGCGCTGCAGGGTCTTGGCATCGGCCATGGCCGGTAATTCGACGCCGATACTGTCGAGGAAGGCGCGCAGGTCGAGACGGGCGATGGACACGCGACCGGCCAGCTGTGGATCGGTTTCCAGGCCGGTGAGCTTGAGGTCGCCCAGCGCCTTGAGGTCATTGGCAGTGAGCTTGAGGCTGGTCCATTCGGCGGTCTGGGCGCGGCGGTCGACGGCGAGCTGGCCGCTGGCGGAATAATTGACCACCTTGCCGTTGAAGGGCTCGCCGCTGGCGTCGCCGGTGAGCTTGAGGTTGTCCAGCGCGTACTGCTGGCTGGCCGGATCGAAATGGAATTCGCCATTGAGCAGCACGGTGGCGTTCACCGGCGGCTGGGTGGTGCTGGCGGTACCGGCGAGCTTGAGCGGAATGGGCGTGCCGGCGTAGATGGCGCCGGTCTCCAGGTCGATGCCTTCGAAGGCATAGTGAGCACCGCTGCGGGCATCGCTGTATTCGATCCGGGAGTTGCGCACGGTCAGGCTCTCGACATTGAGCTTGAGCGGCTGGTGCGGGCTGGTCGACTCACCGGAGCCGGAGGAATCGGCAGGCGCCTTGGCTGGGGCGCCGCTCTGGTCCGCCTTGGGTGCGGGGCGACCGATCTCGGCCCAGTTGGTGCGGCCCTGGTCATCGCGGCTGGCGGTGAGGTCCAGGCCGTTGATCTTGACGTCGCTCATCTCCAGGTCGCGGCGCAGCAGCAGGGGCAGCAGCCGGACCGACAGGATCAGCCGCTGTACCTGGGCCAGCTGGCGATCAGGGGTGGCCGCGCTGGCCAGGGTGGCATCGTGCAATTCGACGCCCAGCCAGGGGAACAGACTCCAGCCGATGTCGCCCTTGAGCTGCAGATCGACGTTGGCCTTGTTGCGCGCGAGCTGGCGAATCTCGTCCTTGTAGTCGTTGGGATCGACCAGATGGGTGAGGGCGAAGCCTACGGCGACCAGCAGGAGCAGCAGGCCGACGAGGACGATACCCAGCACTTTGGCGAAAGCTTTCATGGCGAGGAAATTCCTGTTCCGGCGGGCGATGGCGCGACTGGCCAGTATAAGGGCTTGGGCTGGCCGCGATGACATCGAGGTGTCGGCCCTGTGACAGCGGTGGTAAACGCCCGTTTCGTCGGCGGTCTTGCACCGCCCGTACCCTGGCAAATGAGTAGGGGTGGCAGTAGGCCAGGGTGCGCTTTAATGTCGCGCACCTCTGGTCGGTTGACGCCGTTTCTTTGACTCGTTTATGGGGAAGCGTGCAGGGAATGTCCACCGGCCTGGACGCTATACATCAGAAAGGGGCTAAACCCATGAGCACTACTCTCACCGCTGGCGGCGCCGCTTCGGCTCGTCCGGCTTTTCTTTCCAAGGAGCGCATCGTCGCCCGGCCCGGCTTCAACCGCTGGCTGGTGCCGCCGGCTGCCCTGGCCATCCATCTGTGCATCGGCATGGCCTACGGCTTCTCGGTGTTCTGGCTGCCGCTGTCCAAGGCGATCGGCATCACCGCCGCCGTGGCCTGCCCGGTCGAGATGGGCTTCTTCGAGCAGATCTTCAGTGCTACCTGTGACTGGAAGATCTCCCAGCTCGGCTGGATCTACACCCTGTTCTTCATCTTCCTCGGCTGCTCGGCCGCCCTGTTCGGTGGCTGGCTGGAACACGCCGGTCCGCGCAAGGCCGGTGTCGTCTCGGCGCTGTGCTGGTGCGGCGGTCTGCTGATCTCCGCCCTGGGCATCTACACCCACCAGATCTGGATGCTGTGGCTGGGTTCGGGCGTGATCGGCGGTATCGGGCTGGGCCTGGGCTACATCTCGCCGGTGTCGACCCTGATCAAGTGGTTCCCGGACAAGCGCGGCATGGCGACCGGCATGGCCATCATGGGCTTTGGTGGCGGCGCCATGGTGGGTGCGCCCCTGGCCGATGCCCTGATGCGTCACTTCGCCTCGGCCACCGAAATCGGTGTCTGGCAGACCTTCCTGGTCATGGCGGTGATCTATTTCGTGTTCATGATGAGCGGTGCCCTGGGCTACCGCGTACCGCCGACCGGCTGGAAGCCCGCCGGCTGGACGCCTTCCACCAAGAAGGCCAGCAGCGGCATGATCACCAACCGCCACGTCCATGTGAGCAAGATCTGGGGCATCCCGCAGTTCTGGCTGGTCTGGGCCGTGCTCTGCCTGAACGTCACCGCTGGCATCGGCATCATCGGCATGGCATCGCCGCTGTTGCAGGAAGTCTTTGGTGGTCGCTTGCTGGGCAACGGCCTGCCCTACGGTGAACTCAGCGCCGATCAGCTCAAGCAGATCGCCGCCATCGCCGCCGGCTTCACCGGTCTGCTGAGCCTGTTCAACATCGGCGGTCGCTTCTTCTGGGCATCCTTCTCCGATTACATCGGCCGCAAGATGACCTACTTCGTCTTCTTCACCCTGGGCTTCGTGCTCTATGCCATCGTGCCCTGGACCGGTCACCTGGGCAGCGTGGCGCTGTTCGTCTTCGCCTTCTGCCTGATCCTGTCCATGTACGGCGGTGGTTTCTCCACCGTGCCGGCCTACCTCGCCGACCTGTTCGGTACCCAGATGGTCGGCGCCATTCACGGTCGCCTGCTCACCGCCTGGGCCGCCGCCGGCGTCTTCGGTCCGGTGCTGGTCAACTACCTGCGCGAGTACCAGCTGAGCATGGGCATCCCCCGCGCCCAGGTGTACGACATCACCCTGTACATCCTGGCCGGCCTGCTGGTGCTGGGCTTCCTCTGCAACCTGATGGTGCGCCCGGTAGCCGACAAGCACTTCATGACTGAGGCCGAACTCGCCGTCGAGCGCGCCAATGGCCATGACAGCAACGTCGGCAGCGCCCAGATACTGGAGTGGAGTGCCGATCCCAAGACCAAGCCGCTGGCCATCGCCGCCTGGCTGGCCGTGGGTATCCCGCTGGCCTGGGGTATCTGGATCACCCTGCAAAAGACCGCTGCGCTGTTCAGCTAAGCTACCGCTCAGCCTCGCGACAACAGGGCGCCCCGGGTGGGGCGCCCTTGCGGTGGGACGCTCCGTCCCGCCGCGCTTTCGATCCAGCCCCCACGCCCCTATAATATCGGCCCTTTCGCCCACCGATTTTCGCGGAGCAGGCTATGGCCGAACGCAAGGCAACCGTCGAGCGCAACACCCTGGAAACCCAGGTCAAGGTATCCCTGGATCTGGACGGCACGGGCGCAGCGCGCTTCGACACCGGGGTTCCCTTCCTCGAGCACATGCTCGACCAGATCGCCCGCCACGGGTTGATCGACCTCGATATCCACTGCCGCGGCGACCTGCACATCGATGACCACCACACGGTGGAGGACATCGGCATCACCCTCGGTCAGGCCTTCGCCAAGGCCGTTGGCGACAAGAAGGGCATCCAGCGCTATGGCCATGCCTATGTGCCGCTGGACGAAGCCCTGTCGCGCGTCGTCATCGACTTTTCCGGCCGGCCCGGGCTGCACTGGAACGTGCCCTTCACCCGCGCCACCGTGGGCCGCATGGACGTCGATCTGTTCCTCGAATTCTTCCAGGGCTTCACCAACCATGCCCAGGTCACCCTGCACATCGACAACCTGCGCGGGGTCAACAGCCACCACCAGATCGAAACGGTGTTCAAGGCCTTTGGCCGCGCCCTGCGCATGGCCCTCAGCGAAGACCCGCGCATGGCCGGCGTCATGCCCTCCACCAAGGGGTGCCTGTAATGCAGACGGTAGCCGTCATCGACTACGGCATGGGCAACCTGCACTCCGTGGCCAAGGCCCTGGAGCATGCTGGTAGCCATCAGGTGCTGGTGACCGGCGATCCCGCGGTGATCCGCGAGGCGGACCGCATCGTCCTGCCCGGCGTCGGCGCCATCCGCGACTGCATGGCTGAGATCCGCCGCCAGGGCATCGATGAGCTGGTACGTGAAGTCAGCCAGGACCGGCCCTTCCTCGGCGTCTGCGTCGGCATGCAGGCGCTGATGCAGCGCAGCGAAGAGAATGGCGGGGTGGACTGCATCGGCCTGTTCCCCGGCGCCGTACGGCGCTTCCCGGGCGGCATGCAGGAAGAGGGTGAGACCCTCAAGGTGCCGCACATGGGCTGGAACGAGGTCAGCCACGTGCTCGACCATCCGCTCTGGCACAGCATCCCCGATCGCGCCCGTTTCTATTTCGTGCACAGCTTCTATGTCGAGGCCGGCAGCCCGCGCCAGGTGGTCGGTCGCGGCCACTACGGCCTGGACTTCGCCGCGGCCCTGGCCGACGGCTCGCGCTTCGCCACCCAGTTCCACCCCGAGAAGAGCGCCGACTGCGGTCTGCAGCTCTATGCCAACTTCCTCGCCTGGGACGGCCGCTGGTAATGGCGCGCAAGCCGTCCGCGCCGCTGGTCAGGCTCGAACCCGAGCAGACCCAGCGCGTGGTCACGGCGTTGCAGACCCTGCTGGACGATCGCTTCGAGGTCCGCCTGGGGCGGTTCGAAGTCGAGGAACTGCTGGATTTCTTCGCCCGCGAGTGCGGGCCGCTGTACTACAACAAGGCGGTTGCCGACGTGCAGGCCCTGCTCAGGGAGCGCGTCGACAGCCTGGAAAGCGACATCTGGGCGCTGGAAAAGCCCTAGACCGCCCTCACCCCCGAGCCAAGGTATTGCCATGCTGATCATCCCCGCCATCGACCTCAAGGACGGCGCCTGCGTCCGCCTGCGCCAGGGGCGCATGGAAGACTCCACCGTGTTCTCCGACGATCCCGTGGCCATGGCCGCCCAGTGGGTCGACGGTGGCTGCCGCCGGCTGCATCTGGTGGATCTCAACGGCGCCTTCGAGGGCCAGCCGGTCAATGGCGAGGTGGTCACCGCCATCGCCAAGCGCTATCCCGGCCTGCCGATCCAGATCGGTGGCGGCATCCGCTCGCTGGAGACCATCGAGCACTATGTGCGCGCCGGCGTCAGCTACGTGATCATCGGCACCAAGGCGGTCAAGCAGCCGGAATTCGTCGCTGAGGCCTGCCGCGCCTTCCCCGGCAAGGTCATCGTCGGCCTGGACGCCAAGGACGGCTTCGTCGCCACCGACGGCTGGGCCGAGGTCAGCGAGCTGCAGGTCACCGACCTGGCCCGCCGCTTCGAAGCCGACGGCGTCAGCGCCATCGTCTACACCGATATCGCCCGCGACGGCATGATGCAGGGCTGCAACGTCCCGGCCACCCGTGCCCTGGCCGAAGCCACCAGCATCCCGGTGATCGCCTCCGGCGGCATCCATAACCTGGGTGATATCCAGAACCTGCTCGACGCCCGCAGCCCGGGCATCATCGGCGCCATCACCGGCCGGGCGATCTACGAGGGCACCCTCGACGTCGCCGAGGCCCAGGCGCTGTGCGACAACTTCAAGGTCTGAGGACTCAGTCATGGCGCTGGCGAAACGCATCATCCCCTGCCTGGACGTGGACAATGGCCGCGTGGTCAAGGGCGTCAAGTTCGAGAACATCCGCGATGCCGGTGATCCGGTGGAGATCGCTCGTCGCTACAACGAACAGGGCGCTGACGAGATCACCTTCCTCGACATCACCGCCAGCCACCAGGGCCGCGACACCACCCTGCACACCGTGGAACGCATGGCCAGCCAGGTGTTCATCCCGCTGACCGTGGGCGGTGGCGTGCGCACCGTGCAGGACATCCGCAACCTGCTCAACGCCGGTGCGGACAAGGTCTCGATCAACACCGCGGCGGTCTTCACCCCGGAATTCGTCGGCGAAGCCGCGGCGCGCTTCGGCTCCCAGTGCATCGTGGTGGCCATCGACGCCAAGCGCGTCAGCGGCCCCGGCGAGACCCCGCGCTGGGAGATCTTCACCCATGGCGGGCGCAAGCCCACCGGGCTCGATGCCGTGGCCTGGGCGCAGAAGATGGAAGGTCTGGGTGCCGGCGAGATCCTGCTCACCAGCATGGATCAGGACGGCATGAAGAACGGCTTCGACCTGGGCGTGACCCGCGCGGTCAGCGAGGCGGTGGGTATCCCGGTGATCGCCTCCGGAGGCGTTGGCAACCTGCAGCATCTGGCCGACGGCATCCTCGAGGGCAAGGCCTCGGCAGTGCTCGCCGCCAGTATCTTCCATTTCGGCGAATGCACCATTCCCGAGGCTAAACGGTACCTGGCCGAAAAAGGGATTGTGATACGCTCCACAAAATCTTAAGCACCGGCAGTGCCGGCAGGGAGAGGGGCGTGCGCAAGGGATTCTGGGCCTGCTTGGCGGGTTTGCTGCTGGTATCGACGACCATGGTCAGGGCGGAGATCCCGACGGGTTATCAGCTCACGCTGCTGACGGAAAACTTCCCCCCCTACAACTTCTCCACCGACGGCAAGAACTTCGCCCGCGAGGACGATCTCAAGGGCATCGCCGTCGACATGGTGCGCGAGATGTGCCAGCGCGCCGGCATCTCCTACAACCTCACCTTGAGATTCCCCTGGGAGCGGATCTACGGCATGGCCCTGGATCAGCGCGACCACGGCGTCTTCGTCACCGCCCGGCTGCCCGAGCGCGAAGCCCTGTTCAAGTGGGTCGGCCCCATAGGCCCCGACGACTGGGTCCTGCTCGGCCGCGCCGACAGCCATCTGCAACTGCGCAGCCTGGACGACGTTCGCCAGCAGCAGCTCAAGATTGGCGCCTACAAGGGCGACGCCATCGCCGAGAGTCTCGTCCAGCAGGGCTTCCAGCCTGATCTCGCGCTGCGTGATCAGGAAAACGTACAGCGCCTGCTCAAGGGGCAGATCGACGTCTGGGCCACCGGCGATCCCGCCGGTCGCTATCTGGCGCGCCAGGAAGAGGTGACCGGCCTCAAGATGCTGCTGCGCTTCAACACCGGCGAGCTGTTCCTGGCCCTGAACAAGCAGACGCCCGACGAGGTGGTACAGAAGCTGCAAAAGGCCCTGGACGAGATGCGCCAGAGCGGCGCGGTCCAGACCATCTTCAACCGTTATCTGTAACCCCGATGGGCCGAGCGCTCGGCTCGGACGGTTGGGCGAGGAGAGAGCAATGCGCAAGTTGTGGCTGCCTATCGCTAGCGTGCTGTTGAGCTGCGCCCTGGGCATGGGAACGGCCCAGGCGGAGTTGCCACCCGGCTATCGCGTCGTGCTGCTGACCGAGAATTTCCCGCCCTTCAACATGGCGGTAGATGACAAGAACTTCGCCCGCGACGAGGCCATCGACGGCATCAGCACCGATCTGGTCCGTGAGATGTTCAAGCGTGCCGGGATCGACTACAGCCTGTCGCTGCGCTTTCCCTGGGATCGCCTCTACAACCTGACCCTGGAAAGCCCCAACTACGGGCTGTTCTCCGTTTCCCGCACCGAGGCGCGGGGCCCCTTGTTCAAGTGGGTCGGACCGCTGGGCAAGACCCGCAAGGTGCTCATGGCGCTACCGGGCAGCACGATCCGGGTCCCCGATCTCGCCGCGGCTGCCAAGCTGCGCGTCGGCGCCTACAAGAATTCCGCGGTCAGCCAGATGCTCAAGGACAAGGGTGTCGTCGCCAGTGAAGTCCTGCGCGATCAGGAGAACATCGCCCGGCTGCAGAAGAACGAGATCGACGTCTGGGCTACCACCGACGTGGTGGGGCGCTATCTGGCCAAGCAGCAGGGCGTCAGCAATCTGCAGACACTGCTCAGCTTTCAGGAGTCCGACCTCTATCTGGCCCTCAACAAGGACACCCCTGATGAGGTGGTGACCCGCTTGCAGCAGGCCCTGGATGCCATGCGCCAGGAAGGCGTGGTCGACAGCATCACCCGCAACTACCTCTGACGCCTGGGTGACAGGTGTCGGGCACTAGCGATAGCGCCCGTCGCGACCGTGCCCGGCCATGGCACGATTGGCCCGCAGGGCGATCATCTGTGGCAGGTCGATGACTTCCACGCCCTGGGCCTTGAGCTGTGGCAGCTGCTGGGCCAGCACCGCCAGGGTTGCCGGATGGGGATGGCCGATCAATACGGCGCTGCCCTGTCGCTGGGCCAGGCGTACACCCTCGGCCAGCTGCGCGGCCACCGCCGCCGGGGTCGCCTCGTTGTCGAGAAAGACATCGCGCGAGACGCTGGCCAGGCCGATCTTCTGGGCTTCCGCCGCGGCCACGGTGGCGGCGCTGGTGCGGCTGTCGAGAAACAGCAAATGGCGTTCCTGCAAGACCTGCATCAGCTCGGCCATGGCCGGCCGGTCGGCGGTCATGCGACTGCCTTCGTGGTTGTTCACCCCGTCCGCCTCGGGTACCCGTTCCAGCGCCCGGTCGAGGCGTTGCAGGCGTTCGGCGGAAGACATCTCCGGATGCCAGGCATAGGGCCCGCCAGCCGGGTCCATGGGCAGGTGCAACAGCACCGTACGGCCGGCGCGATGGGCCTGGGCGGCTAGTTCGGCGGCGTAGCGGGTCTCGGGGATGATGGCCAGCACTACCGGTGCGGGCAGGGCCAGCACCTGGCGATCCCGCGCCGGATTCTGGCCGAGGTCGTCGATGACGATGGTCAGGTGCGCGGTAGCCGCCTGGGCGAGTCCGCTGGCCAGGGCGAGCGCCCCGGCCAGCAGCCAGTGTCTACCCCTCACGGGGTATGGGTGACGTTGAGTCCCTTGAGCAGCGACAGCGCCTGGGAGAGCTGGAAGTCGTCATCCTGCGGACGCGTACTCTGGTTGGGCGCCTTGCTGCCGGTTGGCCGATCGGCGCCGCCATTGCCATTGCCCAGGTGGCCGGCCAGGTCCGCCTCGCGGAAGTATTCGTCGCCACCGCTCTGCGGCGTGACCTTGGCGGGGGCCACGGGGATGTCCGGGGTAATGCCCTGGGCCTGGATGGAGCGGCCATTGGGCGTGTAGTAGAGCGCCGTGGTGAGCTTGAGCGCCCGGTCATTGTTGAGCGGCAGCACCGTCTGCACCGAGCCCTTGCCGAAACTGTCGGTGCCCATGAGGATGCCGCGCTTGGAGTCCTGCAGGGCGCCGGCGACGATTTCCGCAGCCGAGGCACTGCCGCCGTTGATCAGGACCACCAAGGGCACCTTCTCGCTGGGATCGGCGGCATCCGCCGAGAAGCGCAGCTCGGAATTGGGTAGACGGCCCTTGGTGTAGACGATCAAGCCGTGGGTCATGAAGGCATCGGCCACCTCGACCGCCGATTGCAGGACGCCCCCCGGATTGTTTCTCAGGTCGAGGATCAGGCCCTTGAGCTTGCCCTTGTTTTCCTGGCGCAGCTTGCCGAGCGCCTTGACCGTCTCTTCGCCGGTATTCACCTGGAACTGCGAGATGCGCAGCAGGCCGTAGCCGGATTCGAGCAACTGGCTCTTGACGCTGTTGACCTTGATCACCGCCCGCGCCAGCTTGACGTCGAACGGCTGGGCGCCGCCGCGCACGATGGTCAGGGTGATGGGGCTGCCCGGCTTGCCGCGCATCTTGTCGACGGCTTCGTTGATGGCCTGGCCCTTGGTCGGCTGGCCGTCGATCTTGACGATCAGATCCCCGGGTTGCAGATGGGCCTTGGCCGCCGGGGTGTCGTCGATGGGCGAGACCACCTTGATGAAGCCGTTTTCCTGGCCGACTTCCAGGCCCAGGCCGCCGAATTCACCACTGGTGGTTTCCTGCAGTTCGGCGAAGTCCTTGGGTTCGAGATAGGCAGAGTGCGGATCCAGGTTGCTGAGCATGCCCTTGATGGCATTCTCCAGCAGGACCTTGTCCGACACCGGCTCCACATAGGCGGCCTTGATGCGGTCGAACACCTCGGCAAAGGTGCGCAGCTCGTCCAGGGGCAGCGGAGCGCTGGCCGGGGCAGCAGGAGCGGTACCCGGAGCGACCGGCGTTACCGCGGCTGGCGTGCTTTGCGGCGATTGCGCCTGGACAGCTCCGACGCCACCGAACAACAGGGCGAGGACCAGGACGGTGGGACGAAAGCGATGCGGCATGTGCAGCTCCTAAACCGAGGTGTGTCGCACTATCCCTGAGCACGGCACCAGATGACGGGGTCCGTCGGGCGGCCCTGTTGGCGGATGGCGAAGTACAAGGCGGAGGCTTCCTGACCGCCGCTGGCGCCGACGGTCGCGATGGCATCCCCGGCCTTGACCACGTCACCTGCAGCCTTCAGCAGGCTCTGATTATGTCCGTACAGGCTGAGATAGCCATTCCCATGATCGATGATAACCAGCTGCCCGGCGCCTCTTAGCCAGTCGGCGAAGACTACCCGACCGCCGTGGACCGCCTTGACTCTGGTGCCGGCACCGGCAGCGATCAGGACGCCATCCCATTTCGCCCGAGGGTCGTCGCCACGGGCACTGCCGAAGCGCGCCACCAGGCGACCGTCGACCGGCCAGGGTAGCTTGCCACGGGCACTGGCGAAGGCGCCGCCATACGCAGGTGCTGCACTAGACACCGCCAGCTCCGGGGCGTTCGAGGGGCGGGGGGCTTTCGTATCGCTTTGCGCCTGGCGTCGCGCCGCTTCCCGCGCCTGGGCGGCACGGGCCTCGGCGAGCTGCCGCTGGCGGACTTCCTCGGCTTCGCGGGCCTGGCGGGCGAGGGTTTCCTCGATGGTCTTGAGCACCTTGTTGAGGGCTGCCTGATCCTGCTCGCGGCTCTCGATCTCGCGACTTTTGTCGCGGTAGTCCGAGTTGATCTTGGCCAGCGCCGCCTGACGCTCCTTGCGCACCTCGGCCAGGTCCGCCTGACGCTTCTCCAGGTCTTCGCGACGGGCGACCAGTTCGCTCTGCTCCTGCTGGATGCCCTGTTCCACGTCGCGCAATTCGCGCAGGGTGTCGTTGAAGGCGGCCAGCTGATCCAGGCGGGTGCGATTGAGGTAGTTGTAGTAGGTGAGGGTGCGGCTGACCTTTTCCGGATGCTCCTGATTGAGCAACAGCTTGAGGTATTCCTGGCGGCCACTCTGGTAGGCGGCGCGGACCTGCACGGCGATCAGCTTCTGTTGTTCAGCGCGAGACTGGTCGAGCTTCTGCTTGCGCCCGTCCAGCTCTTGCAGCTTTTTTTCGCCACTCTCCAGCTGCTTCTGCAGCGAATCCACCTGCTTTTCCAGCTCGCCCATCTGGGTCTCGGTACTCTGCAGCTGCTTTTGCACGCCAGACTTCTCGGCCTGCACCTGCTTGAGCACCTTCTGCATTTCCTGGATGTCCCGGCGGGCTTGCTCGATCTGCCGCTGGGTATCGGCGCGGTCGTCGGCCAAGGCAGGAGCGAGAACGCTGGCGAAGAGGAGAAGGGCGAGAACACGGCGCATGCGAAGTCGTACGTTTCGAGGGCGAAGCGCCTAGTATGCCCGTCACATCCGGCAAAAAAAACGGCAAGGCACGCCGTTCAGCGTTCACAGCCCGACCAGGCGGCCAGGCTGCGAACGAAGGGGCACTTCTACCTCAATAGCCAATTGTGAAACGGGTGCGATGGTGAGCGGGCCGTTCGACCTCGTCCAGCAGGGCCACGGCGAAGTCCTCGTAGGAGATCCGGCTGTCCCCGGCGGTGTCGAACAGCAGGGCATCGCGGCCCAGACGGAAATGACCGGTGCGCTCGCCAGGAGCGAAGACCATCTGCGGGCTGACGAAGACCCAGTCGAGGTCGCTGACCTCGCGGAGCGCTTCCAGAGTGGCGATGCCGGCACCGGCTTCGTGGCGATACTCCGCCGGAAAGGCCGGCGCATCGAAAAGGCGCGAGCCATCCGGCAGGCTGAGGCTGGCGGCGCCACCGACGATCAGCAGGCGCGGGATGCCCGCGGCTCGGGCGAAGTCGAGGAGGGCGGCCGGTGCCGTGTCGGCGAATCTCAGACTGCTGAGCAATACTTCGCAACCGGCCAGGGCCTGGGCGGTTTCCGGTCTGGCGACATCGCCGGCAACCATGGTGAGGCCGGTCCGCGGAGCGAGTCGAGCGGGATCGCGCACCAGCGCGGTGACCTGATGGCCACGGGAAAGGGCTTCGTCGAGCAGGCGGCTGCCCACATTGCCGGTAGCGCCGAGCAGGGCGATGGAGGTCATGGCGAGGTTCCTTGAAAATGACGGGAAGCCAAGCCTAGGCAGAGTCGCGAAAACCGCCAAGAAGGCAGCTTGAGGTGTGCTGGTTACCTGCCGATAACCCGCGGTCGTCGAGGGTATGGCGCTACCGGGGGGCTGTGTATACTGGCCGGCATTTTTAGCCCTTCTTGGATAGCTCTTTCATTATGGAATTTATCGGTCGGTTGGTCGAATTCGCCACCCATCATCCGCTGCTCGTCGCCGCCTTCCTGGCCATCGTCGCCCTGATGCTGTTCAACGAAACCCGTCGGGGCGGTCGCAGCCTGTCCACCGGCGAGCTCACCAACCTGCTCAACCGCGAGCAGGGTGTAGTCCTCGATATCCGTCCGAGCAAGGACTTCGCCGCCGGGCATATCGTCGGCGCGTTGAACATCGCTCAGGAGAAAGTCGCCAGCAGCCTGTCTCTACTGGAGAAGCACAAGGCCAAGACCTTGATCGTGGTGGACAGCGCCGGCCAGCAAGCCGGTGCCGTGTGCGGCGATCTGCAGAAGGCCGGCTTCACCGCCGCTCGCCTGAACGGCGGCATCGCCACCTGGCGTGCAGAGAATCTGCCGCTGGTGAAGTGACCCCTAGCGTGGCCGCCCCATCGGCCACTGGAGACTGCGCATGACCGACGTCGTCATCTATACCAGTGCCTGGTGCCCCTACTGCCATCGTGCCAAGCACCTGCTCGATCGCAAGAACGTGGCCTACCGGGAGATCTCCGTCGACGGCCAGCCGGCGCTGCGCACCGAGATGGCCCGCAAGGCCGGCCGCACCAGCGTGCCGCAGATCTGGGTTGGCAGCACTCACGTCGGTGGTTGCGATGAGCTCTATGCCCTAGACCGAAGCGGGCGTCTCGACCCGCTGCTGTCCGCCTGACCAACACTCATAACTCAAGGCCCTACCATGACCGATCAAGCCAACGGCGCCCAGGAAGACGGCGCTCAGTTCTCCCTTCAGCGCATCTACATCCGCGACCTGTCGTTCGAGGCGCCCAAGAGCCCCGAGATCTTCCGCCAGGAGTGGCAGCCCAACGTCAACCTGGACCTGGCCACCCGTCAGAAGACCCTGGGCGACGACTTCCACGAAGTGGTGCTGACCCTGACCGTCACCGTCAAGAACAACGAAGAGACCGCCTTCATCGCCGAAGTGCAGCAAGGTGGCATCTTCCTGATCAAGGGCCTGGACGCCGCGTCCATGGCCCATGCCCTGGGCGCCTTCTGCCCCAACATCCTGTTCCCCTACGCCCGTGAGGCGCTGGACAACATGGTGGTACGTGGCTCCTTCCCCGCGCTGATGCTGCAGCCGGTGAACTTCGACGCCCTCTACGCCCAGGAACTGGCGCGCATGCAGACCGCTGGCGAAGCCTGATTGGCTCGCTGCGGTACCGGACGCCCCTTGCGAGGGGCGTTCTGCTGTCTGGCCCCGGGTCTTTTCGAGGGGGCTAGGCCTTGCCGGTCTCCCGCTCACGCGCCTTTGCACTGGCTCTGAGCTTGCGGCTGGCACGCCAGAGATCGAAGCTGAACACCGCAAGGCCAGCCCAGATGCAGATAAAGGCGAACAGTCGCTCACGGGGAAAAGGCTCGCCAAAGAGCCAGACCGCCTGGATCAACACCAGGGTCGGGGCGAGGTACTGCAGAAAGCCCAGGGTCGAATAGGGCAGCTTGCGCGCCGCGGCGTTGAAGCACAGCAGCGGTATCAGGGTGACGGGACCGGCCAGCACGATCAGCAGGCCCAGGGACGACTGCCAGACCTCCGCCTGCAGGCTTACGCCCGGGGTCAGCAGCGGCAGCGCGATCAGGGCGATCGGCACCAGCATCCAGCTTTCCACCACCATGCCCGGCAGCGCAGCCACGGGCGTCTGTCGCCGCACCAGGCCATAGAAGGCGAAGCTCAGAGCCAAGGCTAGCGACACCCAGGGCAGTTGCCCAAGGGTCCACAGCTGCTGGGCCACACCCAGCACCGCCAGGCCCACGGCGATCCACTGCAGCGGGCGCAGCCGCTCGCCAAGGATCACCAGGGCGAGCAGGATGTTGACCAGCGGGTTGATGTAGTAGCCCAGGCTGGCCTCGACCACATGGGCGTTATTGACCGCCCAGATGTAGACCAGCCAGTTGCAGGCCACCAGCGCGCCGGACACGGCCAGCCAAAACAGCCGCCGGGGATGGGCGCGCAATTCCGCCCACCAGCCGCGATGGCGCCAGACCACCAGCAGCAGCGCGCTGAACAGGGCGGACCAAAGGATGCGCTGGAACAGGATCTCGGTCGCCGGTAGGGCCGCCAGCAGTTTGAAGAACAATGGAAACAAGCCCCACAGCACATAGGCGGTGAGGCCCAGGGCATAACCCTGGCGCAAGGCAGACATGAGAAATCCTTAGGCAGGCAACTTTCTTGTCCGGGCAGGATAGCTCAAGGGGCGGCGGGATGTGGGCGTGAGTGGCGCTCCCTGTCGTCATTCCTGAGCAGGCTGGCATCCCGTAACCGCGATCGTGGCAGTGCGCCGATGCGACCGCTTCGCAGGCCACAGGCATTGTTTGATCGCGGCCATGGGCCGCTCCTACGCATCAGGTTGCTGTAGGAGTGGCCCATGGCCGCGATCAGTGTTGTAGCGTGGAAAACGGCGCAGCCTTTTCCACTGAAGAGTTCATCGCGGGGCCTACCCTTGCCCCTGCCCTCTCCCGAGGGAGAGAGGTATTCGAGTGCCCAGGCTAGAACAGCCGCAGCGGCGCCTCGTCCAGGGCGGCGCGTTGCTCGCGCAGGGTGAGGATCTGGTCACCCCAGTAGCGTTCGCTGCCGAACCAGGGAAAGCTCTTGGGAAAGGCCGGATCGTCCCAGCGGCGCGCCAGCCAGGCGCTGTAGTGCATCAGGCGCAGGGTACGCAGCCCCTCGATCAGGGCCAGTTCGCGCGGCTGGAAGTCATGGAATTCCTCATAGCCGTCCATGAGTTCGGACAGCTGTGTCAGCCGCTCCTGGCGATCGCCGGCCAGGAGCATCCAGAGATCTTGCATGGCCGGGCCATGGCGGCAGTCGTCGAGGTCGACGATATGGTAGGCCTCATCGCGACAGAGCAGGTTGCCCGGGTGGCAGTCGCCGTGCAGGCGGATGACGTCGTAGCTGACGCTCTCGAAGAGTTCGTCGAGGCGCAAGAGCAGGTCGCGCGCCACGGATTCATAGGCGGGCAGCAGGCTCTTGGGAATGAAGTCGCCGGTGAGCAGGGTGTCCAGGGAGGCATGGCCGTAGCCCTGGACGTCCAGCGTCTCGCGGTGCTGGAAGGGCCGGCTGGCACCCACCGCATGCAGGCGGCCGAGCAGCTGGCCCAGACGATGCAACTGGTTGAGATCGCCTGGCTCCGGCGCGCGACCGCCACGGCGGGGAAAGAGTGCGAAGCGAAAGCCGGCATGGGTGAACAGCGTCTGGCCGTCGCGCTGCAAGGGTGCGACCACGGGCACCTCGCGCTCTTCCAGTTCGGCGGAAAAGGCGTGCTCTTCGAGAATGGCGGCATCCGTCCAACGATCCGGACGGTAGAACTTGGCAATCAGCGGGGTCTCGGCTTCGATGCCGATCTGATAGACGCGATTCTCGTAGCTGTTGAGGGCCAGCACCCGGGCATCGCTGAGATAGCCCAGGCTTTCGATGGCGTCGATGACGAGGTCGGGACTCAGATTTTCGAACGGATGAGACATGGCGCGCTCCTCGGTCACGGGGGACGATGGCGATTGCCACCCTGCATCCGAGAGATGCTAGCGCATGCCCGAGCCCCTTGGCGAAGGCTCGAGCGCTATCCGCTCGCCGGTCAGGCGCCTATCACCCCGCCGTCTTCCCGGGTGATGACCATCACCGAGGAGCGGGGCTGACCATCCGGTCGTTGCTCCGGGAACTGGGAGCCGCCTTCCTCGCCGGGGTGCTGGATGCCGACGAACATGGTCTTGTAGTCCGGCGAGAAGGCCAGACCCGTGACCTCGCACCCGACCGGGCCGACCAGGAAGCGGCGCATCTCGCCACTGCGCGGATCGGCGCAGAGCATCTGGTTGTTGCCCATGCCCTCGTAGTCGCCCTTGTTGCTGTACTTGCCGTCGGTGAGTACCCAGAGCCGGCCGGCGGCGTCGAAGCCCAGGCCGTCAGGACTGTTGAACATGTTCTCGGCGTTGATCTGCGGGGAGCCGGCTTCGGGCGTGCCCGGATGCACCTTGGGGTTGCCGGCGATGACGAACAGGTCCCAGTCGAAGGCCAGGGCATCGTCACCGCTCTCGCGCCAGCGCACGATCTGCCCATAGCGGTTGTTGGCGCGGGGATTGGGGCCGCCTACCGGCATGCCGTCCTCGCCGCGCTTGGTGTTGTTGGTCAGGGTGCAATAGACCTGGCCGTCCTTGGGGCTGACGGCGATCCATTCGGGGCGGTCCATGCGCGTAGCGCCGACCTGGCTGCCGGCCTGGCGGGCATGGATGAGCACCTCGGCCTGGCTGGCGAAGCCATTGGCGGCTGTCAGGCCGTGCTCGCCGTGCACCAACGGCAACCACTGGCCGCGACCCTTGGGTCGGTTGGGGTCGCGGTCGCCTTCGTCGAAGCGGGCGACGTAAAGAGTGCCGTGATCGAGCAGGTCGCGATTGGCCTTGGGATCGTCCTGCAGGCGGTCGCGGCTGACGAACTTGTAGATGAACTCGCCGCGTTCGTCGTCGCCCATGTAGACCACCACACGGCCGTCGCGGGTGCGGGTGAGGGCGGCGTTCTCGTGCTTGAAGCGACCCAGGGCGGTGCGCTTGACCGGCTTGCGCTGGGGATCGAAGGGATCGATCTCGGTGATCCAGCCGTGGCGGTTGAGTTCGTTGGGATTCTGCGCCAGGTCGAAGCGATCGTCGTGCAGGTGCCAGTCGTTCTCCACGCTGGCGTGCTTGACGCTGTAGCGCTTCTGGGCCGCATCGAATTTCAGGTTGGCGTCGCGGCTGCCAAAGACGTCGGTGAAGTTCTCTTCGCAGGTCAGGTAGGTGTGCCAGGGGGTGGCGCCGCTGGAGCAGTTCTGGAAGGTACCCAGTACTTCGCGTCCGGCCGGGTCGGCGGCGGTCTTGAGCAGGTCGTGGCCAACAGCCGGACCGCTGACGGCGATGGGCGTATTGCCATGCACCCGGCGGTTGTAGGGCGAGCCCTGGACGAAGTGCCATTGGCCATCCACGCGCTTCACCTCGATCACCGAGACGCCCTCGGCGGCCTGGGCCTTGCGGGTGTCTTCCAGGGACTTGGGCGGGGTGCCGTGGCTGAGCAGGTAGCGGTAGTTGGTGTATTCGTTGTTGATCGCCATCAGCGCCCGGTCCGGATCGTCCGGGAAGGGAAAGAAGGCCATACCATCGTTGTTGTCGCCGAACTGCACGGCCTGGTCGGCGGCGCCGGGGCTGCCATCGGGGTGGAAAGCCGGGCCATTGGTGTGCAGCGGCTGGCCCCAGCTGATGAGCACGCTGGCGCGATAGCCGGGCGGCACCACCAGGGTGTCGGCGGTGGAAGCCGGGATGTTGGCGAAGCCGATCAGGGGATTGCCCGTGGCCTCGCTGACGGCATCGGCCAGGGCGCTCCGCCCGAGCAGGCCACCGCCGAGGAACATGGCGGCTCCCGCCAGGGCGCCAGCGCCAATGAAGCGTCGACGGCTGAGATGGACAAGGCGTTCGAGATCGGTCTGTTCGTTGTGCATGTTGATGGCTCCCTCACGGTGTGCAGGCGAGGCTAGTCAGGCTAAATGACGTTTTGGTGACAGCCGCTAGTCGCCGGGTGGTGGTGTCCGCGCCAGGCAATAGACGTCGACCCGCCTGGCGCCAGCGCGCTTGAGCAGGCGTGCCAGGCTATCGGCAGTGGCGCCGGTGGTCAGGACGTCGTCTACCAGTGCCACATGGCGACCCTCCAGCGCAGCGTCTTTCACCAGGGCGAAGGCCTGCTTGAGATTGCGCCGTCGCTCGCTGGCGCTCAGCCCTTGCTGGCTGTGGTGTTCCTGAACCCGCTGCAGCAGCTCGACCTCGACCGGCAGGTGCAGGGTCTTGCCGAGCCAGCCGGCCAGCAGGGCGGCCTGGTTGAAGCCGCGCTGGCGCAGGCGCAGGGGAGAAAGAGGTACTGGCAGCAACAGCTCCGGGCGTGGCTGGCCCTCGTCGAACAGATGCTGCAGATGCCGCGCCAGCAGCGCCCCGGCCAGGCGACCGAGGCTGCCTTGGTCACGATGCTTGAATCTGTTGATCAGGGTGTCGACCGGAAAGGCATAGCGCCAGGGGGGCAGCACCTGGTCGAAGGCCGGTGGCCTGGCCAGGCAGCTGCCGCACAGCAGGCCGTCCACCGGCAGTGGCAGGGCGCAGCACCGGCAATGAGGGCCGAGCCAGGGCAATTCGCTGTCGCAGCCTTCGCACAGCGGCAGTCCGGCAGGTAGCCAGCGGGCGCAGAGGGCGCAACTGGTGCCAGGCTGCAGGCGTTGCCACTGGCGCTTCAGGGTGTGGGAGAAAGGAAGGGTCATGGCGGCATCCGTGCCGATCGAGAGCCCTACTGTGCCAGGCAGCGGGCCTGGCGACCAGTCAGCCGCGAATCAGCCAGCCCATCACCATCAGGCCCAGGATCAGCCAGATGACGCCGCCCACTATCGAGCGGGCCATGAAGGCTCGCACCGCGGCGTAGAGCAGCAACAGGCCGACGGCCAGGACCACGAAGCTGATATAGGAGTCGTCCATGCCGATGGAGCGCGCCATGCCATGGAGGAAGTCATGCACGGCATCGGCGATGCCGCCCAGGACCGAGCCGAACAGGTCGATGATGAAACGGATGACTTGGCCGAGCGCCGCGCCGAGCCAGTCGAAGAAGCCTTCAGTACGCATGGATGTTTCCAGATCCTTGGCAATGTCCCTTGGAACCCGCGAAGCCCGCCGGGTTCGCTGGTGATCCGCGCTACACTGCGCGTTTTCCGCAGTGTCTCTCAAGTTCTTAGTGATGACAGCTACCGACGCGCTACCCCTGATCCTGCTTCCCGGCCTGCTTTGTGACCAGCGTCTCTGGGCCACCCAGGCTGCCGACCTGGCCGACACCTGCCCGGTGTTCATCCCCGACCTCACCCGTGACGCCGGCATCGCCGCGCTGGCCCGCCGGGTCCTGGCCGAGGCGCCGCCGCGTTTCGCCCTGGGCGCCCTGTCCATGGGTGGCTATGTGGCCTTCGAGATCCTGCGCCAGGCGCCGGAGCGGGTAGCGCGACTGGCGCTGTTCGACACCATGGCCAGCCCGGATACCCCCGAGCGTGCCACCCAGCGTCGCGCCATGCTCGACCTGGCCGAGCGCGGTCGCTTTCTCGGCATCAGTCCGCAACTGCTGCCACGCCTGATTCATGCCTCGCGCCTGGGCACGGCGGTGGCCGATACCGTGCTGGCCATGGGCAAGGCGGTGGGCAAGGAGGCTTTCCTGCGCCAGCAGCAGTCGATCATCGACCGCCCCGATTCGAGGCCCACCCTGGCCCAGATCCAGGTGCCCACCCTCATCGCGGTTGGCGCCCAGGATCAGCTCACTCCGCCTGCCGAGGCCGAACTCATGCAAGCCGGTATCCAGGGCTCGCGTCTGGTGGTGCTGGACGACTGCGGCCACCTGCCGCCACTGGAGCTGCCGGAACGGACCACGGCGCTGTTGCGGGAGTGGCTGGCCTAGCCCCTCGTCGCGGACGCTGAACCCCGGCGACATGCGGGCCTCCATTGGCAAAGCCCCCTGGAGTCCCGCATGTCGCATCGCCCATCACTCTCCATCCTCTCCCTGGTGCTGGGTCTCGCCCCCACCACCGTGGCCTTGGCCGCGCCAGTGGGGGCCGGTCAGCCCGAGCAGCTGCATTTCGCCGACGACGGCGTCATTCCCAATAGCCGCCTGCCCGTGCTGCTCTATCGCCAGGTTCCTCTGGAAGGGACCGACCGCGCGGCGGCGCTGGAGCGACTGTTCGCCGACAATGCCTGGCCGCCGCAATGGCGCTACGGCGTCTATAGCTACCATCACTATCATCCCAACGCCCATGAAGTCCTGGGCGTGGCGCGTGGTCAGGCTACCCTGCGCCTGGGCGGCGAGCAGGGGCAGGATGTGGCGGTGACCGCAGGTGATGTGGTGGTGCTACCGGCGGGCACCGGCCACCGCAACCTGCAGTCCAGCGCGGACTTCCTGGTGGTGGGCGCCTACCCGCCCGATCAGCAGGACTTCATCACCCAGCGCGCCGATCCAACGGCCCATGGGCGTTCGCTCGAACTCATCGCCCAGGTACCGGTGCCGACAACCGATCCGGTCACGGGGCGCGCAGGCGCGCTGCCGGGGCTCTGGCGCTAGCAGAGTCGCGTCAGGGTGGCCTCGTCCGGCTGGCCGGCGAAAAAGGTCTTGAGCGCCTCGCGAAAGGGCTCGGGGTCTTCGGCCACGGCGGCGAAAAGGGTGAGGCTGGAGTGGAACTTGAGATCGTCCGGCTGTCCGAACAGCGCGGTCGCGGACAGTCCCGGATGCTCCAGCGCCGCCTTGGTGATCTCCCGCAGGCGCGGTCCCAGTACGGGATGCGCCAGGTAGGAACTGGCCTCGTCACGGGAGGCGATGGCGTAGTGCTGAGCGGTCTCGCTGCGCCCCAGCCCCTGGATCTGCGGAAAGATGAACCATATCCAGTGGCTGCGCTTGCGCCCGGCGCGGATCTCCGCGAGGGCGGTGGCGTATGTGGTCGCCTGGGCATCGACGAAGCGTTGCAGATCGTGATCGACGGGCATGGGAAAACTCCGGGCCTTTTGCCTATCGGCAGGCCGGCCCGGAGGAAGTGCCGCTCACGAGACGAGCGGTTTAGCCGCGCACCGCGCGATAGCTGACCTCGCCGCCCTCGCTGACGTCGTCCAGGTCGATCCGGGATGTCTCCGGCAGGCTCAGGCCACCGACCAGACCCAGCAGGGCGACCAGGATCAGGTAGAGCGCGGGCGAGAGATTGCTGCCGGTGGCGCCGATCAGCCAGGTCGCCATCAGCGGAGCGGTGCCGCCGAAGATGGTATAGGCCAGGTTGTAGGTGATGGCGCCGGCGGTGTAGCGAGTGCGGGTCGGGAAGACCTCGCTGAGCAGCGGTGCCGTCACCACGTTGCACAGGACTGCCCCGGCGCCCAGCAGCAGGGAACCCAGCAGAGCGCTGCCGAACTGGCCGCTGCTGGCCAGCAGCAGGGCCGGATAGACGCCTGCGGCCAGTACCAGGCTGGCCAGCACCGTGGTCATGCGCCGACCGATGCGGTCGGTGACACGTCCCAGCACCGGGCAGGCGGCCGCGGCGGCGAACAGGGTGATCAGGCTGATGGCCAGCGCCGCGGCCCGGTCGAAGCCGCCGGCCAGCTGCAGGTAGGTGGAGAAGTAGGTGGTGAACATATAGAAGGACAGCGCCGTCAGCGAGATGAAGGCCCCCAGGCGCAGGATGGAGCGACCCTGCAGCCGCAGCGTCTCGCCCAGCGGCGAATGGCTGACCTCATGGTCGGCTTCCAGGGCCTGGAAGGCCGGTGTCTCGTCCAGCTTCAGGCGCAGGTAGAGGCCGATCAGACCCAGGGGGGCGGCGGCCAGGAAGGGAATGCGCCAGCCCCAGTCGGCCATGGTGGCGGCACCCAGCAGTCGTTCCAGGCCCCAGGCGGTCAGGGCCGCGCTGGCGAAGGCGAGAAAGGTCGAGACCGGCACGAAGCTGCCGTAGCGACCGCGGCGATCGCGCGGCGAATGCTCCATCACGTAGGCGCAGGCACCGGCGTACTCACCGCCGGCGGAAAAGCCCTGGGCGCAGCGGATCAGCGTCAGCAGGATCGGTGCCCAGATGCCGATGGTGGCGTAGCTGGGCAGGATACCGATCAGGGCGGTGGCGCCGGCCATGATCAGGATGGTCAGCGCCAGGACCCGTTTACGGCCGATGCGGTCACCCAGCAGGCCAAAGACGATGCCGCCCAGCGGCCGGAAGGCAAAGGCCACGGCGAATACGGCAAAGGTCTTGAGCAGCCCGGCAGTGGCGTCGCCACTGGGAAAGAAGTGCGCGGCGATCAGGGTGGCGAGAAAGCCGTAGAGGGCGAAGTCGAACCATTCGACGAAGTTGCCGATGGACGCGGCGGAGATGACCTTGCGCAGGGTGGCGGGTGAAACGGAAGTCGCTGTCTGGCTCATGGCGGGCCTCAAGAAAGGGCGGAGACGGAGGCAGAAATGGAGCGCCTTGTTTTATTGTCGGGAGATCGGGGCGTACCGCAGCTTCGACCCTAATCCTTTTTCCGTGACCGAGCAGTCCCGCCAGCGACTTGTCCACCGTTGGAACCGACTTCAGGAGCCTCGCGATGACCTTTACCACCACCTATGCCGCTCAGGAGCCCGCCCGGACCGATGTCGACGCGCTACCGGGGGTGACCCTGCTGGAATTCGGCGCGCCCTGGTGCGGGCACTGTCGCGCCGCCCAGCCGCTGCTTGCGACGGCCTTGGCAGAGCATCCCACCGTGCGCCATCTCAAGATCGAGGATGGCTCCGGGCGGCGCCTGGGGCGCTCCTTCCGCGTCAAGCTCTGGCCGACCTTGATCGTCTTCAAGGATGGCCAGGAACTGGCGCGGGTGGTGCGCCCGACTAGGGCAGCAGAGCTGAGCGAAGCCCTGGCCCTGGCGGACTGACCGGTCGTTCCGCTCGTCCTCGCCGCGCTTGACAAGGTCAGGGCTAGAACATAAGTTTCAAACAACTGTTTAAACGCCCTGGCGGAAGGTCCGCAGCGACGCTGCCGCCCCCTCGACAACAAGCATTCGCAAAGAGGTAACAGTCATGCCCGAATACAAGGCTCCCCTGCGGGACATCCGCTTCGTTCGCGACGAACTGCTGGGCTATGACGCGCACTACCAGAGCCTGCCCGGCTGCGGTGATGCCACCCCGGACATGGTCTCCGCCATCCTCGAAGAAGGTGCCAAGTTCTGCGAGCAGGTCCTGGCCCCGCTCAATCGCATCGGTGACCAGCAGGGCTGCACCTGGAGCGAAGAGGGTGTGAAGACCCCCGATGGCTTCAAGGAAGCCTATGCCCAGTTCGTCGAGGGCGGCTGGCCGAGCCTGGCGCACAACCCGGCCCACGGTGGCCAGGGCCTGCCCGAGTCCCTCGGCATCTCCCTGTCGGAAATGGTCGGCCAGGCCAACTGGTCCTGGGGCATGTACCCCGGCCTGTCCCATGGCGCCATGAACACCCTGGAACAGCACGGCACCGACGAGCAGAAGCACACCTACCTGGAAAAGCTGGTGACCGGCGAGTGGACCGGCACCATGTGCCTGACCGAGCCGCACTGCGGTTCCGACCTGGGCATGCTGCGCACCAAGGCCGAGCCGCGTGCGGACGGCAGCTACGCTATCACCGGCACCAAGATCTTCATCTCCGCCGGTGAACACGACATGGCCGAGAACATCGTCCATATCGTGCTGGCCCGCCTGCCCGATGCCCCTGCCGGCACCAAGGGCATCTCGCTGTTCATCGTGCCCAAGCACCTGCCCGACGCCAGCGGCGCGGCTGGTGAACGCAACGCCGTGCATTGCGGTTCCCTCGAACACAAGATGGGCATCCACGGCAACGCCACCTGCGTGATGAACTTCGATGGGGCCACGGGCTTCCTGATCGGCCCGCCGAATCGCGGTCTGAACTGCATGTTCACCTTCATGAACTTCGCTCGCGTCGGCACTGCTCTGCAGGGTCTGGCCCATGCCGAGGTAGCCTTCCAGGGTGGTCTGAAGTACGCCCGCGAGCGTCTGCAGATGAGATCCCTGACCGGTCCCAAGGCGCCCGAGAAGCCCGCCGATCCGATCATCGTGCACCCCGACGTGCGTCGTATGCTGCTGACCATCAAGGCCTTCGCCGAAGGCAGCCGGGCGATGATCTACTACACCGCCAAGCTGGTGGACATCCTCAAGTACAGCCAGGACGAAGAGCAGAAGCAGCAGGCCGAGACCCAGATGGCCTTCCTCACCCCCATTGCCAAGGCCTTCATGACCGAGGTCGGCTTCGAGGCCGCCAGCCATGGCGTGCAGATCTATGGCGGCCATGGCTACATCGCCGAGTGGGGCATGGAGCAGAACCTGCGCGATGCGCGCATCGCCATGCTCTACGAGGGCACCACCGGCATCCAGGCCATCGACCTGCTGGGTCGCAAGGTGCTGATGACCCAGGGTGAGTCGCTCAAGGCCTTCACCAAGGTGGTGCACAAGTTCTGCCAGGCCCAGGCCGAGAATGCCGAACTCAAGGCCTTCGTCGAGCCGCTGGCCAAGCTGAACAAGGAGTGGGGCGAGATCACCCTCAAGGTCGGCATGGCCGCCATGAAGGATCGCGAGGAGGTAGGTGCCGCCGCCGTCGACTACCTGATGTACTCCGGCTATGTCTGCCTGGCCTACTTCTGGGCCGACATGGCCCGGGTTGCCGCCGAGAAGCTGGCCGCCGGTACCGACGAGGCCGCCTTCTACCAGGCCAAGCTGGCCACCGCGCGCTTCTACTACGAGCGCCTGCTGCCCCGTACCCGAGCCCATGCCGAGGCGCTGCTGGCCGGTGCCGGCAGCCTGATGGCCCTGGCCGAGGAAGACTTCGCGCTCGGTTACTAAGCGCACGAAGCTCCTCTGAAAACCCCGCTTCGGCGGGGTTTTCGCTTTTTCACGCATGCGAAAAAGCCAGCCGGCGCGGACCTCCGATCGGCTGACCGCCAGGTCAGATCATGAACCTATGTCTCCCTTCCGGTTCGGTCTTACACTCGGGTCATACCGACAAGAACACCTTCCGAGGAGACTCGACATGGCTGACTACACCCCGCCGCTTCGCGATATCCGTTTCGTGCTGGATGCCGTCCTCAAGGTCAAGGACCGCTGGAGTCAGTGGCCCGCCCTGGCCGAGGTGGTGGACGGCGAGACCGCCGATGCCATCCTCGAAGAAGCCGGCAAGCTGTGCGCCCAGGAACTGGCGCCGCTCAATCGCAATTCCGATGAAGAAGGCTGCCACTGGCAGAACGGCGAGGTCGCCACGCCGCAGGGCTTCCGTCAGGCCTACCAGGCCTTCGCCGAAGGCGGCTGGGTCGGCGTCGGTGGCGATCCCGAATACGGCGGCATGGGCATGCCCAAGGTGCTCACCGCCCAGGTCGAGGAAATGATGCACGCCAGCTGCCTGGCCTTTGGTCTCTATCCGATGCTCAGCGCCGGTGCCTGTCTGGCCCTGCACGCCCACGGCAGCGAGGCACTCAAGCAGGCCTATCTGCCCAATCTCTACAGCGGCCAGTGGGCCGGCTCCATGTGCCTGACCGAGCCCCACGCCGGTACCGACCTGGGACTGATCC
Source organism: Pseudomonas oryzihabitans (assembly GCF_001518815.1). Taxonomy (NCBI): domain Bacteria; kingdom Pseudomonadati; phylum Pseudomonadota; class Gammaproteobacteria; order Pseudomonadales; family Pseudomonadaceae; genus Pseudomonas; species Pseudomonas oryzihabitans. Next base: position 386,823 of record NZ_CP013987.1, read on the forward strand.
GCACCCGCGCCGAACCCCAGGCCGATGGCAGCTACCGCGTCACCGGCACCAAGATCTTCATCACCGCCGGCGAGCACGACCTCACCGAGAACATCATCCACCTGGTGCTGGCCAAGCTGCCCGATGCACCGGCCGGCTCTCGGGGCATCTCGCTGTTCCTGGTGCCCAAGATCCTGGTGGACGAGGCGGGCACCCTGGGCGAGCGCAACGCCGTGGCTTGCGGCTCGCTGGAACACAAGATGGGCATCAAGGGCGCCGCCACCTGCGTGATGAACTTCGACGGCGCGGTCGGCTATCTGGTGGGCGAGGTCAATAAGGGCCTGGCTGCCATGTTCACCATGATGAACTATGAGCGCCTGGGCGTTGGCATCCAGGGCCTGGGGTCGAGCGAGCGCTCCTACCAGAATGCCCTGGCCTATGCCCGCGAGCGCCTGCAGAGCCGCTCGCCTGCCGGTGTTCAACAGGCCGCCAAGAACGCCGACCCGATCATCGTGCACCCTGACGTGCGCCGCATGCTGCTGACCATGAAGGCGCTGAACGAAGGCGGGCGGTTGTTCTCCAGCTATGTCGCCCTGCAACTCGACACCGCCAAGTACAGCCCCGAGCCCGCCGAGCGCGAACGTGCCGAAGCCCTGGTGGCGCTGCTGACCCCGGTGGCCAAGGGCTTCCTCACGGATCTTGGCCTGGACCTGTGCGTGATCGGCCAGCAGGTGTTCGGTGGCCATGGCTACATCCGCGAGTGGGGACAGGAGCAACTGGTGCGCGACGTGCGCATCACCCAGATCTACGAGGGCACCAACGGTATCCAGGCGCTCGACCTGGTCGGCCGCAAGCTGGCCGGTAGCCGCGGGGCGCTCTATCGACCCTTCAGCGAAGAGGTCCACGGCTATCTCGCCGGTCTCCCGGCGGACAACGAATTCGCCGCGCCCCTGCGCCAGGCGCTGGAGCGGTTGGACGGGGTGACCGAATGGCTGCTGCAGGCCGGTGCCAGCGATCCCCACCAGCTCGGCGCGGCCTCGGTGGACTACCTGCACCTGTTCGGCTATGTCGCCTATGGCTATCTCTGGGCGCGTGCCGCTGCCGCGGCGGCGGATCAGGACGCGGCCTTCGCCGAGGCCAAGCTCGCCACCGCACGGTTTTATTTCACTCGTCTGCTGCCCCGTACCCTGAGCCTGGAGGCCGCCGTGCGCAGTGGCGCGCAGCCGCTCTACGCTCTGGCTGAGGAGGCTTTCTAAACTGTTGACTGGCAAGCTAAAAAGCCATGCCGTGTAAGCTTTGGCTTACATGACGTCGCCGCGATAAGCCATCGCCTAGTCCAGGGGAGCTGCGTAATCTACACCCATCGGATCGCGGTACAGGATGTACCCAGCGCTCCAGGTGATTTCAAGGAAATATGGCCAGGATGGCCCCCCGGCACGGATGTCGGGCAGAGACTCTCAAGGATAGATGGCCAAGGATTGGCGGCCCGACAGGGATGTCGGGTTAAGTCTACGAAACCCCGCTTCGGCGGGGTTTTTTATTGCCTGCCGGAACCTGATTCGGGCCCTGCCAGTCTGAGAGGCATCTTCTTGCCTGCTCACTACTGGAGCCTGAAATGGACCTTATCCGCCTGATCTTCGCCATCATCCTGCCTCCCGTGGGCGTCTTCCTGCAGGTCGGCTTTGGCGGTGCCTTCTGGCTGAACATCCTGCTGACGCTGCTGGGCTATATTCCGGGTATCATCCATGCCGTCTGGGTAATCGCCCGTCGCTGATGTGAAACACGGACGCAGGCTGCGTCCGGAGTCGATCGGCGAGGTTGGGAGTCGGCGCCAGCCAGGGCGACAGCCTTAGCGAACGGGCGTCTCTGTCCTGGCGAGCGTGCACTCCCCAGGCGGTTTCGCGAGGGGCCGGCCAAGGCGCGCCAGGTCCCCGAGCGGTGCCCGGCCGTGACTTCCTGGTGACGGCCTACCCCGTAGGCAGAGGCTTTGCCGTCGCCGATCGTTTCGTCCCGTACAAGGCTTTCAGACCCCATGAATCGCGAGTCGCCCCTCGATCAGAAGCACTTCAGCAAGATCCTCAAACGCAATCTCTCGCTGCCTCTGAGCATCGGCGTCTTCAGCGCGATCTTTTTCATCGCCATCATCTATTACCTGCTGCGGGTCACCCAGTGGGTCGAGCACACCGACCGCGTCATCAGCGAGGCCAACGCCAACTTCCGGCTGGTGGTCGATCTGGAAACCGGGATGCGTGGCTACCTGCTGAGCGGCAACACCAGTTTCCTGCAGCCCTATGAGCGGGCCTTGCCCGAGGTCGAGCCACAGCTCGATGAGCTCAAGAATCTGGTCAGCGACAGCGCCGTGCAGATTCGCCGGCTGGAACGGATCGCGGCGGTGCACCGGGAGTGGCGCCAGTATGCGAGCCAGGTGATCGAAGCGCGGCGGCTGGGTGGCGACTTCCAGACACCGCTGAGCGACGGCCAGGGCAAGAACCGCATCGACAGCATCCGCCGCGACTACACCGATTTCATCGCCTACGAAGAGCAGATGCGCGCCGAGCGCACCGAGACGGCCAGCCGCATGACGGTGGTGTTCGTCGCCGCCTTCCTGATCGTCAGCCTGCTGCTGTCAGGCATCATGGCCTTCTTCGGTCGCCGCGAACTCATGCGGCTCTCCGCCACCTATACCGGCCTGCTCGACCAGCAGGCCGAGCACACCGAGAATCTGGAGCGGCAGAGCTGGTTCCGCTCGGGCCAGAATCAGTTGTCCGAGGCCGTCATTGGTCAGGCGGCGCTGGCGCCCTTGGGGCAGAGCATCCTGCAATTCCTGGCGCGCTACCTGGGCGCCGCCGCTGGCGCTCTTTATGTCCGCCTCGATGACGGCACCCTGGAGCGGGTGGCCGACTATGCCCTGGATGACGAGGGGCGTCGCCGTCGCCAGCGGCTGGCACCGGGCGAAGGCCTGGCGGGCCAGGCCGTACTGGAAGGGCGCGCGGTGGCGCTGGACCAGCTGCCCGCCGACTACCTCAAGGTCAATTCGGCCCTGGGCGAGCGCCAGGCCAGCGCCGCGCTCATCGTGCCCATCGAGAACGACGGTCGGGTGAATGGCGTGCTCGAACTGGGCTTCCTGCGCGCCCTGCAGCCACAGGACAAGGAGTTGCTGACGCTGATCGCCGACTCCATCGGCTCCTCCGTGGAGGCGGCCCGTTATCGCCAGCGCCTGCAGCAGGTGCTGGCGGAAACCCAGCAGCTCAACGAAGAGCTGCAGGTGCAGCAGGAAGAACTGCGCACGGCCAACGAAGAGCTGGAGGAACAGTCCCAGGCGCTCAAGGAATCCCAGGTTCATCTGGAGCAGCAGCAGGCCGAGCTGGAGCAGACCAACGAGCAGCTGTCCGAGCAGGCCCAGGAACTGCTGCAACAGCGCGATGTGCTGGATGACCGCAACAATCGCCTGAACGAAGCCCAGCAATTGCTGGAGGACCGTGCGCGCGAGCTGGAGCGGGCCAGCCAGTACAAGTCCGAATTCCTGGCGAACATGTCCCACGAGCTGCGCACGCCGCTGAACAGCTCGCTGATCCTGTCCAAGTTGCTGGCGGACAACCCGGCCGGCAACCTGAGCGGCGAGCAGGTGCGCTACGCCGAGTCCATCTATTCGGCGGGCAACGATCTGCTCACCCTGATCAACGACATTCTCGACATCTCCAAGGTCGAGGCCGGCATGCTGGAGATCCGCCCGGAGCAGATGTCCGTGCGCCGCCTGGTGGAAGCCCTGAAGACCGCCTTCGAACCGGTGGCCCAGAACAAGGGCGTTGGCTTTGAGGTGGAACTGGACGCGCAGATGCCAACGTCCTTCTTCAGCGATCGGCAACGGGTCGAACAGATCCTCAAGAACCTGCTGTCCAACGCCTTCAAGTTCACCGAACACGGCCAGGTCACCCTGCGCCTGTCCCTGGAGGATGGCCAGCCCAGCTTTGCCGTCAGGGATACCGGCATCGGTATCGCCGCCGAGCAGCAGGAGCTGATCTTCGAAGCCTTCCGCCAGGCGGACGGCGCCATCACCCGTCGCTATGGCGGTACCGGGCTCGGGCTGTCGATCTCCCGCGATCTGGCGCTGTTGCTGGGTGGTACGCTGAGCGTCACCAGCCAGCCGGGCGAGGGCAGTACCTTCACCCTGCGTCTGCCGCTGGAATACCAGGAAGCCGCTGCGCCCACTCTGCCAGTGACGCCGGTGAGCGCGCCTGCCGTGGCTACCACTCCGGTGTCCGCGCCCATGCCCCTGGCGACCCTGGCCGCTACCCCGCGTCCATCCGCACCGGCGCCGATCACCGAGGCGGCGGCACCCGTGGGTGCGGCCTTCGCCGACGACCGAGACAACTGGCCCTATCCGGATCGCCGGGTACTGGTGATCGAGGACGAAGTGCCCTTCGCCCAGATCCTCTTCGATCTCGCCCATGAGCTGAAGTACAGCTGCCTGGTCGCCCATCGTGCCGAGGAAGGCTTCGCCATCGCCCTGGAATACCGCCCCGACGCCATCCTGCTGGACATGGGGCTGCCGGATCATTCCGGCCTCACGGTGCTGGAGCGGCTCAAGGAAAATCCGCTGACCCGCCACATCCCGGTGCACGTGGTCTCGGCCTCGGACCGCGTCGAGACCGCCATGCACATGGGCGCGGTCGGCTATGCCATCAAGCCCACCACCCGCGACGAACTCCGCGAAGCCTTCACCCGCCTGGAGTCCAAGTTCGCCGCTGGCATCAAGCGCGTGCTGCTGGTGGAAGACGACGCCTTGCAGCGTGACAGCATCGCCAAGCTGATCGGCGACGTCGACGTGGAGATCACTGCGGTGGAGATGGGCAGTCAGGCCCTGGATCTGCTGCGCGACGAGGTCTACGACTGCATGGTCATCGACCTCAAGCTCCCCGACATGGAAGGCGGCGAACTGCTCGAACGCATGGCCAGCGAAGACATCTGCTCCTTCCCGCCGGTCATCGTCTACACCGGTCGCAGCCTGTCGCGTGACGAAGAAGCCACGCTGCTCAAGTATTCGCGCTCCATCATCATCAAGGGCGCTCGCTCACCGGAGCGGCTGCTCGACGAGGTGACCCTGTTCCTGCACAAGATCGAGGCCGACATGCCGCTCGATCGCCAGCGCATGCTGGAGAGCGCCCGTAGCCGCGAGAAGGCTTTCGACGGCCGCACCCTGCTGCTGGTGGACGACGACGTGCGTAACATCTTCGCCCTCACCAGCGCCCTGGAGCAGAAGGGTGCCAAGGTGGAGATCGCCCGCAACGGCCTGGAAGCCCTGGAAAAGCTCGACAACAGCGACACCATCGACCTGGTACTGATGGACATCATGATGCCGATGATGGACGGCTACGAAGCCATGCGCGAGATCCGCAAGCGACCGCACATGAAGAAGCTGCCGATCATCGCTATCACCGCCAAGGCGATGAAGGACGACCAGGAGCGCTGCCTCGCCGCGGGTGCCAGCGACTACCTGGCCAAGCCCATCGACCTGGATCGGCTGTTCTCGCTGATCCGCGTCTGGATGCCCTCGCTGGAGCGCCTGTAAGTCATGAGCGAACGGCTGCAGGACATTGAGCTGAGGTTGCTGCTGGAAGGCGTCTTCCTGAGATACAGCCACGATTTCCGCAATTATTCCAAGGCCTCGCTCAAGCGCCGGGTGTTGCAGGCGCTGACACGCTTCGACTGCCCGAGCATCTCGGCCCTGCAGGAGCGGGTGCTGCGCGATCCGGCGCTGTTTGCCGAGCTGCTGCAATTCATCACCATCCCGGTCAGCGAGATGTTTCGCGATCCGGGCTACTTCCTCGCCCTGCGCCAACAGGTCGTGCCGGTGCTGCGCACCTATCCCTCGCTCAAGGTGTGGATCGCCGGTTGCAGCACCGGTGAGGAAGTCTTCTCGATGGCCATCCTGTTCCAGGAAGAGGGGCTGCTCGACCGTACCCTGTTCTATGCCACCGACATCAATCCGCGCTCCATGGAGAAGGCCCGCCAGGGCATCTTTCCGCTGGAGCGGATGCGCGCCTATACCGCCAGCTATCAGAAAGCGGGCGGCACCCGGGCCTTCTCCGACTACTACACCGCGGCTTACGACGGCGCCCTGTTCGACAAGTCGCTGATCGCCAACGTGACCTTCGCCGACCACAGCCTGGCCACCGACAGCGTCTTTTCCGAGACCCAGCTGGTGTCCTGCCGCAACGTGCTCATCTACTTCAACAAGAATCTGCAGAACCGGGCGCTCGGCCTGTTCCACGAGTCCCTGAGTCACCGCGGCTTTCTCGGCCTGGGCAGCAAGGAGTCGCTGGACTTCTCCGCCTATGCCAGCCACTTCGAGCCGGTGGTGAAGCAGGAACGCCTGTTCCGCAGGCTCTAGCATGTTCCCACCCGTGAAGCCGTTGCGCCTCATCGTCATCGGAGCCTCTGCCGGCGGGCTGCAGGTGCTGCTGCGTCTGCTCTCGACGCTGCCAGCCAGCTTCCGCCTGCCGCTGGCCGTGGTTCTGCACCTGCCGGACGACCGCAATTCGCGCCTGGCCGAGCTGTTCCAGGCGCGGCTCGCCCTGCAGGTGCGTGAAGCCGAGGACAAGGACGCTATACTGCCGGGCACTCTGTATTTCGCGCCGCCGGGTTATCACCTGCTGGTGGAAGACGACTTCACCCTGTCGCTCTCGCGCGACGAGCCGGTGCAGTTTTCCCGGCCGTCCATCGATGTGCTGTTCGAAAGCGCGGCCGATGCCTTGGGTGAACAGGTTTGCGGCATCCTGCTCACCGGTGCCAACCATGACGGGGCCAGTGGTCTGCAGGCCCTGGCTCAGAACGGCGCGGTGACCGTCGTCCAGTCGCCGCAATCGGCCGAGGTGCCGACCATGCCCGAGGCGGCGTTGAAGAGATTCCACCCGGATTTCGTGCTGGATGTGCCGGGCATCCATCTATTGCTCATCGAGCTGGAACGCGATCATGGCTGAAGTACCCGTCGAGCAGGCGAAGATCCTGCTCGTAGACGACCTGCCGGAGAATCTCCTGGCACTGGAAGCCTTGCTGCGCAGCGAGGCGCTGGAGATCTTCCAGGCCACCTCCGCCGAAGCGGCGCTGGAGCTCCTGCTGATGCACGAATTCGCCCTGGCGATCCTCGATGTGCAGATGCCCGGCATGAACGGCTTCGAGCTGGCGGAGATGATGCGCGGCCTGGAAAAGACCCGGCATATCCCCATCGTCTTCGTCAGCGCCGCCGGTCGCGATCTCAACTATGCCTTCAAGGGTTACGAGAGCGGTGCGGTGGACTTCCTGCACAAGCCCCTCGATGTCCATGCGGTCAAGAGCAAGACCCGCGTCTTCGTCGACCTCTACTGGCACCGCAAGCGCCTGGCCGAGCAGCTGGTGGCCCTGGAACAGAGCCGTCAGGAGCAGGAGATCCTGCTGGCCGAGCTGCGCCAGACCCAGGTGGAGCTGCAGCAGGCGGTGCGTACCCGGGACGACTTCATGTCCATGGTCTCCCACGAACTCAAGACGCCACTCAACACCCTGATGCTCGAAGCCCAGCTGCGCCGTATGTACCTGGACAAGGGCAAGCTGGAAGCCTTCACCCCCGACAAGCTGGCTGGCATGGCCGAGCGCGACGAGCGCCAGATCCAGCGCCTGGTGCACCTGATCGACGACATGCTCGACATCTCGCGCATCCGCACCGGCAAGCTGTCCATCCGCCCCTCGCAGTGCGATCTCGCCGCCCTGGTGAATACCGTGGTGGACAGCTTCGCCTCGCAATTCGCCGCCGCCGGCTGTCCCGTGGAGCTGCACGCCGAAGGTCCGGCGCCCGGTTTCTGGGACGAATTCCGCATCGAGCAGGTGATCACCAACCTGCTGACCAACGCCATGAGATACGGCGCCGGTCGGCCCGTAGAAATCTCCCTGCGCAGCGACGGGGCTGAGGTGGAGCTGAGCGTCAAGGACCACGGCATCGGTATCCCGGTGGAGCATCAGGCGCTGATCTTCCGCCAGTTCGAGCGTGCCAGTGGTACCGAGAACATCGCCGGCCTAGGCCTGGGGCTCTACATCGCCGACCAGATCGTCAAGGCGCACCGCGGCAGTCTGCACGTGGAAAGCATCGCCGGACAGGGCGCGACATTCAGGCTAAGGCTGCCCTGCCTGTCCGCTTAGGTAGCATTGACAGGACCCTGGGCGCTCGCGAGAATCGTGAAAAGAGGTGGGATGTCGTACCTCTTGCCAGATAACTCCATAAGAAGGCACCCAGTCATGTCCGAAGCCCGCTCATCCCATTTCCATCGTCTGTTGCTGACCGGCGCCGCCGGTGGTCTGGGCAAGGAGCTGCGCCAGCGGCTCAAGCCCCACGCCGAGATCCTGCGCCTGTCCGATATCGCCCCGATGGACGCCGCCCAGGGGCCGGCGGAAGAGGTGGTGACCTGCGACCTGGCGGACAAGGCCGGCGTCCATGCCCTGGTGGAAGGCGTTGATGCCATCCTGCACTTCGGTGGCATCTCCACCGAGCATGCCTTCGAGCCCATCCTCGAAGCCAACATCCGCGGCACCTTCAACCTCTATGAGGCCGCACGGCGCCACGGGGTGAAGCGCATCATCTTCGCCAGCTCCAACCATGTCATCGGCTTCTATCGCCAGGATCAGCGCATCGACGCCAGCGTGCCCCAGCGTCCGGACAGCTACTACGGCCTGTCCAAGGCCTTTGGCGAAGACCTGGCGACCTTCTATTTCGACCGCTATGGCATCGAGACGGTGAGCATCCGCATCGGCTCCTCCTTCCCCGAGGCGCAGAATCGCCGCATGCTCGCCACCTGGCTAAGCTACGAGGACCTGACCGACCTCATCCTGCGCAGCCTGACCACCCCCGATGTCGGCCACACCATCGTCTATGGCGCCTCCGACAACCGCGACAGCTGGTGGGACAACCGCCTGGCCGCGCACCTGGGCTTCCAGCCCAAGGACAGCTCCGAGCAGTTCCGCGCCAAGGTCGAGGCCCAGCCCATGCCGGCGGCGGACGATCCGTCGAGGGTCTACCAGGGTGGTGCCTTCGTTGCCACCGGCCCCTTCGACGACTGAGGGTGCCCGTCATGACCGCTGAACTACTGGTCGATGCTCGCAATGCCACCGGCGAGTGCCCGGTGTGGCACGTCGCTGAACAGGCGCTCTACTGGGTCGATATTCCTGCCAAGCGCCTGCACCGCTGGACCCCAGCGGGTGCCCTGGACAGCTGGAACGCACCGGAAATGCTCGCCTGCATCGCCGCCCGCGAAGGCGGCGGCTGGCTCGCCGGTCTGGAAAGCGGCCTCTTCACGCTGCAGGCCGAGGCTTCCGGCCAGCTCAGTGGTGAGCGTCTGGTCGCCCTCGACCATGTCCATTCGGCCATGAGATGTAACGATGGTCGCTGCGATCGCCAGGGCCGTTTCCTGGTGGGCACCATGGTGCAGGACATGGCCCAGGGCGCGACTGCGGGGCGCCTCTACAGCCACACGGCAGGTGAGGGCGCCAGGTTGCTGCTGGACGACCTCATCGTCCCCAACGGCCTGGCCCTGAGTCCCGATGGCCGCACCCTCTACCTGTCCGACTCCCATCCCAGCCGCCAGCTGATCTGGGCCTTCGACTACGATCCCGATACGGGAACCCCTAGCAACCGGCGACTGTTCGTCGACATGAATGCCCATCCCGGCCGGCCCGATGGCGCCGCGGTGGACGTGGACGGCTGCTACTGGATCTGCGGCAACGACGCCGGTCTGATCCACCGCTTCACCCCTGATGGCCGCCTGGATCGCTCCCTGGTTGTGCCAGTCAAGAAGCCCGCCATGTGCGCCTTTGGTGGGCGCAACCTGGACACCCTGTTCGTCACCTCCATCCGCCCAGGCGGGGATCTCGCCGGCCAGCCACTGGCCGGCGGGCTGTTCGCCCTGGATCCCGGGGTGCAGGGATTGCCCGAGCCCACTTTCGCGGGCTGAGCGGCAGTCGAACTCGGCTGCAGCAGGACTCCTGGCGGAGGGGTCCTGGCTCGCCCGCTAACCGGCGCCTGGTAATCCCAGGACACCGGTTGTCATGCTTTTGTCATGAGTGGCGGCAAGGGGCGAGCCCGGGCGGCTTATAATCACGCTCTACCCGCCGTAAAGCGCCGCCATGACCCCCTCACCCGCACTCCGCCCCACCGCCCGTTACTACGGCCTGGAATGGCTGAGATTCCTCATGGCGCTGTACATGGTCGTCTACCACCTGGGCGGGCTCTATAGCGATCTGCCGGACGCCTTCCGCCGCCTGGCCGGCATGGGCTTCTTCGCCACCAGCACCTTCTTTCTGCTCTCCGGCTTTCTGCTGGCCCACGTCAGCCTGGATCGCCAGGGCGCGCTCAAGGGCAGCTCGCGCGGCTTCGTGCTGCGCCGACTGTGCAACCTCTATCCCATCCATTTGCTCACTCTGCTGGTGGCGCTAGGCCTGTCCTACTGGCTGTCCCAGGACTCCTGGCTGGAGCACGGGGTGCCGGTCTACTACAACCAGCATCCTTATCTGCAGCTGGAGGAGGGCAGCGAGCTGGACGAAATGCTGCCGCTGACCTGGCTGGCCGCTACCACCCATGTGCTCCTGCAACTGCTTCTGCTGCAATCCTGGGAACCGCGCTTTCTCTGGCTCAACGGCGCCGCCTGGTCGATCTCGGCACTGCTGTTCTTCTACCTGCTGTTCCCGCTGCTGGGCCCGCGACTGATGCGCCTGCGCCGCTGGGCCCTGGCTGCCGCCGTGCTCTGGGGGCTCTATCTGCTCGGACCGCTGGTGGCCACCTGGGCCCAGGCTTTCGATACCGTCACCGTGGGCGTCATCCATCGCAATCCGCTGATCCGCCTGCCGGAGTTCCTGCTCGGCATCCTGCTCTATCGCGCCGTGCAGGAGCCCTGGGTGGCCGAGACGACCCAGCGCCTGCGCGTACCTCTGCTGCTGTTCGGCCTCACCGGCCTGTGGCTGGGCGCCCTGCTACTGGAAGGCGATGGCCGCCGCTGGTTCTACCTGGTCCACAACGGCCTGCTCACGCCCTTCCAGGCCGCCGTGCTGCTGGCCTGCGCCACCTTCGGCGAGCCCGGCCGCGCCGGTGTGCGCCGCCTGGCCCAGCGCCTCGGCGAGGCCTCACTGTGCATCTTCGCCGTCCACACCCCGCTGATCGGCGTGCTCGAACCCTGGACCCGCACCCTGCTGGGCTGGATGCACCTGGCCGGCGACAGCCTCGAAGACCTGGCAGAAGACGTCGGCGAGGTGCTGGCGCTGCCCATCCCCATCCCCGGTTGGATGCTGCCGCTGCACCTGGTGCTCATCGTCCTGCTCGGCCTGGCCATGCAGCGCTGGGTAGCCGGCCCGCTAAGGCGCTGGCTGCAGGCACGCTTGCCCAACTCTTAAGAAGGCCTTAAGCCAGCCCGACTAGCCTCGCCGCAGGAATCCGCAGCGGAGCTGAACCTTGTCCAGCGAATACGAAGTCCACGGCCCCCACGACCACGAAGTGGAACACGCCGCTCACAGCGCCCATCGCCGCGACAGCCTCACCGGCCGCATCGCCGTCACCACCGCCATCCTCGCGACGCTAGGCGCGCTCTGTGCCTATCAGGGCGGCAACGCCGAGAGCCTGGCGCTCTACTACAAGAACGAAGAAGCCATCGCCAAGACCGAAGCCGCCAACCAATGGGGCTACTACCAGGCCAAGGGCGAAAAGCAGAACCTCGCCGACTTGGGCGCCGCGCTCACTACCAACCCCGAGACCGCACAACGCTTCATCCAGGACAGCCAACGCTATGCCCAGCAAAAGGCCGAGATCCGCACCAAGGCCGAAGCCTTGGAAGCCAAGGTCGACGCCAACGAAGCCCTGAGCGAAACCCAACTCCACCGCCACCACCGCTGGGCCCAGGCCACCATGCTCATGCAGGTCGCCATCTCCCTGGCCGCCATCACTCTGCTGACCCGGCGGCGGTGGTTGCAGGCGGCGGTCTATGGGGTGGCGGGGGGAGGGGTAGTGGTTGGGATGTTGGCGCTGTTGCATGTGTAAGCGCCAGAAGCGTGAAAAGCGATCTGCAGGCACAAAAAAGCCGCGCAAGGCGCGGCTCCTGAAAGCTGGTGGGCCCACACGGACTCGAACCGTGGACCAAAGGATTATGAGTCCTCTGCTCTAACCAACTGAGCTATAGGCCCTATAGCGCGGTGGAGTATACCGGGGTGGGGGAGGATCGCCAAACCCTTGTCGGGCATAAAAAAACCGGAGCCTGGGCTCCGGTTTTCTGGTGCAGCATGGGCGCCTTACTCGTCGAGGAAGGAGCGCAGGTGTTCGCTGCGGGAAGGGTGGCGCAGTTTGCGCAGGGCCTTGGCTTCGATCTGGCGGATACGCTCGCGGGTAACGTCGAACTGCTTGCCCACTTCCTCGAGGGTGTGGTCGGTGTTCATGTCGATGCCGAAACGCATGCGCAGGACCTTGGCTTCACGGGCGGTGAGGCCGGAGAGCACGTCGCGGGTGGCTTCCTTGAGGCTTTCGCTGGTAGCCACTTCGATCGGGGACTGCATGGTGCTGTCCTCGATGAAATCGCCCAGGTGCGAATCCTCGTCGTCGCCGATGGGCGTCTCCATGGAGATCGGTTCCTTGGCGATCTTGAGCACCTTGCGGATCTTGTCCTCGGGCATCTCCATGCGCTCGCCCAGCTCTTCCGGGGTCGGCTCGCGACCCATCTCCTGCAGCATCTGGCGGGAGATCCGGTTCAGCTTGTTGATCGTCTCGATCATGTGCACCGGAATCCGGATGGTGCGCGCCTGGTCGGCGATGGAGCGGGTGATGGCCTGGCGAATCCACCAGGTGGCATAGGTGGAGAACTTGTAGCCACGGCGGTATTCGAACTTGTCCACCGCCTTCATCAGGCCAATATTGCCTTCCTGGATCAGATCGAGGAATTGCAGACCGCGGTTGGTGTACTTCTTGGCGATGGAGATCACCAGACGCAGGTTGGCCTCGACCATTTCCTTCTTGGCGCGGCGGGCCTTGGCCTCGCCAATGGACATGGCGCGGTTGATGTCCTTGATCTGCGAGACTTTCAGCTCGTAGTTACGCTCAAGTTCAGCCAGCTGGGCCTGCTTGGCCTGGATGTCGGCCTGGAAGCGCTCGAGACCTTCGGCGTACTTGGGCTTGCCCTTGAGCAGGCCAGCGGTCCACTCGGTGTTGGTCTCGTTGCCGGGGAAGTGGCGCAGGAAGTCGGCACGCGGCATACGGGCATCGCGTACGGCCAGCTGCATGATGGCGCGCTCGAGGCCACGGACGCGTTCCAGGGACTCGCGCACGCGGATCACAAGGGCTTCGTACTGCTTGGGCACCAACTTGATCGGCGAGAACAGCAGGGCCAGGGCGACGAATTCTTCCACGGCGTGGTCGTTATCGCGGCCGTGCTTCTTCAGCACCTTCTTGGTCTTTTCCAGCTGCTCGGCGACCGCGCCGAAACGCAGGCGAGCCTCTTCCGGATCCGGACCGCCGTCGCCTTCTTCCTCGTCGGCGTCGTCGCTTTCTTCCTCTTCGTCCTTCTCGTCGTCCACGGCCTTGGCATCGGTGGCCTTGTTCGGGACGGGCAGCTCATTGCTCTCGTTCGGCAGGGTACCGTCGTCGGGATCGATGTAGCCGGCGAGGACGTCGGACAGGCGACCGCCTTCGGTGGTGACGCGGGTGTATTCGCTGAGGATGTAGTCGACGGTACCCGGGAACTGGGCGATGGCGCCCATGACTTCGCGGATGCCTTCCTCGATGCGCTTGGCGATCTCGATCTCGCCTTCGCGGGTCAGGAGCTCCACGGTGCCCATTTCACGCATGTACATGCGCACCGGGTCGGTGGTGCGGCCGACATCGCTCTCCACTGCGGCCAGGGCGGCAGCGGCTTCTTCGGCGGCGGCTTCGTCGGTATCCGTCTCGGCCAGCAGCAGGGCATCGGCGTCCGGCGCGGTTTCGAATACGTTGATCCCCATGTCATTGATCATGCGGATGATGTCTTCCACCTGTTCCGGATCTGAAATATCCTCCGGTAGGTGGTCATTGACCTCCGCGTAAGTCAGGTAACCCTGCTCACGACCGCGGGCGATCAATTCTTTCAGACGGGATTGCTGTTGCGCTTTTCCGGACATAGGTACCCTTCCACTGAAGGCTTAGGCGGGCAAAAATAGCTGAACATTATAGCCGGTTAGACGGTGGTCGTGCCAGTTAGGTCACGGACCCCGCCGGACGGCTGAGGAGTTCGCGTAGGCGGTCCTTGTCTTCGGAGCTCAGCTCGCTCTGTCGCGCCTTGCGTAGGAGTTGCTCCAGCGAGCGATCACGCTGGCTGGCGGCTAACCTCGTTATGGTGTCGAAAAACTGTTGTTCAAGGTTGTCGCCGGCAATCAGCCATTCTTTTTCCGCCAGGGCGCGCAGCAGTCGACCCTGTTCGGTGCCGTGCCAGCGCGCGATGAGCGCCAGGGTGCTCTGCCCCGGTTTCTTCTGCAGGGCCTCGACCAGGGCGACCAGCAGCTGGGCGTACTGATCGCTTTCCTCGGCCAGGTTGCGGGCGTCCTGTACCGCCTGGGCCAGGGTCGGGTGGTGCAGCAGGCTGCGCAGCGCGGCCAGTACCGGCGTCTCCACCTTGACCGGGGGCTGACGTGGAATGCGCTCTCCACCGCCCTTGCCGTTGAAATCCTTTTTCCAACCCTTGCCATCGCGCCCGCCCTTGCCGTCGCGGCGTGGCGTCCACTGCTGCTGTGCGGGGGCTTCTTCGGCATGGGCATAGGCATAGTCGCCATAGTCCATGGGAGGAGCGTCCTGCGGCGGCGCGGCGGGTGCCAGCTGGCTCAAGGCGTCGTTGCCCAGGCCAGTGAGTTCGCTCAGGCGCTGGCGCATCAGCAGCCGCAGGTTGTTGCCAGGGATCTTCTCGATCAGCGGCGCCGCCAAGGTGGCCAAGTGCGCCTTGCCCTCCAGGGTGGCCGGATCCGCTTCGATCATGAGTTGCTGGAAGAAGTACTCGGCCAGCGGCTGGGCCTGCTGGACGAAGCGCGCCTGGAAGGCATCCGCGCCTTCGGCACGGACCAGGGTATCCGGGTCTTCGCCTTCGGGCAGGAACAGGAAGCGCACCCGAAAGCCGTCCTTGAGCACCGGTAGTGCCGATTCCAGGGCGCGCCAGGCGGCGCTACGGCCAGCCTGGTCGCCGTCGAAGCAGAACAGGATGCTCGGCACGATGCGGAACAGTCGCTTGATGTGCTCTTCGCTGGTGGCGGTGCCCAGTGTGGCCACGGCATTGCGGATGCCTTGCTGGGCCAGGGCGATGACGTCCATGTAGCCTTCCACGACCAGGATCTCGTCCAGGTCACGGTTGTGCTTGCGCGCCTCGAACAGGCCGTAGAGTTCCTGGCCCTTGTGGAACACCGGGGTCTCCGGCGAGTTGAGGTACTTGGGCTTGTCGTCGCCCAGCACGCGGCCGCCAAAGGCAATGACCCGACCGCGGCTATCGCGGATGGGGAAGATCACTCTGTCGCGAAAGCGGTCGTAACGCTTGCCGCTCTCAGCGTTCTCAACCAGCAGGCCGGCATCGAGCATGGCCTTCTGCTGGAGGTCATCGCCGCCCAGGTGCTTGCCCAGGTTGTCCCAGCCGGGCGGGGCGAAGCCCAGGCCGAAGTCACGGGCGATCTCGCCGGTCAGGCCGCGCTTCTTCAGGTAGTCCACCGCCGCCTGGCGCTTGGGATGGTTGCGCAGCGCCAGGCGATAGAACTCGGCGGCTGCGGCCAGCAAGGGGTAGAGCGGGGAGTCCGTGGGTTGTCGCGGCTTGCGCCGGCCGCCGCTTTCTTCGCGTGGCACCTCGACGCCGGCACGCTTGGCCAGCTCCTCGACCGCCTCGGGAAATTCGAGGTTGTCGTGGTCCATGATGAAGCCCAGGGCATTGCCGCCCGCGCCGCAGCCGAAGCAGTAGTAGAACTGCTTGTCAGGGCTGACGCTGAAGGAGGGCGTCTTCTCGTTATGGAAGGGGCAGCAGGCCATCCAGTTCTTGCCGGCCTTCTTGAGCTTCACCCGCGCCCCCACCACCTCGACGATGTCGGTGCGATTGAGCAGGTCGTCGATGAAGCCTTGCGGGATGAGTCCGGCCATGGTCAGCGTCTGGATAGAAGGGCGAAGAGCGGAGGGTGGAGCGAGGAGGGCAGTCTAGTGCGGTGCCTCAGAAGTTATCTACACAATTTTGGCGGCGCTTTTTCGTCCTGGACGGCGTTGCTACTCCTCGCCATAGCCCTGCTATGACTCGTCGCAGCGCCTTGCCCAAGCCAAAAAATCACTCGCCAAATCTTGCGCGAACTTCTGAGGCACCGCACTGCGCCAGAGGACGCCAGGGCGAAACGGGAAGGCCAGAAACAAACAACCCGACCAGAGGTCGGGTTGTCTTATAACGCCAGAGAAGCGCTGTAACTCAGTACAGGCGCTCGCGACGGCGCTGCTCGCGCTGTACTTTCTTGGCGTGACGCTTGACCGCGGCGGCAGCTTTACGCTTGCGCTCAGCGGTGGGCTTTTCGTAGAACTCGCGGCTACGAACTTCGGCCAGTACACCGGCCTTCTCGCAGGAACGCTTGAAACGACGCAGCGCTACGTCGAAGGGTTCGTTTTCTTTGACTTTGACGTTGGGCATCCAGGTCGTACCTTCAAATTTACCGAGGTTTAATCCAACGCTAGCGGCAAAAGGGCACGGGAAGCGTCGGTTTTTAAGGGTTGCGGATAGTAACTCTTCAACTGCCTTGCTGCCAAGCCCCGGCGGACGAAAAGCGCTGGCCGGTGCTGGAAGCGGCGCTTATCATGGGCAGCCTGACATCTTATACCCTCGAAGGCTTATCTCCATGCGTGTTCTGGGACTGGAAACGTCCTGCGATGAAACCGGCGTCGCCCTCTACGACAGCGAGCGCGGCCTGCTGGCCGATGCGCTGTTCAGCCAGATCGATCTGCACCGCGTCTACGGTGGCGTGGTGCCGGAGCTCGCTTCGCGCGACCACGTCAAGCGCATGCTGCCGCTGATCCGCGAAGTGCTGGACGAGGCGGGCAGCCGCCCTGAAGACGTGGACGCCATCGCCTATACCGCCGGCCCTGGTCTGGTCGGCGCCCTGCTGGTGGGCGCGGCCTGCGCCCAGGCATTGGCGCTGGCCTGGGGCGTGCCCGCCTTGGGCGTCCACCATATGGAAGGTCATCTGCTGGCTCCCATGCTCGAAGAGCAGCCGCCGCAGTTTCCCTTCGTCGCCCTGCTGGTCTCCGGTGGCCACACTCAGCTGGTACAGGTGGATGGCATCGGTCGCTATACGGTGCTGGGCGAGTCCCTGGACGACGCTGCCGGCGAGGCCTTCGACAAGACCGCCAAGCTGTTGGGCCTGAGCTATCCGGGCGGACCGGAAATCGCGCGCCTGGCCGAGCGTGGCGTCCCAGGCCGCTTCGTCTTCCCGCGACCGATGACCGATCGGCCAGGGCTGGAATTCAGTTTCAGCGGTCTCAAGACGTTCACCCTCACCACCTGGCAGCGTTGCAAGGCCGCCGGTGACGATGGCGAGCAGACCCGCTGCGATATCGCCCTGGCCTTCCAGACGGCGGTGGTCGAGACCCTAGCGATCAAGTGCAAGAGAGCGCTGAAGCAGGCCGGTCTGAAGTCACTGGTGATCGCCGGTGGCGTCAGTGCCAACCAGGCGCTGCGCCAGACGCTGGAGCAGATGCTTGGCGAGCTGGGTGGTCACGTCTTCTATGCCCGGCCGCGCTTCTGCACCGACAACGGTGCCATGATCGCCTATGCCGGTTGCCAGCGTTTGCTAGCCGGCCAGCAGGAAGGTCCGGCCATTGCCGTCAAGGCGCGCTGGCCCATGGAGCAGCTGGCGGCGCTCTGAGACGGGCGGAAGGCGTCGCTGGGCAATCCCCGTGCGGCGCCAGGGTCAAAAATGACGCTCGGTCCCCTGACGCAGGGCGCGCAGATTGTGTCTATGGCGAATCAGGATGAGCAGCGCGAGCAGCAGCATCGGCGCCAGCAGGTCCGGGCGCTGCCAGGCAAACAGCGGCAGGATGCCGAGCAGCGCCACCAGCGACGCCAGGGAGGCGATCCGGAGCGTGGCGAACACCGTGGCCCAAAGGGCGAGACCCAGCAGGGCAGCGGGTGGATAGACCCCCAGCAGCAGACCGGCGGCCGTGGCGACGCCCTTGCCGCCTCTGAAGTGGAAGTACAGCGGATAGAGATGACCGACCACGGCAGCCAGGCCAATCCAGGCCTGCTGCAGCGGCGAGAGTCCCAGCTGCTGAGCGATGAGCACGGGAATCAGGCTCTTGCTCAGGTCGCCGGCCAGGGTCAGCAGCGCCAGCTTGCGTCCGGCCAGACGCAGCATGTTGCTGGCGCCGGGATTGCCGGAGCCGTCGTGACGCGGGTCGCGAGTGCCGAACAGGCGACTGAGCAGCACGGCGAAGGAGAGCGAGCCCAGCAGGTAGGCCAGCAGGAGCAGCAGCCAGAACATGGTAGGGTTCCGCGCCAGGAGAAGGCTCGATTCTACCGACAGCCCGCCGCCCGACGATAGGCCGGCGGCGACGATCAAACAGAGCACGGCAAAGGTGCGAGGCAAAGGCAGTGGACAAGGTTTTCATCGAGGGGCTCGAGGTCGACACCGTGATAGGGGTGTACGACTGGGAGCGTGACATCCGCCAGTGCCTGCGCATCGATCTCACCATGGGCTGGGACATCCAGGCGGCGGCCGAGAACGACGAGCTCGAGCACACTTTGAATTACGCGGCGGTGGCCGAGCGCATCACCACCTTCGCCCACGAGACCGCCTTCGAACTGGTCGAGACCTTTGCCGAGCGCCTGGCCGCCTTGCTGCAGGCGGAGTTCAAGTTGCCCTGGCTGCGCTTGCGCATCACCAAGCCCGGCGCGGTGCCGACCGCCCGTGGCGTGGGTGTGGAGATCGAGCGGGGGCAGGCGTGACCCGGGTCTATCTGGGGCTGGGCAGTAACATCCAGCGCGAGCAGCATCTGGGTATGGCCCTGGACGAACTCGCGATGCTGCTGACCGATATGCAGTGCTCGCCGGTGTTCGAAAGCGAGGCCGTGGGTATCCGCAGTGCGCCTTTCTTCAATCTGGTGGTGGCGGGTAACACCGACCTCGATCCCACGGCCCTGAGTCAGAGACTCAAGGCCATCGAAACCCGCAGTGGCCGCTATGCGCCGGATCGCCAGGGCTTGCCGCTGGACATCGACATCTTGCTGCATGGCGATCTGACCGGCGAGTTCGAGGGCCTGACGCTGCCGCGCGCCGAGATCCTGCGCAATGCCTTCGTGCTCTGGCCGCTGGCCTTGCTGGTGGGCGAGCGGCGGCATCCGGACAATGGCCGTAGCTTCAACGAGCTGTGGCAGGAAATGCGTGCCCAGACCAACCAGGTGTTGCGGCCGGTGTCTTTCAGTTGGAAGGGGATCGAGCTCACCCCAGAGACACTGCTTGGCACCAAGCTAGCGTAGCGCGGTAGTTGTTGGGCTTCGCTGCGCTCAGCGCCAACCTACGGGAGTGCCACTTGTCTCCCTCTACCGCTGGGAGAGGGCTGGGGTGAAAAGGCTCGGGTGCGAGGGCTCCACTGCGCTCAGCCCAACCTACGAAAGCTGTGCCAGGGCGTCGATGCGGGCCTGCTTGAGGGCCTCGCCCAGGGCCGCGCCCTTGAAGCCCTGGGCCACCAGCGGCTGTACCTCCACCCCGCGCAATACTTCGGCAGCCTGGCGCAGCAAGGCCAGCGGCGGCTCGCCCTCGTCGGTCCTGACCGTCGCCGCACAGGCGCAGGCCTGGAGGAATTCTTCGAAGCGCGCCGGACGCCGCAGCACATCGAACCCTTGCAGCAGCTCGAACCAGGCTTCCGGTGTCAGCTGCCGAGCCTGCAGGGCCGTGGGCCAGTGGCGAGCCAGCAACAGTGCCAGTTCGGCGGGTTCGCGCGGGACCTTGAGGCGGGCGCTGATCGCAGCGTGCTGCTCTTCGGGTACGTCCAGCAGCAGACAGGCCCAGCGCACATTCAGCGACGCCTGTACCTCTGCCGTCTGGCGCAGGGTGGCATAGAGCCGGGCACCCGGTTCAGGCCGATCGGCTGCGAAACGTGCCACGACTTCCGGCAAGAGCACGGCCAGGGCACCGCAATCGTGCAGCACCCGAATGAAGACATCGGGGCGCTCTTCGAGCAGGGCGCGGGAGATTTCCTTCCACAGCCGTTCGGCGGTCAGGGCATCCAGCTCGCCGCTGGCAACCATCTCCTGCATCAGCAGCAGCGTCTCGGGCGCCACCTGAAACCCCAGGGTGCAATAGCGGGCGGCGAAGCGGGCCACGCGCAGCACACGCAGGGGATCTTCGGCGAAGGCCGGGGAGACGTGGCGCAACAGGCGCGCCTGGAGATCGGCGCGCCCGCCATAGGGGTCTATGACATGCCCCTCGTCATCCTCGGCCATGGCGTTGACGGTAAGGTCGCGGCGGATCAGATCCTGTTCGAGGGTGACGTCGGGTGCGGCATGAAAGGTAAAGCCGCCATAGCCGCGCCCGCTCTTGCGTTCGGTACGGGCCAGGGCGTACTCCTCACCCGTCTCGGGATGCAGGAAGACCGGAAAGTCGGCCCCTACCGGGCGAAAGCCCTGGGCGGCCAGCGCCTCGGCGGTGGCACCTACCACGACCCAGTCCACTTCGGTGACCGGTCGGCCGAGCAGGCGATCGCGTACAGCGCCGCCTACCTTGTAGATTTGCATAGAAAAAGACCTCCTTGCGGAGGCCTAGGATAGCGTGAAAGACCAGGTCGGCTCAGATCGGCGAGGCCAGATCCAGACGGCGGTCCTGGTCGCGACTCTCATGGCGGGGTGGAACAAGGAAGCTCTGGGCGACGTCTTCGCCCCTCATGCTTTCCAGGCGGATGTCGAAACCCCAGAGCCGGTGCAGGTGCTTGAGCACCTCGTCCGTGGAATTGCCCAGCGGCTTGCGATCATGCTGGAAGTGGCGAAGGGTGAGCGAGCGATCGCCGCGCCGGTCGACGTTCCAGATCTGCACATTGGGCTCGCGATTGCCCAGGTTGTACTGGGCGGCGAGCTGTTCGCGGATCAGGCGATAACCAGCGTCGTCATGGATGGCCGCTACCTCCAGTTCGTCGCGCTGATCGTCATCGAGAATGCTGAACAGCTTGAGGTCGCGGATCACCTTGGGCGAAAGGTACTGCAGGATGAAGCTCTCGTCCTTGAAGCTCTTCATGGCGAAGGTGACGGTGGCCAGCCAGTCGCTGCCGGCGATGTCGGGGAACCAGCGGCGGTCTTCTTCCGTAGGGTCCTCGCAGATGCGGCGGATGTCGCGGAACATGGCGAAGCCCAGGGTGTAGGGGTTGATGCCGCTGTAGTAGGGGCTGTCGAAGCCCGGCTGGTAGATCACCCCGGCGTGGGATTGCAGGAATTCGAACATGAAGCCTTCGGTCACCAGGCCCTCGTCGTAGAGATCGTTGAGCAGGGTGTAGTGCCAGAAGGTAGCCCAGCCCTCGTTCATCACCTGGGTCTGGCGCTGGGGATAGAAGTACTGGGCGATCTTGCGCACGATGCGGATCACCTCGCGCTGCCATGGCTCCAGCAGCGGGGCATGCTTTTCCAGGAAATAGAGGATGTTTTCCTGGGGTTCGGCGGGAAAGCGCGCGCCCTCGTCATGCAGCTCCTTGCCGGCCATCTTGGGAATGGTCCGCCAGAGATCGTTGACCTGGCGTTGCAGCTGCTCTTCGCGTTCCTTCTGCCGCTGGCGTTCCTCGGCGGCGGAGATCGGATAGGGCCGCTTGTAGCGATCCACCCCGTAGTTCATCAGGGCATGGCAGGAATCCAGCAGCTCTTCCACTGCATCGATGCCATGGCGTTCCTCGCACTGGGTGATGTACTGCTTGGCGAACACCAGGTAGTCGATGATGGAGCTGGCATCGGTCCAGGTGCGGAACAGGTAGTTGCCCTTGAAGAAGCTGTTGTGGCCATAGCAGGCATGGGCGATCACCAGTGCCTGCATGGTCATGGTGTTCTCTTCCATGAGGTAGGCGATGCAGGGATCGGAATTGATCACGATCTCGTAGGCCAGGCCCATCTGGCCGCGGCTGTAGTGCTTCTCGGTATGCAGGAAGTGCTTGCCGTAGGACCAGTGGTTGTAGCCGATGGGCATGCCGACGGAAGCATAGGCATCCATCATCTGCTCGGCGGTGATCACCTCGATCTGGTTGGGGTAGGTGTCCAGCGCATAGCGCTTGGCGATCCGGGCGATCTCCCGGTCGTAGGTCTGGATCAGCTCGAAGGTCCATTCCGAACCGGTGGAGATGGGCTCACGCTTCATGACACGAGTCTCCGCTGGAACAGTTCGCGGAACACGGGATAGATATCCCCCGCCGAGACGATCTGCTGCTGCGAGAAGGAATCCGGGAACGCACCGCGAACGTTCTCGTACTCGTACCACAGCGCCTGGTGTTCGCGCGGGGTGATCTCCACGTAGGTGTAGTACTGCATGAAGGGCAGGATCTGCTTGGTCAGGATCTCCCGGCAGATGGGCGAGTCGTCATTCCAGTTGTCGCCGTCGGAGGCCTGGGCGGCATAGAGATTCCACTCGTTGACCGGGTAGCGCTCGGCCATGACTTCCTGCATGAGCTTGAGGGCGCTGGAGACGATGGTGCCGCCGGTTTCGCGGGAGTAGAAGAACTCTTCCTCGTCCACTTCCTTGGCACTGGTGTGGTGACGGATGAACACCACCTCGATGCGCTCGTAATTCCGCTTGAGAAAAAGGTAGAGCAGGATGTAAAAGCGCTTGGCGATGTCCTTGGTGGCCTGGGTCATGGAACCGGAGACGTCCATCAGGCAGAACATCACCGCTTTCGAGCTGGGGCTGGGCTGCTTGGAGAGCAGGTTGTACTTGAGGTCGAAGGTGTCCAGGAAGGGCACCTTGTCGATGCGCGCGCGCAGTCGCTCGATCTCGACCTCCAGCGCCTGGATGTCGCCCAGGTTATCGGGCTCCTCCACGCGCAGCCGCGCCAGTTCCGCCTTGGCTTCGCGCAGCTTGTTGCGGCTGCCGCCGGAGAGGGCGATGCGCCGGGCATGGGAGGCGCGCAGGGTGCGGATGATGTTGATGCGGGCCGGATTGCCCTCGTTGCTGATGCCGGCGCGTACCGTCTTGAAGGTGTCGGTGCCGGTCAGCTGCTTCTTGACCAGATTGGGCAGCTCCAGGTCTTCGAACATGAAGTCGAGGAACTCGTCCTGGGTGATCTGGAAGGCGAATTCGTCCATGCCTTCGCCGCTGTTGCTGGCCTTGCCCTGGCCCTGACCACCGCCGCCGCCCTGGGGGCGCGGGATGCGTTCGCCGCTGACGAATTCCTTGTTGCCCGGATGGACGATGGTCTGGCGTCCGCCCTTGCCCTGATAAAGGGCGGGCTCGTCGATGTCGCGGGCAGGAATGCTGATCTGCTCGCCGTGTTCCATGTCGGTGATGGAGCGCCGGCTCACGGCTTCCTCGACCGCCTTCTTGATGTGCTCACGGTAACGCCGCAGGAAACGCGTGCGGTTCACCGTGCTTTTGTTCTTGCCGTTTAGACGCCGGTCGATGACATAACTCATACAGGCCCTCCGGGCTATTGCAGGACGCCGCGACGACGCAGCTGGCGCGTCGTCGCGGGTTCAGCCTCAGGCTGCCTTACTGCGACTTGCGTACCCGTGAATACCATTCGGACAGCAGTCGCACCTGCTTCTCGGTGTATCCACGCTCTACCATGCGGGTCACGAAGTCGCTGTGCTTCTGCTGGTCTTCCTTGCTGGCCTTGGCATTGAAGCTGATGACCGGCAGGAGCTCCTCGGTGTTGGAGAACATCTTCTTCTCGATCACCGCCCGCAGCTTCTCGTACGACAGCCAGCTCGGATTCTTGCCGTTATTGTTGGCCCGGGCGCGCAACACGAAGTTGACGATCTCGTTACGGAAATCCTTCGGATTGCTGATGCCGGCCGGCTTCTCGATCTTCTCCAGCTCCTCGTTGAGGGAGGCGCGATTGAGGATCTCGCCGGTTTCCGGGTCGCGGTATTCCTGGTCCTGGATCCAGAAGTCCGCATAGAGCACGTAGCGGTCGAAGATGTTCTGGCCGTACTCGCTGTAGGACTCGAGGTAGGCGGTCTGGATCTCCTTGCCGATGAACTCCACGTAGCGCGGCGCCAGGTATTCCTTGATGAATCTCATGTAGCGTTCGCGGGTCTCGGCCGGGAACTGCTCGGCTTCGATCTGCTGCTCCAGCACATAGAGCAGGTGCACCGGGTTGGCGGCGATCTCGTTGGCGTCGAAGTTGAACACTCGCGAGAGGATCTTGAAGGCGAAGCGCGTGGACAGGCCGTTCATGCCTTCGTCGACGCCCGCGCTGTCGCGGTATTCCTGGATCGACTTGGCCTTGGGATCGGTGTCCTTGAGGTTTTCGCCGTCGTAGACGCGCATCTTCGAGTAGATGTTGGAATTTTCCGGCTCCTTGAGGCGCGAGAGCACGGAGAACTGGGCCAGCATCTTGAGGGTGTCCGGCGCGCAGTGGGCGTTGGCCAGGGAGCTGTTGACCAGCAACTTGTCGTAGATATGGATCTCGTCGGAGACGCGCAGGCAGTAGGGCACCTTGACGATGTAGATCCGGTCGATGAAGGCTTCGTTGTTCTTGTTGTTGCGGAAGGTGTGCCACTCGGATTCGTTGGAGTGGGCCAGGATGATGCCGCTGTAGGGCAGGGCGCCGAGGCCCTCGGTGCTGTTGTAGTTGCCTTCCTGGGTCGCAGTCAGCAGCGGGTGCAGGACCTTGATCGGGGCCTTGAACATCTCCACGAATTCCATCATGCCCTGGTTCGCACGGCACAGAGCGCCGGAGTAGCTGTAGGCGTCCGCATCGTTCTGCGGGTATTCCTCCAGTTTGCGGATGTCCACCTTGCCCACCAGGGCGGAGATGTCCTGGTTGTTCTCGTCGCCCGGTTCGGTCTTGGCGATGGCGATCTGATTGAGGATGGAAGGGTAGAGCTTGACCACCCGGAACTTGCTGATGTCGCCGCCGAATTCCTGCAGGCGCTTGGCCGCCCAGGGCGACATGATGCTGCGCAGGTAATGGCGGGGGATGCCGTAGTCCTCTTCAAGGATCTGGCCGTCCTCGTCGGGGTTGAACAGCCCGAGGGGCGATTCGAACACCGGCGAGCCCTTGATGGCGTAGAAGGGGACCTTCTCGATCAGGTGCTTGAGTTTTTCTGCGAGGGACGACTTGCCGCCGCCCACCGGGCCAAGCAGATAAAGGATCTGCTTTTTCTCTTCCAGGCCCTGCGCCGCATGGCGGAAGTAGGACACGATCTGCTCGATGCAGTCTTCCATGCCATGGAAGTCGGCAAAGGCCGGGTAGCGGCGGATGACCTTGTTGGAAAAGATGCGTGATAGGCGTGAGTCACTGGTGGTGTCCACCAGTTCGGGTTCGCCGATGGCCATGAGCATGCGCTCGGCGGCACTGGCAAAGGCGGTACGATCCTTCTTGCAGATCTCAAGGTATTCCTGAAGGGAATACTCTTCCTGGCGAGTCGCTTCGAAACGCCCCTGGAAGTGACTGAAAATGCTCATGACGTCTCCTCGCTGGATACCCTGGACCAGCTTGGAATCGATGCCTGGAGCCTTGCCTTGCTGCCGGTGGGGAGCGGTCATGCCGGGCGACGAAAGATAACGTCTCTAATACCTTCGCGGTCGTCTTGCCTAATCGATCCTTCACGCCTGCAGAAGTAGGGTTGGGTTTCGAGAGACGCACGAGGAGACCGATGGAAACGGTCCCCCTGGAATTCCCCCGAATCTCCAGTGGTTACACCGATGGTCCAAAGCCGGTTATCGAGCCCGCCGTTTCCGGAGGGCCTGATTCCAGAATAGTCCTATCTGCGAGATGTGGAAGAGCCAATTCGGTTTATTCTTGTAACGACAGCGTCAACCCGCTGTGTTAAACGGCCTGCCCGCTTTCGGTCTGCTCGGGATAGAGGGTGCGCCAGTTTTCGAAGCCGCCGTCGACGCTGTAGACCTGACTGAAGCCCTGGCCGGCAAAGAAGGCCGCCGCGCTTTGGCTGGAATGGCCGTGGTAGCAGAACACCAGCAGCGGCGCGTCCAGATCCGCGGCGGCGATGAAGTCGTGGATGTTCTGGTTGTCGACCCGCTGGGCACCGGCGACGTGCAGGGTGGCGTAGCTGTGCGGGTCGCGGATGTCGACGATCCGGGCGCCCTCACAGCGCAGTTCCAGGGCCCGTTCGGGGGAGATACAGGTGAATTCGCTCATTTCTTCTCCTTGCAACTGCAGAGATGACGGCGGTTGCCGTCGACGTCGAGCAGGGTCATGTCGCCGCCCCAGACGCAGCCGCTGTCGAGCGCCTCGACATTGGGCGCGGCGCATTGCCCCTTGAGCGCGGCCCAGTGGCCGAACAGAATCCGCACGTCTTGAGTCAAGCGATGGCCATGGCTGAACCAGGGGGCGAAGCCGGCCGGCGCACTGTCCAGGCCTTCCTTGCTCTTGAACTCCAGACGCCCTTCCGGGCTGCAGAATCTCATGCGAGTCAGGTAGTTGGTGATCAGGCGCAGGCGGTCCTGGCCCTCGAGATCATCTTGCCAGAGCGTCGGCTCATTGCCATACATCTGCTCCAGAAAGGGCACGTATGCCGCTTCATCGCGCAACACGGCCTCTACCTCGCCAGCCAGGCTCAGCGCCTGGGCCAGCGTCCACTGTGGCGGCAGGCCAGCGTGGACGAGTACGCAATTGCGCTCGGCGTCGTGCTGGATCAGCGGCAGCTGGCGCAGCCAGAACAACAGTTCATCGCGGTCGGGCGCGGCGAGGATGTCGCTCAGGGTGTCCTGCTTCTTCAGCTTGGCGCCGCCGAAGGCGACCGCCAGCAGGTGCAGGTCGTGGTTGCCCAGGACACTGACTACCGAGTCGCGCATGGCGTAGAGGTATCTCAGGGTTTCCAGGGATTGCGGTCCGCGATTGACCAGGTCACCCACCAGCCAGAGGCGGTCCTTGGCGGGATCGAAGCGGACCTCGTCGAGCAGACACTTGAGCGGGTCGAGGCAACCTTGCAGGTCGCCAACGGCGTACAGCGTCATCGGGACTCCTGGTATGGGGGGTTAGAAGTTCGCGCAAGAGTTGGCGAGTGATTTCTGGTCTGGATCCGGCGACGCCTCATAGCAAGGCTATGACGTGGCAACGCAGCTCGGGCTGAAAAAGCGCTGCCGAACGCGTGTAGATCCCGTCTGAAACACCACACTAGTGTAGCGAGCCGGGTACGGCCAGGCGGAAAGTGGGAATGGCGGCCTCGAAGCTGTGGCCGTCACTGGCGACCATCTGGTAGCTGCCCCTCATGCTGCCCACCTGGGTCGGCATCAGGGTGCCGCTGGAATAGCTGTGGGTCTCGCCTGGCGCGATCAGCGGTTGTTCACCGACCACACCTGGCCCGCGGACTTCCTGCGCCTCGCCATTGCCATCGGTGATGATCCAGTGACGGCTGAGCAGCTGCGCCGGCAGCTGACCGTCGTTGCGGATGCTCACGTCGTAGGCGAAGGCGTAGCGCTCCTGGCTGGCGCTGGACTGTTCAGGCAGGTAGCGGGTGGTGACCTGCACGGTGATGAGGTAGCGCGGATCGGGCTCGGTCACGAAAAGGATCTCTGCAGAGGCGGGATGAAAGGGCGTCAGTTAGACGCCAGCTGATTGGCCAGACGCACATAGGCTGCCAGGTCCAGCTGCTCGGGACGCAGTCCCGGATCGACGTCGGCGGCTTCGATGGCGGCGCTGTCCAGGGTGCCCTTGAGGGTGTTCCTGAGTGTCTTGCGCCGCTGGCCGAAGGCTTCGCGGACGACGCGTTCGAGCAGGGCTGGATCGCGGGCCACATGGGGTCTTTCGGTATGGGGCACCAGGCGGACGATGGCCGAGTCCACCTTTGGCGGTGGATTGAAGGCGCCCGGACCGACGTTGAACAGGTGCTCCACGCGGCAGTGGTACTGCACCATGATCGACAATCGGCCCCAGTCGCCATTGCCAGGCACCGCGGCCAGGCGTTCCACCACTTCCTTCTGCAACATGAAGTGCATGTCGGCGATGATGTCGGCGAAGCTGAGCAGGTGGAAGATCAGCGGCGTGGAGATGTTGTAGGGCAGATTGCCCACGACCCTTAGCCGATCGCCTGCAGCGATGCTGGAGAGGTCGTACTTCATGGCGTCGCCCTGGTGCAGGGTGAACAGCGGGTTGAGACCGAACTTGAGCTTGAGCAGCGGGATCAGGTCCTGGTCCAGTTCGATGACGTCGAGCTGGGCTCCGCTGTTCAGCAGACCCTCGGTCAGGGCACCCTGGCCCGGGCCGATCTCCAGCAGCCGCTCGCCGGGCCGCCCATGGATGGCGCGAAGGATGCGATGGATCACCCCGGCGTCGTGCAGGAAATTCTGGCCGAACCTCTTGCGGGCGCGGTGTTGGTAGAGCTCGGTCATCTGGTGCTCCGGCGCAGGCGCAGGGCCTGCGATTTCAAGACGGCAAAGACCCACCAGTTTAGCAGACCCTTGGCCACCTCCGGAGCGCTCGGAGCCTCTTCATAACCTGCTGCGCGTCGGCCAGGCGGTGTTGAAAAGCCTCTAGGGGATCAGCCCCGCCTAGGTGGCCCTGCCGCAATACCCTTTACCACGCATGAACTCGTATGCGCGTCCGCTCTGCTTCCTTGGGTCTTTTCGCGGGTGCGGCCTCGGCCTTTCGGCTTTGGTTCGCGACACCATGAACAGGTGCTTAGGTCACCGAACGGCGATGGCCCGCCATGGTGTAGGCGGTGTCGAGAGCGACCTTCAGGCTGCCGGTATCGATCCGTCCGCTGCCGGCCAGGTCCAGGGCGGTACCGTGATCGACCGAGGTGCGAATGATCGGCAGGCCCAGGGTCACATTGACCGCGGCGCCGAAACCCTTGTGCTTGAGCACTGGCAGGCCCTGGTCGTGATACATGGCCAGGACCGCATCGCAGTGATCGAGGTGCTTGGGGGTGAAGAGGGTATCGGCAGGCAGCGGCCCGACGAGGTCGAGGCCCTCGGCGCGCAGGCTGTCCAGTGCCGGCTCGATGATCTCGATCTCTTCGCGGCCCAGGTGACCGCCTTCGCCGGCATGGGGGTTGAGGCCACAGACCAGGATGCGGGGTTGGGCGACGCCGAAATAGCGTTGCAGGTCGTCGTGCAGGATGCGGGTGACCTGGAGCAGCGTCTGGCGATCGATGGCATCGGCCACCTCGCGCAGCGGCAGGTGGGTGGTGACCAGGGCGACCCTCAGTCCGGCGGTCGCCAGCAGCATCACCACCTGAGGGGTCTTGGTCAGCTCGGCCAGGAATTCGGTATGGCCGGAAAAGGCCACGCCGCCGTCGTTGATCACGCCCTTGTGCACCGGCGCGGTGATCATGCCGGCGAAGGTGCCGTCCAGGCAGCCCTGGCCGGCGCGGGTCAGGGTCTGCAGCACATAATGGGCGTTGGCGGTATCGAGCTGGCCCGTGACGACAGGCGCACCCAGCGGGGTATCCCAGACATAGAGGGCACCCGCCGGTGCCGGCGTTTCCGGCCAAGCCGCCGGCGCCACCTCGAGCAGGTCGATGGAGAGTCCCAGTTCGACGGCGCGGGCGGTCAGCAGAGCGCGGCTGGCAATGGCGATCAGGGGGTAGGGCTGAGCCTCCCGGGCCAGCAGCAGGCAGAGGTCGGGACCGATACCGGCGGGTTCACCGGGGGTGAGGGCGAAGCGCAGGGCCATGCACAGCTCCGGAAACAGAAAGGCCGCAGGGGGTACCTGCGGCCTTGGGGTTACTGCTTGATCTCGACGTAGGCTTCGTCGCGGATCTGGCGCAACCAGGTCTGCAGCTCCTGGTCGTACTTGCGACTGCGCAGGAGGTTCAGGGCCTGCTGTTCGCGCGCCTGCTGGGTGTTGTCGGTGGCCCGACGCCCAAGGACTTCCAGGATGTGCCAGCCAAACGGCGTGTGGAAGGGTTGCGACAGCTGGTTGACCGGAGCGCTGTTCATGACCTCGCGGAACTCCGGTACCAGGGATTCCGGGTTGATCCAGCCCAGGTCGCCGCCATTGAGCGCCGAGCCCGGATCTTCCGAGAAGCTCTTGGCCAGGGTGGCGAAGCTTTCGCCGTTCTGGATGCGCTCGCGCAGGCGTGCGGCCAGTCGCTGGGTCTCGGCATCGCTGCGCACGGCATTGGGCTTGAGCAGGATGTGGCGCACATGCACCTCATCGACGATGCTCGCCTCGCCACCACGCTTCTCTTCCACCTTGAGGATCACGAAGCCGCCGGGGACCCGCACGGGCTGGGTGATGCCGCCGACACCGACGCTACCGATCAGGCGATCGAAGGGCGGGGGTAGCTGGGCAGCCTTGCGCCAGCCGATCTCGCCGCCGTCGAGGGCGTTGTCGCCGGCCGAGCGGGCGATGGCCAGCTGGTTGAAGTCGGCGCCCTGGCGTAGCTGGTTGTAGGTGTCCTGGGCCTGGCGTGCGGCGGCATCGAGACCGGCAGTGCCGGCGTTGTCGGCTGCCGGGATCAGGATATTGGCCAGGCGATACTCTTCGGACAGCTGCAGCTTGCCGAGGTCGGACGCGAGGAAGTTCTGCACTTCCTGCTGGGTAACCTGTACCCGCTGGCCAACCTGGCGCTGGCGTACCCGACTGATCATCATCTCGCGACGGACCTGCTCGCGGGCGGCGTCGTAGGAGAGACCGTCGCGAGCCAGGGCTTGACGGAATTCAGCCACGCTCAGGCCATTGCGCTGGGCGATGGTGGCCACGGCCTGGTTGAGCTCCTCGTCGGAGATCTTCACGCCCATGCGTCCAGCCAGCTGCATCTGGATGTCTTCCAGAATCAGGCG
Organism: Pseudomonas oryzihabitans; assembly: GCF_001518815.1. Lineage (NCBI taxonomy): Bacteria > Pseudomonadati > Pseudomonadota > Gammaproteobacteria > Pseudomonadales > Pseudomonadaceae > Pseudomonas > Pseudomonas oryzihabitans. Next base: position 417,704 of record NZ_CP013987.1, read on the forward strand.
CTCTAGCACCTGCTGACGCAGCTCGCTTTCCGGCGGCGCCGCGGCGCCGCGGCGGGTGATGTTCTGCTTGACCTCATTGAGTCGCTGATCGAGCTGGCTCTGCATGACCACGTCGTTGTCGACGATGGCCACGACCTTGTCCAGCGGTACTACGGCAGCCTGAGCCAGAGGGGTGAGGGCGAGCGCCGCGCCCAGGGCGAGCGGGCGCAGGGCGTTACATAGCTTGGTCTTCACGTTCACGATAGCCTTGAATGCCTCTGTCCAGGAAGCCTTCGGTCTTGCCGCCGAAGACGTTGCCGAGTCCCTTGAGCACGATTTGCAGGAAGATCCCGCGATCGGCTTCGGAGCTCTGGGCGGTGTAGAAGACGTCGTCTTCGCTCTTGAGCCAGTAGCGGCTGATCAGGCGCAGCTTCCAGCAGCAGTTGTCGTACTCGAAGCCACCAAAGGCTTCCAGGGTACGGCTCTTGTTGTAGTCGAACTGCCAACGGGCAATGGCGGACCACTGGGGCACGATCGGCCAGATGAAGGAGATGTCGTGCTGGTCGACCTTGTAGTCGTCGCTGTTGTAGGTGAAGCGGCCAAGGGTGGGATCAAACACCCGGACATTGTCACGATAGCGATAGCCGACGTTGAGGATCTTGCCCGGCTCGGCTTCCGGTTGATAGTGGAACATCACGCTGCCGGAGTCGGTCTGGTGCAGGGTCGGATCCCAGTTGAATTCACCGTTCACGCGCCAGTCGCGATTGAAGCGATACATGCCGGCCAGGGCATAGGGCGAGCGGGAACTGGTGGCCTGGGGATTGTCGAGATTCTGCCCCAGGCTGCGGGCGTAGGCCAGGTCGTCCTTGGTCAGGCCGGGCAGCTGCACCTCACGATCGCGGAAGTAGAACAGCTGGCCAAAGCTTACATTGGCCCGCTCGAAGCCATTGGGCTCGATGAAGCGGCTGGTTGCACCCAGAGCCAGCTGGTTGGCATCGCCGATGCGATCGCGACCGGTGAAGCGGTTGTCGCGCCACAGTGAGCTGTAGCTGAAGGTGTATTCACCGGTATCGAACACCGGCAGGTCGTCCTGGTCGCGATTGGGTACATAGAGGTACTTGGCGCGGGGTTCGAAGGTCTGCTTGCCACCTTCGCCGAACAGGTTCGAGGCGCGGTCGAAGTACAGGCCACCATCGAGGCTGAAGATGGGTACCGAACGGGTGGGGCTGTCGTTGAAACTGGTCACGCTGGAGCCGGCTGAGGCGCGGCGGCCACCGCCAACCAGCGGCGAGTTCAAATCACTCTGACCGGTGCTGTCCAGATCCAGGTCATAGCGGGTGTAGGCATAGCGCAACGAGGGCGTCAGGAAGCCCCAAGAGGCGGTCATTGGCCGCGCGATGCCTGGCTCGACATGGTAGCGATTGCCTTCGGCACGGGTCAGGCCGAAGAGGTTGACGTCGGGGCGGTTGCGCACGTTGGTGCGGTTGCCGTTGTCATCCAGGTCGAAGTAGGTATTGTCGTCGAAGCTGCGGGTGAAGCGCACCGCCTCGGTGTCGTAGGTGAAGTCCAGACCGCCCGGGTTGTAGGGCAGGGCACCGCTCAGGGTCAACTGCGGCAGGCGGTTGTAGGGCGTCACGTCGGAGACGGTGGCCAGCTGGTAGGCCTGGGCATTGAGGCCGGCGACGAAGGTATCGCCACGGTAGGTCAGGCGACCCTGCTGGTTGACGTAGGTCGGCTTGTTGATGCCGAGGTCCGTTTCCAGGTCCTGGAAGTAGTAGGGATCGCTGATGCGGGTGTAGTCCACCTCGGCCATCAAACGCGAATCCAGGCCGCTGCGATTCTTCCAGCCGTACAGCCAGCGGCTGTCGGTGGCTTCCGGTTCGCCCTCGTGCTCCGGGTCGGTGTCCTTGAGGTAGGAGCCGTACACCTGGCCTTCGCTGCTGTGGGTCAGGTAGCGGAACTCACCCTCGGTCTGCAGGCCGTGCTTGGCCATGTAGCGCGGATAGAGGGTGGCATCGTAGTTGGGTGCCAGGTTGAAGTAGTAGGGCGTGGTGATCGCGAAGCCGGTGTCGCTGGACGTACTGATCGAGGGCGCCAGGAAACCGGACTGCCGACGGTCGTCGATCGGGAAATAGATGAACGGCGTGTAGAGGACCGGAATGTCCTTGACCCGCAGGGTGGCATTGGTCGCATAGCCCAGGCCGGTGGCCGGATTCAGGGTGACGGTATTGCCCTTGACCTGCCAGGCGTTGCTGCCCGGTTCGCAGGTGGTGTAGGTGCCATCCTTGAGGCGGATGATGGCGTCGTCGCCGCGCTTGGCGTAGAGCGCGCTGCCGCGGGCCCGGCTCTGGTGCATGACGAATTCGGCGTTGTCGACCTGGACCTGGCCGTTGTCCAGCTGCATGTCGGCCTTGTCGCCGACCATCAGCAGGCCGTTGTCGCGGAATTTGACGTTGCCCTTGAGCTCGCCGCGATTCTCCAGCTGGTGCAGGTTGGCCTCCTGGGACTCCACCTGCATGCCGCCCTGACGCAAGACCACGTCACCGGCGAGGGTGGCGACCTGCTGCTCCTGCTCGTAGCGCGAGGTCTTGGCGGAGACGTAGGTCGGAGCCTTGGCAGTCGGGGTGTCGTCGTACATGCCCGGACGCTGCGGCTCGACATAGGCGCCGCTGCAGTAGGGGCCGGTCTCGGCCAATTGGGCCGGGGTCAGCTGATCGCGCGGGACCCAGTCCAGGTGGCTGTAGTCGGCGCTGCGGGACTTGAGGGCGCGACCCTTGCTCTCGGTCACCAGGACGGCATCGTCGCCCTTGCGCGCGGCGGGCTGCGCCGCGACGCCCTGGGTCTCACCCTGGCTGGGGCGGGGCGGAATGGCCGCTGTCGGCGCCTGGGTGTTGCACGACCAGCCACCGCCGGCCCCGGCGCTGCAGCTGAACTGCTCGGCGGGCGCGGCGATGAGGGCGGTGACCGGCTGCATGGCGAGCAGGCTGCCGGTTACCAAGAGGGGAAATTTTCTGCGAAACGCGGGGGTTTTCACGGCCATCCTTAAAGTCGTCCTGCACGCCGGCCATTAAGGGGCCGCGGCCTCTCGATGGGCTCAAAAAGATAGCGGATAATAAAACATGACCTGCGCATCGGCTAGGGCCGGGGGATCCGCTGCAAATGACTGAAGATGTTCGCTTGAACCAGATAGAAGACTGGCTGACTACCGTTTTACCGGAAATTTTCCGGGCGCAGGCCTGGGGCGAGGTGCCCGTGGGCACCCTGACCGCAGCCAGCAGCGATGCCAGCTTTCGCCGTTATTTCCGCTGGGCGGCCGAAGGGCGCAGCCTGATCGTGATGGATGCACCGCCGCCGCAGGAGGACTGCCGTCCGTTCGTCCAGGTGGCGGGCCTGCTGGACGCCGCCGGGGTCCATGTACCGCGCATCCTGGCCCAGGATCTGGAACGGGGGTTCCTGCTGCTGAGCGACCTCGGCCAGCTTACCTACCTGGAGGTGATCAACGCGACGAATGCCGACGAGTATTTCCAGGCGGCCATCGACGCGCTCCTGGCTTTCCAGCGTAAGCAGCCGACGAACGGCAGCCTGCCGCTCTACGATGAGGCTCTGCTCGCCCGCGAGCTGGGGCTGTTTCCGGAGTGGTATGTCGGGCGTGAACTGGACCTGACCTTGAGTGCCTCTCAACTCGAACGCTGGCAAGCCGTCTGCCGGCTGCTGATCGACAGTGCCCTGGCGCAGCCCCAGGTGCTGGTCCATCGAGACTTCATGCCGCGCAACCTGATGCTCAGCACGCCCAATCCAGGCGTACTGGACTTCCAGGACGCCGTCATGGGGCCGGTCACCTATGACATCACCAGTCTATTCAAGGATGCCTTCCTTAGCTGGCCGGAGCCGTTGGTCCAGCGCTGGCTGCTGGGTTATTGGGAGCAGGCACGGGCTGCCGGGATAGCGGTGCAGGCCGACTTCGCCGACTTCCAGCGGGCCTCGGACCTGATGGGAGTGCAGCGCCATCTCAAGGTGATGGGTATCTTCGCCCGCATCTGGCACCGTGATGGCAAGCCACGCTACGTCGCCGACACGCCTCGCTTTCTGGCTTATATCCGCACCGTGGTGGCTCGCCGGCCCGAGCTCGCCGACCTGGGCGCCCTGCTGGACGAGTTGCACGCCGAGCGAGCCCATCCATGAAGGCCATGATCCTGGCGGCGGGCAAGGGCGAACGGATGCGTCCACTGACGCTGACGCGCCCCAAGCCGCTGATCGAAGTGAACGGTCGTCCGCTCATCGAGCACCATATCCAGGCGCTGGCCGCCGCCGGTATCACCGACTTGGTGATCAACCACGCCTGGCTGGGCGACCAGTTGGAAGCCGTCCTGGGCGACGGCAGTCGCTTGGGTGTCTCCATTCGCTTTTCCGCCGAAGGTGAGCCGCTGGAGACCGGGGGCGGTATCTTTCGGGCGCTGCCATTGCTGGGTAGTGAACCCTTCATGCTGATCAATGGCGACATCCGCACCGATGTCGATTTCGCGGTCCTGGCACTGCCCGCCGGCTGCCTGGCGCACCTGGTGCTGGTCGACAATCCCGTTCATCACCCCAGCGGCGATTTTGGCCTGGTGGATGGGCGGATCACCCTGGAGGCCTCGGAAAAGCTCACCTACAGCGGCATCGCCGTGCTGCACCCGCAGCTCTTCTCCGACTGCACGGCAGGAGCCTTCAAGCTGGTCGATGTGCTGCGACCGGCCATTGTCGCCGGGCAGGTCTCGGGCCAGCGGTTGGCCGGACGCTGGGTGGACGTAGGCACCCTGGAACGCCTGGCCGAGGCGGAGCAACTGTTCGGGATGGCTTCTTGAAGCTCTGGTTCTGGCCGCTGACGCTGCTGGGTTTCCTGGCCGGTTGGGCGGTGGCCAGTATTCCCGGCGCCCTGCTGGTGGCGTTGCTTGCCCATGCCGGCGAGCGCCAGCTGGGGCTGACCTCCCTGGCGGGCTGGAAGGCGCGCTGGCAGGGCCGTCCCGGCCGCTTCGAGCACCAGGCGCAATTCCAGATGCTCGGGCGCCTGGCCAAGCGTGGTGGCCGGGTACTCACCGCCCATATCCGCCAGGCCGAAGGCGAGATCGAACGTCTGGGGCTGGGGGCGGACGACCGCAAGAAAGCCATCGCCGCCTTCGAGCAGGGCAAGGGTGGCACCCTGCCGTCAGCGGCAGACCTGCAACGACTCAGCGAGCGCAGTGAGCTGATTCTGCGGGCCTGCTGGCGCATGGTCTGGATCAGCGGCAGCGTACGTCCCGGTGATCGCGATGAAATCCTGGGCTGGGGGCAGGCGATGGGCCTGGCCGAAGCCCAGGTACTGGCCCTGCAGCCGCCCGTGCAGGCGGCGCCGCGGCAGCCCAGCAACGAAGAAAAATACCGCAAGGCCCTGCAATTGCTCGGCGTCACTGACGATGCCGACGCGGCCACGGTCAAGCAGGCCTATCGCCGGTTGCTCTCGCGTCACCATCCCGACAAGAAGGCCGGTGCCGGAGCGGGCCAGTCGGCGGTCTATGCCGCTGCCCAGCGTACCGCCGAGTTGCATGCTGCCTACCAGGTGATCAAGAAGCGGCGGGGCTTTCGCTAGGGGCCGACGGCAGGCGCTCCAGCCAGGCGCGCAGGCGGCGAACGGTCTGCTCCTGCTCTGCAGCCCGGTCGCCCGGGATGACCGGCAATTCGATCTGCCGATAGCCCTTGTTGGCCTTTTGCGCCGCGCGCTCCTTGCGCTGCTGTGCGGGCTGGCCGGGGGCGTGCACCAGATCGGCGATCTGCAGGTCGGTCTTGCCCATGGTGGCGTCCAGTCGCGGCGGCATACCCTGCGGCGCGCGGGCATCGATGAGTACCAGTTGCTTGACCTCGGCTGGCTCCTTTTCCGCCAGGTAGCGCGCCGCCCAGTAGGCGCCGGTCCCGTGACCGGCCAGCACGATGGGATTGGCGCCCTGTTGCAGCGCCAGATCGATACCGGCGGCGATGCGTGCTAGCACCCGGGCGGTCTGGGCGTTGGCCGCGGCTTCGGGATCGGCGGGCGTGACCGCTGCCTGAGCGGGCTCGCCACTGCCCGCCTCGGCCTGCGTTGGAGCGGCCGGCGCCGTGCCACTGCCGCCGGTGACCGGCGGTGCCTTCTGTTCGCTGTTGGCCTGGGCGTCGGTGTCCACGGGAGCCGTGTCCCGTTCGATCGCCACCACGGGGTCATAGGGATCGGGCAGGCTGAGGCTGATGGTCTGCCACCCGTAGGTGGGCAGCTCCTGACGCACTGGGGCTATCACATTGGGCCAGTCGGCCGATTCGCCATCGCCCGGCACCAGCACCACCGTCCCGGCGGTCTTGGCGCGGGCGCTGGGTAACAGCAGGGCGAGAAAGGACTCGTCGCCGGCCTGCAGGGTCTTCTGCTGCTCGGCGGGTAGCTGCCGCATGAGTGCCTGTTGCTGCTCCTGGCTGCGCGTCAACGCTGGCGCCAGGCGTTTGGTCGGTGCCTGGGGCGCCGGCGTGGGCGCCTCTTCGGCCAGGACCGGTGTGGTCAAGCCGAGCAGCAGGAGGAGGCAGAGGGGCAGAGGGGCAGGCAACGACATCGGGCGGAATCCTCAAGGGAGACGGTTGACCCTGACGAGCCTACCGCCGTTCGCCTCGTCGGGGCAGCGGGAACGCCTTAGCGGCAGACGGATCTCCGTTACAATGCCGCCACTTAACCTTCGCCGAGGCTATCCCATGCAACCCTTCGCCATCGCTCCCTCGATCCTGTCCGCCGATTTCGCCCGCCTGGGCGAGGAAGTCGACAAGGTCCTCGCCGCCGGTGCCGACATGGTCCATTTCGACGTGATGGACAATCACTATGTGCCCAACCTCACCATCGGCCCCATGGTCTGCAAGGCGTTGCGCAACTACGGGGTGACCGCGCCCATCGACGTGCACCTGATGGTCAAGCCGGTGGATCGCATCATCGGCGACTTCATCGAGGCCGGCGCCACCGACATCACCTTCCATCCCGAGGCCTCCGAGCACATCGACCGCTCGCTGCAGCTGATCAAGGATGGCGGCTGCCGGGCCGGCCTGGTATTCAATCCGGCCACTTCGCTGGACGTGCTCAAGTACGTGATGGACAAGGTCGACATGGTGCTGCTGATGAGCGTCAACCCCGGCTTCGGTGGCCAGAAATTCATTCCTGGCACCCTGGACAAGCTGCGCGAGGCGCGTGCCCTGATCGACGCCTCGGGCCGGCCGATCCGCCTGGAAATCGATGGCGGCGTCAACGTCAAGAACATCGGCGAGATCGCCCGCGCGGGTGCCGACACCTTCGTTGCCGGCTCGGCCATCTTCGGCCAGGCGGACTATGCCGCGGTGATCCAGGCGATGCGCGCCGAGCTGGCCAAGGCCCAGTCGGTATGAGCGCCCTGGTGCAGCTCGGCGGCGGGCATCCGCCCGCGCTGGTGATGTTCGACCTCGACGGCACGCTGCTGGATTCCGCGCCCGATCTGGCCACGGCGGTGGACGCCATGCTCGAACGCCTGGGCCGTGCGCCGGCGGGGCTGGACAAGGTGCGCCTGTGGATCGGCAATGGCGCCCGGGTGCTGGTGCGCCGCGCCCTGGCCGATGGCATGGAGCACGGCGCCGTGGACGATGGCGCTGCCGATAGCGCCCTGGCACTGTTCATGGAACTCTATGGCGGCAGCCACGCCCTGACCCGCGTCTATCCGGGCGTGCTGGACTGTCTGGCGCTGCTGCGCACCCTGGGCGTGCGCCTGGCGGTGATCACCAACAAGCCGGAGCGCTTCGTCGCGCCGCTGCTGGCGGACATGGGCCTGGGCGATTTCGACTGGATCGTCGGTGGCGATACCCTGCCACAGCAGAAACCCGATCCGGCCGGCCTGCTGTGGGTGATGGCGCAGGCGGGGGTGGCCGCCGACCGCGCCCTGTTCATCGGCGACTCGCGCAACGATATCCGTGCCGCCCGCGCCGCCGGGGTACGCTGCGTGGCCCTGAGCTACGGCTACAACCACGGCGAGCCCATCGCCAACGAGGCGCCGGATCTGGTCGTCGACGATCTGCGCGAGCTGTTCATCTAGCACGCCGACATGGCCGGCCGGTTGCCATGCTGGGCCGGCTAGGCTAACGTGGCCCTTCAATCCCCGCCCCAAGAGCAAGAGATCGCATCGTGGTGGTCACCCGCACAGGCTCCTCGCGAGCATGGATGAAGGTCATCAAGGCCCTGGCCCGTTGGCGCTGGCGCGCCTGACTTTGTCCTGGCCGGTATCAGACCGGCGCGCTGTGCACTTGACCTTTCGTTTTCCTCGCCACGAGGCTGATCATGACCCGCGACGACTTCCTGCGCCTGGCCGCTCAAGGCTATAACCGCATTCCCCTGGCCTTCGAAACCCTGGCCGACTTCGACACCCCGCTGTCTCTCTATCTCAAGCTGGCCGATGCGCCCAACTCCTATCTGTTGGAATCGGTGCAGGGTGGCGAGAAGTGGGGTCGCTATTCCATCATCGGCCTGCCCTGCCGCACGTTGCTGCGCGCTCGTGGCTACGAGGTCACCGTGCACGAGGGCGAGCAACAGCTCGAAGCCTGCACCGTCGAGGATCCGCTGGCCTTCGTCGAGGCCTTCAAGGCCCGCTATCGCGTGCCGGTCGTGCCCAACCTGCCCAAGTTCGATGGCGGTCTGGTGGGTTACTTCGGTTATGACTGCGTGCGTTATGTCGAAAAGCGCCTGGGGGCCAGTCCCAATCCCGATCCGCTAGGCACTCCAGACATCCTGCTGATGGTGTCGGACGAGGTGGTAGTCTTTGACAACCTCGCCGGCAAGCTGCACTGCATCGTGCTGGTGGATCCCAGCCAGCCGGAGGCCTATGAGCAGGGCCAGGCCCGGCTGGCCGCGCTGCGTGAGCGTATCCGCCAGCCGATCATCCCGCGGCTGGGGCTGGACTTCGCCGCAGTAGGTGCCGGCAGCGAGCCCGAGTTTCGCTCCAGCTACAGCCGGGCTGACTACGAGAACGCCGTTGAGCGGATCAAGGCTTACATCCTGGCCGGCGACTGCATGCAGGTCGTGCCCTCGCAGCGCATGACCATCGACTTCCAGGCGGCGCCCATCGACCTCTACCGGGCGCTGCGCTGCTTCAATCCCACGCCCTACATGTATTTCTTCAACTTCGGTGATTTCCACGTGGTCGGCAGTTCGCCCGAGGTGCTGGTGCGGGTGGAGGACGGCGAGATCACCGTGCGCCCCATCGCCGGTACCCGCCCGCGCGGGGCCACCGAGGAGGCCGACCTGGCACTGGAGCGCGATCTGCTGGCCGATGCCAAGGAGCTGGCCGAGCACCTGATGCTGATCGACCTAGGCCGCAACGACGTGGGCCGGGTATCCGCCACCGGCAGCGTGAGCCTCACCGAGAAGATGGTCATCGAGCGCTATTCCAACGTGATGCACATCGTCAGCAACGTCACCGGCCGGCTCAAGCCCGAGCTGAGCGCCATGGACGCCCTGCGCGCCATCCTGCCGGCCGGAACCCTGTCCGGAGCACCAAAGATCCGCGCCATGGAGATCATCGACGAACTGGAGCCGGTCAAGCGTGGCATCTATGGCGGCGCCGTGGGCTATCTGGCCTGGAACGGCAACATGGACACCGCCATCGCCATCCGCACCGCGGTGATCAAGGACGGCGAGCTGCACGTGCAGGCGGGCGGTGGCATCGTCGCCGACTCCCAGCCGGCGGCAGAGTGGGAAGAGACCCTCAACAAGCGTCGCGCCATGTTCCGCGCCGTCACCCTTGCCGAACAGTCCGTCTGAGGAGCCTGCCATGTTGCTGATGCTGGATAACTACGATTCCTTCACCTACAACCTGGTGCAGTACCTGGGCGAGCTGGGTGCCGAGGTCAAGGTGGTACGCAACGACGAGGTGCCGGTCGAGGCGATCGAGGAACTGGCCCCGGAGCGCATCGTCGTCTCCCCTGGCCCCTGCACGCCCAACGAGGCGGGTATCTCCCTGGCTACCCTGGAGCGCTTCGCCGGCAAGCTGCCGGTCTTGGGCGTCTGCCTGGGCCATCAGAGCCTGGGTCAGGCCTTTGGCGGTGAAGTCGTGCGGGCACGCGAGCCGATGCACGGCAAGACCAGCCCGGTCTATCACAATGGCGAAGGCGTCTTCGCCGGCCTGCCCAATCCTTTCACCGTGACCCGCTACCACTCCCTGGTGGTCAAGCGCGAGACCCTGCCCGAGTGCCTGGAAATCACTGCCTGGACCCAGCATCCGGACGGCAGCATGGACGAGATCATGGGGCTGCGGCACCGCGAATTCATGATCGAAGGGGTGCAGTTTCACCCCGAGTCCATCCTCACCGAGCATGGCCACGATCTGCTGGCCAACTTTCTCCAGCAGCAGGGAGGGCGTCGTTAGATGGACATCAAGCAAGCCTTGGATCGCATCAGCGGGCAACTCGACCTCAATGTGGCGGAGATGCAGGCGGTGATGCGCCAGATCATGACCGGTGGCGCCGACGAGGCGCAGATCGGTGCCTTCCTCATGGGCATGCGCATCAAGAGCGAGACCATCGACGAGATCTGCGGCGCGGTCAGCGTGATGCGCGAACTGGTCACCCCGGTGGCGCTGCCGAGCCTCGACCATGTGGTCGACGTGGTAGGCACCGGCGGCGACGGCGCCAATATCTTCAACGTCTCCTCGGCCTCGGTGTTCGTGGTGGCGGCGGCAGGCGGCAAGGTGGCCAAGCACGGTAATCGTGCGGTCTCCGGCAAGAGCGGCAGCGCCGACCTGCTGGAGGCGGCCGGCATCTACCTGGAGCTGACGCCTGCGCAGATCGCCCGCTGCGTCGAGCAGGTGGGCGTCGGCTTCATGTTCGCCCAGTCGCACCACAGTGCCATGCGCCATGCCGCCGGCCCGCGCCGTTCGCTGGGGCTGCGCACCCTGTTCAACATGCTTGGCCCGCTGACCAATCCGGCCGGTGTCCGTCACCAGGTGGTCGGGGTGTTCAGCGCCGCGCTGTGCCGACCCCTGGCCGAGGTGCTGCAGCGCCTGGGCAGTCAGCATGTGCTGGTGGTGCATTCCCGCGATGGCCTGGACGAATTCAGCCTGGCCGCCGCGACCCAGGTGGCCGAGCTCAAGGACGGCAGCATCAGCGAGTACCAGGTGCTGCCGGAGGACCTGGGCATCAAGAGCCAGACCCTGGTCGGCCTGACCGTGGACAGCCCCGCGGCCTCCCTGGCGCTGATCCGCGATGCCCTCGGTCGACGCAAGACCGAGGCCGGGCAAAAGGCCGCCGACATGATCGTGCTCAACGCCGGCGCGGCGCTCTACGCCGCGGATCTCGCCCATAGTCTGCATGAAGGGGTACTCTTGGCTCACGACGCGCTCTACAGCGGCCTGGCCCGGGAAAAGCTGGATGAGCTCGCCCATTTCACATCCGTCTATCGAGAGGAGGGTCGCCTGTGAGTGTGCCAACCGTGTTGCAGAAGATCCTGGCCCGCAAGGCCGAGGAAATCGCCCAGCTCAAGGCCCGTACCAGCCTGGCCGAACTCGAGGCCCTGGCCCGGGCCGCCGATGCACCACGCGGTTTCGCCCGCGCCCTGCAGACCCAAGTGGCACGCAAGGAAGCGGCGGTCATCGCCGAGGTGAAGAAGGCGTCGCCAAGCAAGGGTGTGATCCGTGAACACTTCGTGCCAGCCGAGATCGCCCGCAGCTACGCCCTGGGTGGGGCTACCTGCCTGAGCGTGCTCACCGACGTCGATTTCTTCCAGGGCGGTAACGCCTACCTGCAGGAGGCCCGCGGCGCCTGCGAACTGCCGGTGATCCGCAAGGACTTCCTCATCGATCCCTTTCAGGTAGTGGAAGCTCGTGCCATCGGTGCCGACTGCATCCTCCTGATCGTCGCCGCGCTGGACGATGGCCTGATGGGCGAATTGGCCGCCACCGCCAAGTCCGTCGGCCTGGACGTGCTGGTCGAGGTCCACGACGGTGCCGAGCTGGAGCGTGCGCTCAAGGTGCTGGATACCCCGCTGGTGGGCATCAACAACCGCAACCTGCATACCTTCGAGGTCAGTCTCGAGACCACGCTGGAGCTGCTGCCGCGCATTCCTCAGGATCGCCTGGTGATCACCGAAAGCGGCATTCTCAATCGCGCCGATGTGGAGCTGATGGAGGTCAACGAGGTGCGTTCCTTCCTGGTGGGCGAAGCCTTCATGCGCGCCGACGAGCCAGGGCAGGAGCTGCAGCGGCTGTTCTTCCCTGACCGACGCTTCCCGCTCATGGACGCCTGACTGTTCAGGCGCCTGAACGAGGCCTCGGTGGCGACTACCGAGGCCTTTTTTTATGCCGCAAGGTGACCCAAGTCGACTCGCGCCTACCTCAAACGGCGGGAACGACCTCCGTGTACCCGCTGCCGACGAGGGGCTTTGTTTCCTGACGCCTAAACCCGGTTAATGACCTTCGACCCGCTGAACCGTGGCGGGTCGAGGAGTCGGTCGGCCATCGCGAGGTGCGCCGGGCTCCGCCGCATCAGGCTATCCATAACCAGGGCAAGCAAGAACCATGGCAACGGAAGAAAAAAGCGAAACACTTGATATCAGCGTCACCGATCCCTCTCGGACCGAAGAGGCGCGGCGTGATCGTCGACTTGCCGGGACCACCGATTGGGTGGTCTTCGGCATCACCAGCATCGCCGCTCTCGCCTTCGTGATCTGGGGATTCATCAACCAGGTCAGTCTGGCCAGCAGCGCCTCGACCGCCCAAGGCTGGGTGATCACCCACTTTGGCTGGCTGTTCGTTCTCACTTCCACTGGCTTCGTGGTCTTCGTCATCTGGCTGGCTGCCAGTCGCTACGGACGCATTCCCCTGGGACGCGACGACGAACAACCGGAGTTTCGCACCCTGTCATGGGTGGCGATGATGTTCAGCGCCGGGATGGGCATCGGTCTGATGTTCTTTGGCGTCGCCGAGCCGCTTTCGCACTACCTCAATCCGCCGCCCGGCGGCGCGGCAGGGCAGAGCAGCGCCGCCCTGCAGGTGGCCATGGCCACCACGCTGTTCCACTGGACGTTGCATCCCTGGGCGATCTACGCCGTCGTTGGTCTGGCCATCGCCTATGGCACCTATCGCCGGGGGCGCTGCCAGCTGATCTCGGTCGCCTTCCGGCCGCTGATCGGCGAGTACGCCAATGGCCCCCTCGGCCGCGTCATCGACATGATGGCGATCTTCGCCACCCTGTTCGGTTCGGCCGCCTCCCTGGGCCTGGGCGCCCTGCAGATCGCCGGTGGCCTCGAACACAACGGCTGGATCGAGCAACCGGGCAAGCTGCTCTACATCAGCATCATCACCGTGCTGACGGTCGCCTTCGTCATCTCCGCCGTGTCGGGCGTGGAGAAGGGTATCCAGTGGCTGTCCAACACCAACATGGTGCTGGCGGTGGCGCTGGCGCTGTTCGTCTTCATCGTCGGCCCAAGTCTGCTGATGCTCAACCTGCTGCCTACCGCCATTGGCGACTACATCGACCTGCTGCCGGAGATGATGGCCCGCACCAGTGCCAGCGGCGGTGAGGCCATGGGCAACTGGCTGTCCAGCTGGACGGTGTTCTACTGGGCCTGGTGGATTTCCTGGACGCCCTTCGTCGGCATGTTCATCGCCCGCATCAGTCGTGGCCGCACCATTCGCCAGTTCGTCACCGGCGTGCTGCTGGTGCCGAGCCTGGTCAGCGTGGTCTGGTTCGTCATCTTCGGCGGTGCTGCGATCGACGCCATGCGTCTGGGCGCCTTCACCCTGGTCGACGGCGCGGTGAACAGCAACTTCGCCCTCTATGATCTGCTGTCCAGCTATCCCTGGGCCTCGGTGACCTCGGTGCTGGTCATGGTGCTGGTGGCGATCTTCTTCGTCTCTGGCGCCGACGCCGCTTCCCTGGTGATGGGCACCCTGTCCGAGCGCGGTACCACCGAGCCCTCGCGGCGCACGGTGATCTTCTGGGGCGCCCTCACCGGCGCGGTGGCGGCGATCATGCTGGCCATCGGCGACCCGGGCAATCCGGGGGCGGCCCTCAATGGCCTGCAGAACCTGACCATCGTGGTCTCGCTACCCTTCGTGGTGGTCATGGCGCTGCTGTGCCTGGCGCTCTACCGCGATCTGCGCTGCGATCCGCTGATGCTGCGGCATCTGCGCGGTACCGAGCTGATCGAGAAGGCGGTGCTCTATGGCGCGGTCAAGCACGGCGAAGAATTCCACTTCGTGGTGGGGGAGCCCAAGGCCAAGGGTAACGGCGAGAAGACCGTTGGCGAGAAAGCCACGGTGCGGGTAGAGAAGGTTGAAAAGCAGGTCCAGGTCTGATGCCGGGACCGGCGGGGGCGTCTGCCCCCGCCGGCTGGCGGAGGCGCGCCGCGTGGGTTCAGCGGGTGCCGAACACCACCATGGTCTTGCCCTTGACGTGGACCAGACCCTGTTCTTCGAGGGACTTCAGCACGCGACCGACCATCTCGCGGGAGCAGCCGACGATACGGCCAATTTCCTGGCGGGTGATCTTGATCTGCATGCCATCCGGATGGGTCATGGCGTCGGGCTGCTTGCACAGGTCGAGCAGGGTGCGGGCTACGCGACCGGTGACGTCGAGGAAGGCCAGGTCGCCGACCTTGCGGGTGGTCTGGCGCAGCCGCTCGGCCATCTGACGGCCCAGGGAGAAGAGCATGTCCGGATCATGCTGGCTCAGTTCGCGGAACTGGCCATAGCTGATCTCGGCGACTTCGCACTCGGTACGGGCGCGTACCCAGGCACTGCGCTCGGGTTCGCTACCTTCCTTGGAAAACAGACCCATCTCGCCAAAGAAGTCCCCGGCGTTGAGATAGGCAATGATCATTTCGCGGCCTTCATCGTCCTCGATGAGGATGGTGACCGATCCCTTGAGGATGAAGAACAGGCTCTCGCTGTTGTCGCCAGCGTAGATGATGGTGGTTTTTGCCGTATAGCGACGACGCGAGCAATGCGCTAGCAGCTTGTCGATGTGCTGTAACTTCGCGGGAGGGATGATAGCGGCCATGCTGATTCCTGAGGTTGAAAGCTAACCTGAGTCGGGGGCACCGATGTCCGAACCGGTGCATGCATAGGCTGCGCCGGTTCCAATTCAAAGACCGGATAAGAACACGCGCAGCTTAAATGCGAGCTGAATAACCTTACACTGGTACCCAGTTTACGCCATTCAGCATGTTAAGCTGATCACCATTTGCATATATAAGTAGGACGAAAGCGATGAAAGCGCGCATTCAGTGGGCGGGCGAGGCCATGTTCCTTGGCGAGTCTGGCAGTGGCCATGTAGTGGTCATGGATGGCCCGCCGGAAAGCGGCGGTCGCAACCTGGGCGTACGGCCGATGGAGACCGTGCTGATCGGTCTGGGCGGCTGCGCCAGCTACGACGTGGTCAGCATCCTGCGCAAGGCGCGGCAGCCGGTGGAGAGCTGCGAGGCGTTCCTCGAGGCCGAGCGCGCCGATACCGAGCCCAAGGTGTTCACCCGCATCCACCTGAAGTTCGTGGTCAAGGGGCGCGGTCTCAAGGAAGCCCAGGTCAAGCGCGCCATCGAGCTGTCGGCGGAAAAATACTGCTCGGCGTCCATCATGCTTGGCCGCGCCGGCGTCGAGATCAGCCACAGCTACGAACTCGTCGAACTCGCCTGAATCCCTCGCCCGCGACGCCCGTTCAGGCGTCGCTATCCGCGTCATCCCCTTCTCGCCGACATCAATTCATCACCTGAGCCCGGCAGACTCTGGCCCCAGCCGCTGCCGATCTGCATAATGCGCCGCTCTTAAGGGGCATGCCCCGACAAGTACAGCCAATCGCCATCGCGAAGAGGTGTTCGCCGCCCTACGCAGCTTGCGCAATCCGCAACTGACGGGCATTCAGGACCGCGGTCAGAGACCGCACGACGGGAGCTTTACCACCGTGAAAAGCAAACTCAGGCTTCATGGTTTCAACAACCTGACCAAGACCTTGAGCTTCAACATCTACGACATCTGCTATGCCGAGACGTCGGAAGATCAACAGGCCTATGTCCAGTACATCGACGAGGAATACGACGCCGAGCGTCTGACCCAGATACTGACCGACGTGGTCGACATCATCGGGGCCAACATCCTCAACATCGCCCGCCAGGACTACGATCCCCAGGGTGCCAGCGTGACCATCCTGATTTCCGAGCAACCGGTCGAGCCGACCGAGAGCCAGATCGAGGAGTCGCCCGGCCCGCTGCGCGAGACCATCCTGGGCCACCTGGACAAGAGTCACATCACGGTGCATACCTATCCGGAGATTCATCCGGATGACGGCATCGCCACCTTCCGCGTCGACATCGACGTCTCCACCTGTGGCGTGATCTCCCCGCTCAAGGCCCTGAACTACCTGATCCACCAGTTCGACTCGGACATCGTCACCGTGGACTACCGGGTGCGTGGTTTCACCCGCGACATCGAAGGGCGCAAGCACTTCATCGACCACGAGATCAATTCGATCCAGAACTACCTGTCCGAGGATACCCGCGCGGCCTATCAGATGGTCGACGTGAACGTGTACCAGGACAACCTGTTCCACACCAAGATGCTGCTCAAGGAATTCGAACTGGACAACTACCTGTTCGGCGACGCCTCTCGCAGCCTCTCGACCGAACAGCGTCAGCAGATCACCCAGCGTCTCAAGCACGAGATGCGCGAGATCTTCTCCGGACGCAACCTGCCGCGCTGATCGCTTGGCTGTTGCTCAAAAACCCCGTCACGGCGGGGTTTTTCGTTTCCCGGGCTCAGTGATGCTCGTCGCGCGCGATCGGTGTGGCACCGGTGACGCTCTTGACCACCCGGCCGATGGTCAGGCCCTGGCCGAGGATGGAGACCAGTACCACGATATAGGTCAGCGCCAGGATCAGATCCCGTTCCGGACCGGCTGGCAGGCTCAGGGCCAGAGCCACGGAGACACCGCCGCGCAGGGCGCCCCAGGTAAGGATGCGCGCCGTGCCGCGGGTCATGTTGCGCCAGTGCGGACTCAGCAGTACCACCGGTGCCACGCTGATCCAGCGGGCGAAGAGAATCGCCAGGGTCACCAGCAACGCTGCGCCCAGGTGGGTCCAGCTGAAGGGCAACACCAGCAGCTCCATGCCGATCAGGGCGAACAGCAGGGCGTTGAGGATCTCGTCGATCAATTCCCAGAAACCGTCCAGGTAGCGCCGGGTGAAATCGTTCATGGCCTTGGTGCGACCCAGGTTGCCGATGATCAGGCCTGCCACCACCATGGCGATGGGGCCGGAGACGTGCAGGTGACTGGCCAGGGTCGAGCCGCCGATCACCAGCGCCAGGGACAGCATCACCTCGATCTGGTGCTGCTCGATGCTCAGCATCAGCCAGTAGCAGATGAAGCCGATCACCAGGCCAAAGAGGATGCCGCCGCCGGCTTCTTCGAGAAACAGCCAGAGCGCGGCGTTGACCGTGGGCGTCTCGCCCAGCTGGATCACCCCCAGCAGCACCGAATAGACCACCACGGCGACGCCATCGTTGAACAGCGCTTCGCCGACGATGGTGGTTTCCAGCGACTTGGGCGCGCCGGCCGAGCGCAGGATGCCGAGCACGGCGATGGGGTCGGTGGGGGAGATCAGGGCACCGAAGATCAGGCAGTAGAGCAGGTCGATGTGCCAGCCCAGCCAGCCGAAGATCCAGTAGGTCAGGTAACCGATCAGTACCGTGGAGATCACCACGCCCAGGGTGGCCAGGCCACCGATGGCCCACCTGTAGTCACGCAGGTCCTTGAGATTGACGTGCAGGGCGCCGGCGAACAGCAGGAAACCGAGCATCCAGTTCATCAGCAGGTCGTTGAAGTCGATCTGCCCGAGCAGCTCGCCGATGCGGTGCTCGAGACCGGGAAAACCCAGCCAGGACAGGCTCTGCAGGCCGACCGAGAAGATCAGCGCGATGACCATGACGCCGATGGTGGGTGGCAGGCCAATGAAGCGGAAGTTGAGGTAGGTGAGCAGCGAGGTGAAGCAGATGAAGGCAGCAGCGAGTTCGAGCATGGGCGTTCCAGATCCATCAGACAACGAGACCCCGCGAACGCGGGAGCTAGGGGTAGGATGGGGCGGATGCCGCAAAAGTTACATTATCGATAGCCTGCTATCCGAATTCTCGTTGGAAAGAAGGTGCACCGCGCTCTACCCAGGCGGGTAACGCCTGAGCAGGGCAAGGTGCGTGACGCAGAGACGAACGTCGTCGTGGCTAGAGCGAAGCTGCGACTCCGAGTGCGGTCTCGCGCAGGGGCAGCGGGTGGGGCGCGGCGATACGCGCCTCCAGAGTCGCCACGTAACTGCGGGCATCCGCTTCGCTAAGAAAGGTAATGGCCTGCTTGTCGATGCAGACCTGCCAGGCACTGGTGGTGGACTTGCGCAGGGGACGAACCACGATCTTCATGCTGATACCCTCGGGGACAGACGAAAAGTGGAAACCCGAGTCTAGAGTGGTTTTGATTGCAGAACAGTGACACTCGTCAGTCCGCTGGCTAAGCGCGTGCGCGTTGCCGCTCGGCATACCAGGCGGCGAACTCTTCGGGAGGCAACGGCGGACTGAACAGGAAACCTTGGCACTGCTGGCAGCCCAGCTTGCGCAGGATGTCCCATTGTTCGGTGGTCTCCACCCCTTCGGCCAGAACGTCCAGGCCCAGGCCCTGGCCCAGGGCAACGATGGCCGCGGCGATGGCCTGGCTGCTGTGGGTACCACTGTCGCTGCGCAGTTCGTGCATGAAGCTCTGATCGATCTTGAGCTTGTCGAGCGGAAAGCGGCGCAGGTAGGCCAGCGAGGAGTAGCCGGTGCCAAAGTCGTCCACGGCGATACGCACCCCGAGCGTCTTGAGGGTCGCCAGGGACATTAGCGCTTCCTCGACGTTGTCCATCAGGGTGCCTTCGGTGATCTCCAATTCCAGGTTCTCGGCGGGCAGGCGACTGCGCGCCAGGGCGCGGGAGATGGTGCTGGCCAGGTCACGCTTGGCGAATTGCCGGGGCGAGATGTTGATCGCCAGGGTCTCCAGTTCCAGCCCCTGCTCCAGCCAGCTGCGCATCTGCTGGCAGGCGCTTTCGATGATCCAGTCGCCCAGCGGCACGATGAGCCCGGTCTCTTCGGCCAGGGGAATGAACTCGGTAGGCGGGATGAGCCCCAGTTCCGGGTCCAGCCAGCGCACCAGGGCCTCCACGCCGATGGTCTGGGCCGAACTCACGCTCATCAGCGGTTGGTAATGTAGGACGAAATCACCGCGCTTGAGCGCCATGCGCAGTCGCGATTCAAGATTCAACCGGCGCCGTGACTGCTCGGTGAGAGCCTGGGTATAGAAGCGGAAGGTATCGCGACCCTGATCCTTGGCCTGGTGCATGGCCGTGTCGGCATTGCGGATGAGGTCGTCGGCGGTGCTGCCATCGTCGGGGAAGAGACTGATGCCGATGCTGGCGCTGAGGTAGATGTCGTGGTCGCCCAGGTGGAAGGGCTGCTCCAGCTTGCCAAGCATCGCCTGGGCGATCTGGGCGGCGAATTCGGGGCGGTCCAGGCGCTCGATGATGACCAGGTACTCATCACCGCCGATGCGGGCCAGGGTGATGTCCTCGCTGAGCAGGGCGCGCAAGCGAGCGGCGAATTCCACCAGCAGCTCGTCGCCCAGGGCATGGCCATGGCTTTCATTGACCGTGCGGAAGAGGTCGAAGTCGAGGATCAGCACGGCGACCAGGTATTCCTGGGGTTCCGCAAGGGCCAGCGCGTGTTCGAGATGAGTACGCGCCAGCAGGCGGTTGGGCAGGTCGGTCAGCGGATCGTGGTGGGCGAGGTGACTCAGGCGCGCCTCGCTCTCCCGCAGCCGGGTGGTATCGCTGACCGTGACCGTGTATTGCCGTCTTTCCCGGGGGTAGAGGGTGTCGATGGTGGTCCAGGCTGGGAAGGTGCTGCCATCCAGGCGAGGCCAGAGCAGTTCGCCTTCCCAGCGACCCTCGCGGCGTACGGTGCGCCAAAGCTCGCGATAGAAGCGCTGATCCTGCCGGCCCCCGCTGGGCAGCCCGAGACGCTGGCCAAGCAGGGTGCCCTCCTGGGCGCCCAGCAGCCGGGCGAAGGCCGGATTCACCGCCAGGATCCAGCGACGTTCGTCGAGCAGCAGCAGGCCATCGCGACTGTTCTCGAACATCGCCGCAGCCTGGCGCAGGCTCTCCTCCTGCTGTTTGCGCAGGGTGATGTCCTGAGCGGTACTGATGAAATACTGCGGCAGACCCTGATCATCGCGGATCAGCCGGGTGGTGACGTTGGCCCACACCGGCTGGCCGCTGCGATGCAGATAGCGTTTTTCCAGGGTGTAGCGATCCTGGCCGGTATCGATCAGCTGTTTCCGCAACGCGGCGCCGAGGGCACGCTCTTCCGGATGAGTCACCGAGGCGATGTCGCGTTGCAGCAATTCCGGTTGCGAATAGCCGAGCATCTGGCAGAAGTGATGATTGATGCTCAGCCAGTGGCCGTCCAGGTCATTCAGCATGATGCCGGTATAGGCCTGTTCGAAGATGCTGCGGTAGCGGGCTTCGCTGGCTCGCTGGGCCTGGACGGCGCGCTGTTGCCGAATGGCCAGCACCGCCAGGCGGGTGAACTCGGTGATCAGGGTCTGGGTTTCCGGCTCGGGTAGCCGCGCCTCGCCATAGTAGATCCCCAGCGCGCCCACGGCGCGCTGTTGCTCGTCCTGCAGGGGCAGTGCCCAGGCGCCGCGAATGCCCGCCGCCAGGGCTGCCGGTAGCAGAACCTGCCAGGCCGGATCCAGTTCGATGTCGATGGTGAACACGGGGGCATTGCCGGTGACGGCGGAACAGCAGCCCTGGTCGTGGCGACCGCGGGGGACACCTTCCAGCGCCGCCTGAAAGGCGGGCGGCAGGCTGGGCGCCGCGGCGACGCGCAGGTGCTCGCCCTGATCGTCCAGCAGCAGGGCGACGCGCATCTCGGGATAGATGCGTTCCAGCCGCAAGGCGATGCCCTGCTGGATCTCCGCCAACGGCAGGCCGGTGAGCAGGTCGTCGAGCACGTCGCTGCGGGCCTGCTGTAACTGCTGCGCCTGGTAGTCGTGATGAATGTCGGTCAGGGTGCCCTGGATTTCGCCATCGAGGCCGGCGCGCAATTCCATCTGCATCCAGCGGTGGCTTTCCACCGACTGCCGCAGCCGCACCACGCCGTTCCAATGCAGGCGCTGACCCGCCGCGAAATCGGCGACCAGCTGGCGCAGCCGGGCGCCATCCTGGGGATGAAAGGCCTGGTCCAGGGGGTGGTTGAGTTGCTGGGCCGGAGGTTGACCGGTCAGGCTTTCCCACGCGGGATTGAGGAATTGCCAACGGCCGCGGTGGTCACTGGCGAATATCACCAGCGGCAGATGCTGGACCAGTTCGCGATAGCGTCTCTGGCTGTCCTGCAGGGCCTGCTCGGCCAGCTTGTGGCTGGTGATGTCGACCAGGGCACCGCGGGTAACGCCAGCTTCGTCGAAGTCGCTCTGCCAGTTGAGCCAGCGCCAACTGCCTTCGCCGTCATCGAAGTGCGCGGAAAAGTTCAGCGGCCCCTGCATGTGCTGCAGGCGTTCGAGCATGCTGCGGACATGGTCGCGATCCTCGACGCGCGCGCAGGCCACTACCGTGGCGAAATCCAGCGGATCGCTGTCCTTGGGCTGGTGCAGCATCACCAGGGTCCGTTCGGAGCAGAGCAGGCGGCCATCGGGCAGCAACTGCCAGTCGCCGGTATTGGTGAGTCGCTGGATGAAATCCTGGGTACCGCGCTGGGTCTGCAGTTCTTCGATGAACCCTTCGCGATGCCTGACCTGTCGCTGCATCAGTCCATACAGGACCAGCGACAAAAGGCTGATGAAGCCCAGGCTTTTCAAGGTATGCCAAGGATAGGCACTGTCCTGATCGCCGACCAGGACATGCAGCAGCCCATCGCTACCGATCACCCAGAGGGCGCTCAGCAACAGATAAATCAGGGCAATGCGCGCAGGAGAAAGAGGCCGCATCCCGGATCCTCAAGGCCCGATCGTAGGTGTCGGGTTCAGTTCAGCATTGACCGGATAAAGGTGCAGCAGTTCTGGTTTGGCCACCCGGCAATTCCTCTTTCTATCGTGCGGCATCGGTCGACGCATCACGCGGGCAACTACCCGGGCTAGACGTCCCACCCAGAGTCGTCTGACCTCGTGCAATTTACCAGACGAATTTTCACCTTTCTTGCATTTTGCCTGCTGGCCAGCAAGGTGAAATCTATATAAGTAATTGATTTTTAATGACTTTTTATGGGTTTGGAATTCATCGCGACCGTTGCGCTCTACATCTAGGTCGCTGCTGCCAGGACCTGGACGCAGTACCACCAAGGAAAACAGGAGTCATCTCATGAAAAAGACTTTCGGTACCTTTGCTCTCGCTGCCGTCACCGCTTCCGTACTGAGCCTGCCGCTGGCCGGCGGTGCCTTCGCTGCCACCAGCCAGAACATGACCCTGGCCGCCAATAACACCATGGACAAGACCGAAGAAGCCGCATCCGATACCTGGATCACCAGCAAGGTGAAGGCGTCTTTCCTGGCTGACGAACACATCAAGGGCACCTCGATCAAGGTCGAGACCAACAAGGGCGTCGTCTCCCTGTCCGGCACCGTGGCTACCGAAGCCCAGCGCGACCTGGCGATCAAAGAAGCCAAGGCCATCAAGGGCGTCAAGGCCGTCTCGGCTGACGCGCTGAAAGCAGCCCAGTAAGACCGCCTGGTAACCCCGGCACGATGGCAGCGACACCCGCTGCCATCGCCCCTTGCCCTTCACCCCGGAGAACTGCCATGACCAATACGACCGAAACCCTCAACGATCTGATCGAGATCGCCCGTGACGGCAAGAATTTCTATGAGCATGCCCTCACCGAAGTGAAGAACCCCGAATTGAAGGCGCTCTTTACCGAGATCGCCCAAAGCAAGGCCGAAATCATCAGCGCGCTGAGCAGCCAGGTATCGGCTGCCGGTGAAAAGCCCGCCGAGCAAGGCACCTTTGCCGGCAGCTTCCGCAAGTACTACACCGACGTCAAAACCTCCTTTGCCAGCAAGGAAAAGGAAGAGGTCACCTACGTCAGTGAACTGGAAGAACAGGAAGACCGCCTGTTGCACGCGCTGGAACGTGCCGTGAACGAACATGCCACGCCGGATGCCCAGGCCAGCCTGCGCAGCCAGCTCGAAAAGGCCCGTGCGACTCATGATCGCATGCGTGACCTGAAGCACCGGATGCAAGCAGCCCACTAAGGCCGCTGGTAGAAAAAAGCCCCGCCTAGGCGGGGCTTTCCTTTGGGCTGCTGCCTAGCCCTGCGGGGCGCGGTTGAGACGAGCGTCGATGAGGCTGTCGACCACGGACGGGTCGGCCAGGGTCGAGGTATCGCCCAGGCTGTCCAGCTCGTCGCAGGCGATCTTGCGCAGGATGCGCCTCATGATCTTGCCGGAGCGGGTCTTGGGCAGCGCCGGCGCCCATTGCAGGAACTCCGGCTTGGCGAAGCTACCGATCTCGTCGGCTACCTGCTGACGCAGCCGAGCCTTGAGTTCATCGCTCGGCGTTACCCCGCCCTTGGTGGTGACGAAGGCGTAGACCGCCTGCCCCTTGACCTCGTGCGGGCAGCCCACCACGGCCGCCTCGGCCACGTCTGCATGCTCGGTGAGGACGCTTTCTACTTCCGCCGTACCGATGCGGTGGCCAGAGACGTTGAGCACGTCGTCCACCCGCCCGGTGATCCAGTAGTAGCCGTCTTCATCCCGCCGTGCGCCATCGCCAGTGAAGTAGTAGCCTGGATAGGCACTGAAATAGGTGTCGATCAACCGCTGGTGATCGCCATAGACGGTGCGGATCTGACTTGGCCAGCTGGCCTTGATCGCCAGCACGCCGCTGCCGGGACCGTCGATTTCCTTGCCCTGTTCGTCCAGCAGGACCGGCTGGACGCCAAAGAAGGGCAGGGTGGCCGAACCTGGCTTCAGCGCCAGGGCACCGGGAGGCGGCGCGATGAGGATGCTGCCGGTCTCGGTCTGCCACCAGGTGTCGACGATAGGGCAGCGACCTTCGCCCACCACCCGGTGATACCACTCCCAGGCCTCGGGATTGATGGGCTCGCCGACGCTGCCCAGCAGTTGCAGGCTTTGCCGCGAGGTGCGCTGTACCGGCTCGTCGCCCTCCCGCATCAGGGCGCGCAAGGCAGTGGGAGCGGTATAGAAGATATTGACCTGATGCTTGTCCACCACCTGCCAGAGGCGACTGGCGTCGGGATAGCTCGGCACGCCTTCGAACATCAGAGTAGTGGCGCCGTTGGCCAGGGGCCCGTAGACGATGTAGCTGTGGCCGGTGACCCAGCCGACGTCGGCGGTGCACCAGAAGACCTGCCCCTCGTGATAGTCGAACAAATACTTGAAGCTTAAGGTGGCGCCCAGCAGATAGCCCCCGGTGGTATGCAACACGCCCTTGGGTTTGCCGGTGGAGCCGGAGGTGTAGAGGATGAACAGCGGATCCTCGGCGTCCATGGGCTCCGCCGGGCAGTCGGCGGAGACGTCGGCCACGGCCTGGGCATAGGGCAGGTCGCGACCTTCCTGTCGACCCACCGCGGCGCCGGTACGCTCGACCAGCACCACGGTGTGGACGTCCGGACACTTGGCCAGGGCCTTGTCGACATTGGCCTTGAGCGGGACGCGCTTGCCACCGCGCACGCCCTCGTCGGCGGTGATCACCACCCGGCAGTCGGAGTCGAGGATGCGATCACGCAATGCCTCGGGCGAGAAGCCGCCGAATACCACCGAATGGACCGCACCGATGCGGGCGCAGGCCAGCATGGCGTAGGCCGCCTCGGGGATCATCGGCAGGTACAGGCAGACCCTGTCGCCCTTCTTTACCCCGCGCGCCTTGAGCACATTGGCCAGGCGGCAGACGTGTTCGTACAGCTGACGATAGGTGATGGTCTGGCTGTCGGCGGGATCGTCACCTTCCCAGACGATGGCGGTCTGGTCGCCGCGGGCGGCGAGGTGGCGATCGATGCAGTTGTAGGCGACGTTGAGCTGACCGCCGCTGAACCAGCGGGTACGCCCCTCGCGCATATCGCCGCTATGGACTTCGTCCCAGGTGCGTGACCAGTCGAGCAGGGCGCTGGCCTGCTCGCTCCAGAAGCGTTCCGGCTGGTCCACCGAACGCTGGTAGAGCTCGCGATAACGGGCTTCATCGAGATGGGTGCGCGCACTCAGGCTCTCGGGCACGGGATAGCGGTGGCTCATGGCCGGCTCCTTCTTGGTGTTGTTGTGCTCCTAGTTTAGGCCCGGATGGCGCGATGGGGTTCAGAGGGACGACAAAACGAAAAAGCGCCGCAGAGCGGCGCTTTTCGAGAGAGCAGAGGCGATCAGCCGCGGTGACGACCGCGGAAGTAATCAATCAGGCCCTGAGTGGAGCCATCGTCGGCCTTGCCTTCGCTACGGCCGATGATGTGCTGGTAGACATCCTTGCCCAGCTCCTTGCCCAGTTCGACGCCCCACTGGTCGAAGCAGTTGATGCCCCAGATGACGCTCTGCACGAACACCTTGTGCTCGTACAGCGCCACCAGCGCGCCCAGGCGCCGCGGCGAGATGCGCTCCAGCACCAGGGTGTTGCTCGGACGGTTGCCCGGAATCACCTTGTGCGGCGCCAGCTTGGCGATCTCGGCTTCGCCCATGCCCTTCTCGCGCAGTTCCTTCTCGGCTTCCTCGCGGGTCTTGCCCAGCATCAGCGCCTGGCTCTGCGACAGGCAGTTGGCATAGAGCCATTGCTGGTGATCGGCCACCGGGTTGTGGCTCACCACCGGCACGATGAAATCACCGGGGATCAGTTGGGTGCCCTGGTGGAGCAGCTGGTGGTAGGCGTGCTGACCGTTGCAGCCGACGCCGCCCCAGATCACCGGACCGGTTTCCATGCTCACCGGCGAGCCGTCCTGACGCACGCTCTTGCCGTTGGACTCCATGTCCAGCTGCTGCAGGTGCTTCACGAAGTTACGCAGGTGGTGGTCGTAGG
Source organism: Pseudomonas oryzihabitans (assembly GCF_001518815.1). Lineage (NCBI taxonomy): Bacteria > Pseudomonadati > Pseudomonadota > Gammaproteobacteria > Pseudomonadales > Pseudomonadaceae > Pseudomonas > Pseudomonas oryzihabitans. The sequence continues at coordinate 443,733 of NZ_CP013987.1, forward strand.
GCAGGATCGCGTGGCTGGTCGCGCCCCAGAAGTTGCCGTACCAGACCCCGAGCAGGCCCAGCAGCACCGGCATGTTCTCTTCGAAGGGCGCGCTGGTGAAATGCTGGTCCATGGCATAGGCGCCGGCCAGCAGGTCCTTGAAGTTGGACATGCCGATGGCCAGGGCGATGGGCAGGCCGATGGCCGACCACAGCGAGTAGCGCCCGCCGACCCAGTCCCACATGGGAAAGATGTTCTCTTCGGCGATGCCGAATTCCACCGCCATCTTGACGTTGCTGGAGACCGCGATGAAGTGCTTGTGCAGCTCCGGCTCCGGGCAGCCCTGGGCCAGGCACCAGGCGCGCGCGGCCTGGGCGTTCTTCAGCGTCTCCAGGGTACCGAAGGACTTGGAGGAGACGATGAACAGGGTGGTGTCGGCGGCGAGCTTGGAGGTTACCTCGCGGAATTCGCTGCCGTCGATGTTGGCCAGGTAGTGGCAACGTACGCCGCGCTGGGTGAAGGGCACCAGCGCCTCGGACACCAGCTGCGGGCCGAGGAAGGAACCACCGATGCCGATATTGACCACGTCGGTGATCGGCTTCTCGGTGTAGCCGCGCCAGAGGCCGTTGTGGATGCGGGTGACCAGCGCGGTCATCTGGTTCAGGACTCGATGCACCTCGGGCATGATGTCCTGACCGTCGATCTCGACGCTGTCGCCTACCGGACGACGCAGTGCGGTGTGCAGCGCGGGGCGGTGTTCGGACGAGTTGACGTAGGCACCGTCGAATAGGGTACGGATGGCGCCTTCCAAGCCCGCTTCGCGGGCCAGGTTCACCAGCAGCTCACGGGTCTGCTCGGTGATGAGATTCTTGGAATAGTCGAGGAACAGACCACTGGTGTTCAGGGAGAACTGCGTGAACCGCTGCGGGTCGGCGGCGAAGGCGTCGCGCATGCGAAAGTTCTGCATGGCCTTGCGGTGCTCTTGCAGCGCTTTCCAGGAGGCGAGCTGGGTCACGTCGAGAGGATGTTGATAGTACTCCATGGGTAGGCTTTTCCTTGGTGGCTCTTGTTTGCTGTTGTGCCCCACAAGCCGGTGGCTTGCAAGGGAAAGTCGGCTGCCGCGCGACGCCTGACGTGGCGCCGCGCTTCGAGCATGAAAAAGCCCGGTATGTTCCGGGCTTCCAGGGTCTGAGCAGGTTTGGGTGAGCTAACCTTCGGTTGCATCACACTCGGGGCCTGCGGCGAAAGCTCAGGTTGTCGATCAGGCGGGTCTGGCCAAGGTAGGCCGCCACCAGCAGGACCAGCTCGCGGGCGTCTGGTCCGACCGGTTGCAGACTCGACTGCTCGCGCAACTCCAGGTAGTCGACTTTAAGCCCCTGAGCTTGCAGTTCGGCGACACCCGCGGCCAGGACCGGCTCTATCACGGCGCCAGCGGCGAGCTGATCGGCCAGGCGCCTGAGCAGGCTGTACAGGCAGGGCGCACTGGCGCGCTGACCGTCATCGAGATAGCCGTTGCGCGATGACAGGGCCAGGCCATCGGTGGCCCGTACCGTGGGTTGGGCGACGATCTCGATGGGCATGTCCAGGTCCTGGACCAGCTTGCGGATCACCGCCAGCTGCTGATAGTCCTTTTCGCCAAAGACCGCCACGTCCGGTTGCGCCATCTGGAAGAGCTTGGTGACCACGGTGGCCACGCCTTCGAAATGGCCAGGACGGCGGGCGCCGCAGAGGCCTTCGGACACGCCCGGCACCCTCACCCGGGTCAGGCCATCCATGCCATTGGGATACATCTCGCCAACCGCTGGCGCGAACAGCAGGTCGCAATGGGCCTCGTTCAGCTGACGGCTGTCTTCCGCGAGGGTGCGCGGATAGGTGTCCAGATCCTCGCTGGCTCCGAACTGCAGTGGATTGACGAAGATGCTCGCCACCACGAAGTCGGCGTGACGCCGGGCGGTCTCCACCAGCGCGATATGGCCGGCGTGCAGATTGCCCATGGTGGGCACCAGGCCGATGCGCAGGCCCTGGCGGCGCGCGGCGGCGACGGCGGCGCGCAGTTCGCGGACGCTATGGACCGTCTTCATGCGGAGAATCCGTGTTCGGGAGCGGGAAAGCTGCCGTCCTTGACGGCGGCGACGTAGGCCGCCAGGGCAGCCTGGATGCTGTCCTGACCGGCCATGAAGTTGCGGACGAATTTCGGCGTGCGCCCGCGCAGGGCCAGGCCGAGCATGTCGTGCAGCACCAGCACCTGGCCATCGGTAGCGGCACCGGCGCCGATGCCGATCACCGGCACCCGGGCAGCCCGGGTGATTTCCTCGGCCAGCGCCGAGGGCACGCATTCCAGCAGCAACATGGCCGCGCCGGCTTCTTCCAGCTCCCGCGCGGCCTCGCGCAGCTGCTGCGCGCGGAGCGGATCGCGGCCCTGCACCTTGAAGCCACCGAAGACATTCACCGACTGGGGCGTCAGGCCCAGGTGGGCGCAGACCGGTACGCCATTGGCGGCCAGACGGCGAATCGGCTCGGCCAGCCAGGCGTCACCCTCGAGCTTGACCATTTGCGCGCCTGCCTGCATCAGGCGGCCGGCGCTGGTCAGGGTCTGTTCCAGGGTGGCATAGGTCATGAACGACAGGTCGGCGACGATGAAGGCGTCGGCATGGCCACGCTTGACGCAGGCGGTGTGGTAGACCATGTCGTCGAGGGTCACCGGCAGGGTGCTGTCGTGACCCTGCAGCACCATGCCGAGAGAATCGCCGATGAGCAGCATCTCGACGCCGGCTTGGCTCGCGGCCTGGGCGAAGGTGGCATCGTAGGCGGTCAGCATGGCGATCTTTTCGCCACGCTGCTTGAGCCCCTGAAGGGTCGTGAGGCTGATATCAGGCATGCAAGGGTCCTCGTGGAACGGCGCTATGGTTATTGTCTGGCGCCGCGGGCGCGGGTCGGCCGCGCGAAAACGGCTGCTATAGTCCCGGCGCATCCGGCACAAGTCAATGCTCGGTGTTACTGGTGTGTTACCGGGTAGGTAACGACGCTACCAGTCGCTCCAGACCTTCGAAAGGACAGGCGGACAGCAGGTCTGGCAGGCGGCGGCCGTCGGGCAGTTGCAGCTCGGGCGCAAGGTCTGCCAGCGGATAGAGCACGAAGGCGCGGGCCTGCAGATGGTAATGGGGGACCTGCAGACGTGGCTCGTCGATCAGCCGTTCGCCAAACAGCAGGATGTCGATGTCCAGGGTCCGCGGACCCCAGCGTTCATCCTTGCGCACGCGGCCTTGCTGCTGCTCGATGGCCTGGGTGGCGTCGAGCAGCGCCAGGGGCGCGAGGCAGGTATCCAGGGCCGCGACGGCATTGACATAGCGTGGCTGGTCGGGCGGTCCCAGGGGGTCGCTGGCATAGAAGGCGGAGACCGCGACCAGCTGGCTAGCGGGCAGCTGGGCCAGGGCATCCAGGGCCGCGTCCAGCTGCCGCCGGGGCTCGGCCAGGTTGCTGCCCAGGCCGAGATAGACCCGTTCCATCATTCGTCGCCGGCCGTGGGGGCGTCCGAGGTGCGCCGCTTGCGATTGCTGCCGCCACGACGACGGCGCTTGGCGGGCGCGCCGTCTTCCCGGCTTAGGTTCTTGATCATCTCGCGCCGCTGGCTGTCGCCGACTTCCTGATAGCGCGTCCACCATTCACCGAGTCCGCCGGTTTCCTCACCTGCGCTCTCGCGCAGCAGCAAGAAGTCATAACCGGCGCGGAAGCGCGGATTCTCCAGCAGCTGATCGGCGCGCTTGCCCTGACGGCGGGGCAGGCGTTCCTGCATGTCCCAGATCTCGCGCATGGGCATGGTGAAGCGCTTGGGCACAGCGGTGCGCTGGCACTGCTGCAGGGTCAGGTCGTGAGCGGCTTCCTGCATCGCTGGAATCGGCGGCAGACCACGCTCCTGATGATGACGGACGCGCTCGGGCAGCGCCGGCCAGAGCAGGGCCGCGAACAGGAAGGCCGGAGTGACCGGCTTGCCTTCGCGGATGCGGGTGTCGGTGTTGGCCAGCGCCTGCCGGATCAGCGTACCGGCGTACTCCGGATCGCGCTCCAGGGCTTCGCCGCTGGCAGGGAACAGTGGAGCGAACAGGCCGTACTGGCAGAGCAACTCGAAGGTGCGCTCCGCCTTGCCGCCAAGCAGCAGCTTGATGATCTCGTCGTACAGCCGCGGCGCCGGAATGTCGCGCAGCAACGGCGCCAGGCGGCTGATGGGTTCGGCGGTAGCCGTCTCGATCTGGAAATCCAGCTTGGCGGCGAAGCGTACGGCCCTGAGCATTCGCACCGGATCTTCCAGGTAGCGCTGCTCGGGATCGCCGATCAGGCGGATCTGGCGCAGGCGGATGTCCTGGGCGCCGTTAGCGTAGTCGAGGATGCGCTCGCCACTGGCATCGTAGTAGAGCGCGTTGATGGTGAAATCGCGCCGCTCGGCATCCTGTTCCTGGTTGCCGTAGATGTTGTCGCGCAGGATCCGGCCGCTTTCATGGCGTGAGCCCTGGGCCTCGTCCTCGGCGTCGCCGGTGGGATGATTGGCGCGGAAGGTCGCGACCTCGATGATTTCTCGACCGAAATGCACGTGAACCAGCTTGAAGCGGCGACCGATTACCCGGGCGTTACGGAATTCAGCGCGCACCTGCTCGGGCGTGGCGCTGGTGGCGACATCGAAATCTTTGGGCTCGAAGCCAAGCAGCAGGTCGCGGACGCAGCCGCCGACCAGGTAGGCCTGATAACCCGCTTTTTCCAGTCGATCAACGACGCTCAGGGCGTGACGACTGATTCGCTCTCGTTCCAGAGCATGCTGACTGCGGGGCAATTCGATGGGCAAGGCAGGCGCGGACGGAGTACGTCGCAGGGGCGAGCGCAAGGTCTGGATGAGCTTCTTCAGCATGCGAGTTTCTGTTTGGAGAGACGGCTATACGCAATCTGGGCACGAATTGATGCCATTGCGCAATAGATAAGGAGGGGATCTTGAACGAGGGAGGGGAGGCTGTCAAAGGCACTGGGGGAGCCGAAGCTCCCCCCCAAAGTGGTACGTGCTTTGTTTTTATTGTTTATCCAGACCTTTTGTTTTTCTTGTGTGGTCTGTCCCGTGCGGATACCGGCCGCCGGAAAGGCTCTGAAGTCTAGAGCCAAGAGCAAACGGATTACTTTGGAAGCTGAGGTCGTCAGGATCATTCCTGCAGTGCCTGGTACGGGTGCTGCCTTGGGGCAGTTTTGTTGTTCTCTGTCCTGACATCGCGCGGAGCATCCCGCAAGACGACTCTTCTCCAAAATGATCAGTTAGCTACGCCTCCGCCTGCTTGTTCTTGTTGTGCTGGAGTCGCTACGTCTTGTTTTTGTTATGGAGTGAGATACGTTTTTATTGTTGTTGTGCCAGAACATAAAGCAGATGCCGTGCCAGTTTTCAAAAATCCTTTAATTTCAGTGACTTGGAAAAAATGTAGCCCTTTTGCCTAATGGCTACAGACGTATTTTCGTTACCGCTGAACCCGCTTCTTGTTACGGCGGTAACACATTGCAAAGGATGTGCAGGGGAGAGGAGGGGGTGTTACCGCGGGGCGCCGCGAAGAATCACGCGCCCCTGGCCAGCCTCAGCTGGCGTCGCTGCTGGCGCTGGCCTTGCGCCGGGGGATGCCCAGGCGCTGACGTCGTTCCCACAGGCACTTGCGACTGACACCGAGCTTGCGGGCCAGCTCGGTCTCGGTCATGTGGTCCTGGTGTTCGAGCACGAAGTGCTGGAAGTAGTCTTCCAGCGACAGATCCTCGGTGGGCTCATGGGCGCCGTTGCCGTTGCCCAGGCCAGAGGTGGGTAGCGGATCCAGATAGCTGTCGGCCAGGTCCAGCTCGCCGAGCTCCACATCGATGCCCAGCTGATCGGCATTGATTTCCTGCCCTTCGCTGAGAATCACCGAGCGCTCGATGGCGTTCTCCAGTTCGCGCACGTTCCCCGGCCAGGTGTAATGGCGGATGGCGGCTTCGGCCTCGGCACCGAACTTGAGCCCCGGACGACTCATGCGCGCCGATTGGCGGGCGAGGAATACCCGAGCGATCTCCATGACATCGCTGCCACGCTCGCGCAGGGCGGGCAGCCGCAGGGAGATGACATTGAGGCGATAGAAGAGGTCTTCGCGGAACTGGCCGATCTTGGCCAGGCCTTTGAGGTCCCGGTGGGTCGCAGCGATCAGTCGCACATCGACCTTTTGCGACTGCACCGAGCCGACGCGGCGGATCTCGCCCTCCTGCAACACGCGCAGCAGGCGTGCCTGGGCTTCCAGCGGCAATTCGCCGATCTCGTCGAGAAACAGGGTGCCGCCGTCAGCCGCTTCCACCAGGCCGGTGCGGCTGGCGCTGGCACCGGTGAAGGCGCCCTTTTCGTGGCCGAAGAGCTCGGATTCGATCAGGGTTTCGGGAATGGCCGCGCAGTTGACCGAGATCAGCGGCGCCTTGGCGCGCCGCGACAGGTTGTGCAGGGCGCGCGCCACCAGCTCCTTGCCGGTACCCGATTCGCCCTGGATGAGCACGGTGGAATCGGTGGGGGCGACCTTGCGGATCTTGCCGAAGAGATCCTGCATCGGTGCGCAGTTGCCGATGATGCCGATCTCGCCGGTGGCCGGCGGCGGCGTGACGCTTTCCTCGGCGGTAACCGCTGGGCGCTGCTCACGCTCTACCAGGATGCGTGCTACCGCCTGCAGCATCTCGTCGTGATCGAAGGGCTTGGCGATGTAGTCCACCGCACCCTGCTTCATGGAGTCGACCGCCGATCTCAGGCTGGCGTAGCTGGTCATGATCAGTACCGGCTTGCCCTTGGCGAGATCGATCATCTCGGTGCCGGGCGCGCCAGGGAGACGCAGATCGCTGATGACGAGATCGAAGCTGGGTACGTCGTAGAGGTCCTGGGCTTCCTGCACGGAACCGGCCTCGCTGACGCGGAACTGGTTGCGCTCGAGCAGGCGCCGCAGCGCCGAGCGGATGATCTTCTCGTCTTCGACAATCAGGATATGGGCCATCAAGTGCGCTCTCTTACGGGAAGGCAAGACAACCCACGCCAGGCAGCGTGTCTTTTCGCGGTCGTCTGGACTTCCGAATGCTTTAGCAGATCCATCCAGCAGGCGGATGGGTCCGTCACGGCGCCTCCGGCAACCCGAGATAGCGCGGCAGCAGTACCCGAATGCGGGTGCCCTGGCCGGTCACGGGGTCGGTAGGACTATCGATCATTATCTGACCATAATGCTCTTCTACGATGGAATAGACCAGCGCCAAGCCAAGCCCTGTCCCCTTGCCCGGATCCTTGGTGGTGAAGAAGGGTTCGAACAGGCGACTGATGATGGCTTTGGGGATGCCGCTGCCTTCGTCTTCGACGCTCAGGGTCACGGTCTGGCCATGGGCTTCGCTGCGCACCCGGATCGGCGCACCGGCGGGAGAGGCGTCGCGGGCGTTGGAGAGCAGGTTGATCATGACCTGCACCAGGCGCTGGGGATCGCCCTGCACGAAGTGCTCGGGATCGCAGAGGTTGAAGAAGTCGACGTCCACGCTCTGCCGGTTGAGCGAGAGCAGTGCGATGGCCTCCTGGGCCGCCTCGGCCACGCAGACCGGTTCGTGCGCCTGCTGGCGCCCGCCGGCATGGGCGAAGCTCATCAGCGACTGGACGATGCGGGTAATGCGGCGAGTCTGCTCGATGATCTGGCTGCTGATCTCGTCGATCTCCTCGTCCGCCTCGCGCTCCTCGCGCAGATTCTGCGCCAGGCAGGCGATGCCGGTGACGGGATTGCCGATCTCGTGGGCCACGCCCGCTGCCAGGCGGCCGATGGAGGCGAGCCGCTCGGAATGGATCAGGCGGTCTTCCAGCAGTTGGGTCTCGCTGATGTCTTCCACCACCAGCACGGTGCCGTTGCTGCCCACCGCCAGGGGTTCGTCGATGGTCGCCTTGTGCAGGTTGAGCCAGCGCTGTTCGTGCTCCTGGGAGAGGCGCTGCTTGTAGAGGTGCTGCTGCGCCGGCTCGGCGAGAAAGCGTTCGAACAGGTCCTGCCAGGGATTGGGCAGGGCGTTGAGGCGCGAGCCCACGACCCGGGCGCCGTCGATGCCGGTGAGGTCTTCCATGGCACGGTTCCACATGAGGATCTCGCGGTCCCGGGCCAGGGAGCAGACGCCCATGGGCAATTCCTGCAGGGTCTGCCGGTGATAGCGGCGCAGGGCGTCCAGCTCGGCGGCAAGACCGGTCAGGCGCGACTGGTAGTCTTCCAGGCGGTTCTCGATGAAGTGGATGTCCTCGGTGGCATAGGCCTCGCTTTCCGCCTTGAAGGGCAGAAAGGTCTCGACGATGTCCTGGGCGACCCGCGGGCCCATCAGGCCGGACAGGTTGGCCTCGATGCGATCGCGCAGACGGCGCAGGGCATAAGGACGGCGCTCGTCGTAGGGGAGCAGCAGATCGGCCAGGGCCCGCTCGACCTCCTTCTGCGCGGTCTTGGCACCGAGCGGCTTGGCCAGCTGGGCGGCGAAGTCCTGGGGCGAGCTGGCCGCCAGTTCGCGGCGTTGCGGGCGGCGGACGTTGTCCACCGCGCAGGCCTCGGCGGCGCTCTTCTCTTCTTCACTGGCTTCGGTGAAGAGCGAGACCAGGGCGAACACCAGCACGTTGACGGTCAGCGAGGCCACCGCGGCGAGGTGCCAGTTGCTGGCGCTGATGCGATAGCTAAAAACGCCGATGTGCAGCGGATTGATGTCGGCTACCAGCGGCATGAGCATGCTCAGGAACCACAGGCCAAGGCCGCACAGCAAGCCGGCGATGAAGCCCTTGCGATTGGCCGTCTGCCAGTAGAGCACCGAGAGCGCGCCGGGCAGGAACTGCACGGTGGCGACAAAGGAGACGATGCCCAGGCTGGAGAGATCGCCATGGCCCTGCAGCAGGCGATAGAAGCCGTAGCTGCCGAGGATGATGGCGGCGATCAGCATCCGGCGGGTCATGCGCAGCCACCGATAGATGTTGCCGTCGGTGGGCGGCTGGTAGAGCGGCAGGACGATGTGGTTGAGCAGCATGCCCGACAGCGCCATGGTCACCACGATGATCAGGCCGCTGGCCGCCGACAGGCCACCGACGAAGGCCACCAGTGCCAGCAGCGGATTGTCCAGCGCCAGGCCCACGCCGAGGGTGAAGTACTCCGGCGGCGTCGGCGAGCCCAGCGCCAGGCCGCCCCAGAGAATCGGTGGCACCGCCAGGCTGATCAGCAGCAGGAACAGCGGCAGGCCCCAGCTGGCGCTGACCAGCGCCTGGGGACTGAGGTTCTCGGTGAAGGCCATGTGGTACATGTGCGGGGTGACGATGGCTGCGGCGAAGAACACCAGCAGCAGGATCCGCCAGGGGCCTTCCTGCAGCGGGGTGTGCAGGGTGGAGAGGGCGCTCTGGTTCTGCTGCAGCCAGGTCTCCAGGCCGTTGGGCCCGCCGAACACGGTATAGAGGGTGACGCCGCCGACGATGCCCAGCGCCAGGAGCTTGACCAGGGATTCGAAGGCGATGGCCACCACCAGGCCTTCGTGACGCTCCTTGGAGTTGATCTGGCGCGCGCCGAAGAGCATGGCGAAGAGGGTGATCAGCAGGCAGAAACCCAGCGCCGGGGCGTCCTGAGCGCGGGCCTGCACCAGGATCCCGGTGCTGGTGGCCACCGCCTGGATCTGCAGTGCCAGGAGGGGAAGCACCGCGATCAGCATGCCCAGGCTGGTCAGGGCGCCTGCCCAGGTGCTGCGGAAGCGGAAGGCGAAGAGGTCGGCCAGGGACGCCAGCTGGTAGGCACGGGTCAGCCGCAGGATGGGATAGAGCAGCACCGGCGCCAGCAGAAAGGCGCCGCACAGACCCAGGTAGTAGGCGAGAAAGCCGTAGCCGTAGTCGTAGGCCAGGCCCACGGTGCCATAGAAGGCCCAGGCGCTGGCATAGACCCCCAGCGACAGGGTGTAGATCAGCGGGTGGCGCACCAGTCGGCGCGGCACCCAGCCCTTCTCGGTTATCCAGGCGACGCCAAAGAAGATCAGCAGGTAGCCGGCGCTGATCAGGACCAGTTGGGACAGACTAAAGCTCGTCGGCATCGCGCTGGCTCTGCAGGATGAAGGTCACCACGATGAGGATGAGCCACAGCAGGTAGGGGCGATACCAGGCGCCGCTGGGAGCGATCCACCAATCCATGATGGCGGGGGAGAACAGATAGATGCCTACCACGAGGAGCAGGACCAGCCGGTAGATGTACATGCGCGGTTCCCGAACGGCGATGGCGCCATGGTAAAGCAAAAGCGGTGTACCCCGGAGCGTGACGGCTCTACCGTAAAGGCTTCTTTGCTCGCAGGAGAAAGACGATGACCAGACCCCGACTCGCTGCCGTGCTGGAAACCGCGCTCTACGCCGCCGATCTGCCCAAGGCGCGGCGCTTCTACGAGGAAGTGCTGGGACTGGCTCCGATGTTCGCCGATGAGCGCCTGGCCGCCTACGCCGTGGGCGCCAGTGTCTTGCTGCTGTTCCAGCGGGGCACCACCGAGCAACCGGTGAGGCTGCCAGGCGGCTGCATTCCGCCCCATGGCGCCCAGGGCTGCCAGCATCTGGCCCTGGCGATCGCAGCGGAAGAGCTGGAGCCTTGGGTCGTACAGCTGGAAGCGGCCGGGGTGCCCATCGAGGAGCGCACCCAGTGGCCGCGTGGTGCGGTCAGTCTGTATTTCCGCGATCCGGATGGGCATCTGCTGGAGCTGGCGACCCCCGGACTCTGGCCCAATTACTAGGCGGGCAACTGCGCTTCGGCCAGCTGGGATACTCGCGGGATCAGGCTGGCATCCCAGTGGGCGACGCCCCAGGCGAGTACGCTGGCCGGTGCTTCCTCGGCCAGCGCCGCGTGAGTCGGCTGGCCCAGGGTACGCAGGGCGCGCACCAGCAGGGCCCCGGCCTGTTCGGGTGGCAGCGGCGGCGAGCGATAGCGCTTGCCCAGCTTGTGGCCATCGGGCTGGATCAGCAGGGGGACGTGCAGATAGCGCGGCGCCGGGTGGCCGAGGAGTTCCTGCAGATAGAGCTGACGTGGCGTGGAGTCCAGCAGGTCGGCGCCGCGCACCACGTCGGTCACGCCCTGCAGGGCGTCGTCCATCACCACGGCCAGCTGATAGGCGATCAGGCCATCGCGCCGCTGGATGACGAAGTCGCCCACCTCGCGGCCCAGGTGCTGGCGGAAGTCGCCCTGCACCCGGTCGGTGAAACGGTATTCCAGCTCGGGTACGCGGATGCGGATGGCGGCGCCCGTCTCTGGCAGGCCGCGATTGCGGCAGTGGCCGGGATAGAGGCCGCCAGTGCCTTCGAGCTGTTTGCGTGAGCAGTCGCAGGCATAGGCCAGGCCACTGGCCAGCCATTGCGCGATGGTGGTGCGATAGGCGTCCAGGCGCTCGCTCTGGCGCAGCACCGGACCGTCCCAGTCGAAGCCATAGGCTTCCAGGGTGGTGAGGATGGCCGCCTGGGCGCCAGGGACCTCACGGGGTGGGTCCAGGTCCTCCATGCGCACCAGCCAGCGGCCACCCGCGGCACGGGCGTCGAGGTAGGAGGCGAGGGCGGCGACCAGGGAACCGAAGTGCAGATAGCCGCTGGGTGTAGGGGCGAAACGACCGACATAGGGGCGCCTGGACATAGCTCATCCTGTGAATGCCGGAAAGAACAAAGGGCGCCGTAGCGCCCTCGTCGGTGAGACCGTCGGACTCAGGTCCCGGTCTGCTTCTCGCGGATCTCGGCCAGCGTCTTGCAGTCGATGCACAGACTGGCAGTCGGACGGGCTTCCAGGCGACGGATACCGATTTCCACGCCACAGGAGTCGCACCAGCCGTATTCGTTGTCTTCGATCAGCTGCAGCGTCTCGTCGATCTTCTTGATCAGCTTGCGCTCACGGTCGCGGGCACGCAGTTCCAGGCTGAATTCCTCTTCCTGGGTCGCCCGATCGGCGGGGTCGGCGAAGTTGGCCGCTTCTTCCTTCATGTGGTGCACGGTGCGATCGACTTCTTCGCGTAGCTCCTGCTTCCACCTGTTCAGAATGGCGGTGAAGTGGGCGCGCATGCGCTCACTCATGTATTCCTCGCCCTTGGCAGGCTGGTAGGGTTCGTAGCCACGGGCCAGATGATTGTTCTGCTGATTTGCTTCGCTGGGCATGATTGACCCTCTCACTTTCGCTGATCCTGTCCACAGGCTGGATGCGTCTCCAGGCCTCTCCATGATGGAACGCCCGGGTCTGTGGCTGCCGATGGCGTCCCGCGCATTGCCGACGCCAGGCTGAATATGTTCTCGACTGGCCAGCCGCCCTGCGGATGCAAGCGGGCGAACTTACCAGAAGCTTCCAGGGGGCGCTACTACCGGCCTCCCGCTCCTTGCTGGCGCTCCGCCGGACGCGGCGGATGCCGGCCTGCGAAGCCTTGGTTAGAATCTCGCCTTCGCCACAAGTTCGGACCCCGTCCATGTCCAATTCCTACAGCGCGCGCAGCCGGGCTATCGAGCCCTTCCATGTGATGGCCTTGCTGGAGCGCGCCAACCAGCTCCAGGCCGCCGGGCACGACGTCATGCACCTGGAGATCGGCGAGCCCGATTTCACCACCGCCGCCCCCGTGGTCGCCGCTGGCCAGGCAGCCTTGGCGGCGGGCCAGACCCGCTACACCGCGGCTCGCGGCCTGCCGGAATTGCGTCGCGCCATTGCCGCCTTCTATGGCGAGCGCTATGGCGTCGACCTCGATCCGGAACGGGTGTTGATCACCCCCGGTGGGTCCGGCGCCCTGCTGCTGGCCAGTGCCCTGCTGGTCGATCCCGGTCGCCACTGGCTGCTGGCGGACCCTGGCTACCCCTGCAATCGTCACTTCCTGCGTCTGGTGGAGGGCGCAGCCCAGTTGATCCCGGTCGGGTCCGACACGCGCTACCAGCTCACCCCCGAATTGGTGGCGCAGCACTGGCAGCCGGACAGCGTCGGCGCCCTGGTGGCCTCGCCGGCCAATCCGACCGGCACCCTGCTCGATCGCGACGAGCTCGCCGGGCTGTCGGCAGCGCTCAAGGCGCGCGGCGGCCATCTGGTGGTGGACGAGATCTACCACGGCCTGACCTATGGTCTGGACGCACCCAGCGTGCTGGAAGTGGACGATTCGGCCTTCGTGCTCAACAGCTTCTCCAAGTACTTCGGCATGACCGGCTGGCGGCTCGGTTGGCTGGTGGCGCCGCGCGCGGCCGTGCCAGAGCTGGAAAAGCTGGCGCAGAATCTCTACATCAGTGCCTCCACCGTGGCCCAGCAGGCTGCCCTGGCCTGTTTCACCCCCGCGGCCATGGCCATTTTCGAAGAGCGCCGCGCGGAGTTCGCCCGTCGCCGCGACTACCTGTTGCCGGCGCTACGCGGGCTGGGTTTCGAGATCGCCGTCGAGCCCCAGGGCGCCTTCTATCTCTATGCCGACATCTCCGCCTTCGGTGGCGATGCCTATGCCTTCTGCCAGTTCCTGCTGGAGACCGAGCACGTGGCCATCACTCCCGGCCTGGACTTCGGTCGCCACCGTGCCGACACCCATGTGCGCTTCGCCTATACCCAGTCGCTGCCGCGCCTGGAGGAGGCCGTCGCCCGCATCGCCCAGGGCCTGCAGCGCTGGAGCGCGCGGTGAGGTTCGAGCCGCCGCTGGAAGAAGGTCGCCTGCTGCGCCGCTACAAGCGCTTTCTTGCCGACATCGAGACCGCCGGTGGCGAGGTGCTGACCCTGCACTGCCCCAATACCGGTTCCATGCTTCATTGCCAGCCACCCGGCGCCCGGGTCTGGTTCAGCCGGGCCAGTGGGCCAAAACGCAAACTGCCCGGCACCTGGGAGCTGGTCGAGACGGACCACGGCCGCCTGGCCTGCATCAATACCGCCCGGGCCAATCGCCTGGTGGAGGAAGCCCTGCTGGCCGGCGGCATCGCCGAACTGGCGGGCTTCACCGCCCTGCGCCGGGAGGTGGCCTACGGCCTGGAAAACAGTCGCGCCGATTTCCGCCTGGAATATCCCGCGGGTCCGCTGTACCTGGAGGTGAAGAGTGTCACCCTGGGCTTCGCCGATACCCCGGTCGCCGCCTTTCCCGATGCGGTGACCACTCGCGGTGCCCGCCATCTGCGCGAACTGGCGGCGCTGGCCGCGGCCGGTGAGCGAGCGGTACTGCTCTATTGCGTGCTGCTTGAAGGCATCGAGGCGGTACGCCCGGCGGCGGAAATCGATGCGGCCTATGCCCTGGCCCTGGGCGAGGCCCGCCGTCAGGGCGTGCAGGTGCTGGCTTATGGGGCACGCCTCTCTCCTGCAGGTGTGCAGCTGGACCGACCGTTGCGCCTGGTTGACTGATGAGTCGGCCAAAAGCTGATCGGTCGGACAGGATCTGGCAGGCGCCTTGCTTGCGCTTGTCGCCCATCGATCGCCGCTCTCAGGCGATCCTGTTAGGAGTTTGCTGATGATCTCTGTGTTGGGCATGCTGTTGCTGGTGGCGATCGCCATCGCCTTTTCTCGCCAGCGGCGCGCCATTCGGCTGCGCACCGTACTCGCGGCCTTTCTGTTGCAAGCCGGCCTCGGCCTGTTCGTGCTCTACATCCCCTGGGGCCAGCAGGTGCTCGGCAGCGTATCCGGCGCCGTCTCGTCGCTGCAGCTCTATGCCGACAAGGGCATCGAATTTCTCTTCGGCGGCCTGGCCGGCCCCAGGATGTTCGAGTACTTCGGTAACGGCGGCTTCGTTTTCGCCGTGCGGGTCCTGCCCCTGATCGTCTTCTTCGGCAGCCTGATCGCGGTGCTCTACTACCTGGGCATCATGGGCTGGATCATCCGCCTGGTAGGCGGCGCGCTGCAGGCGCTGCTCGGCACCAGCCGGGTGGAATCCACCACGGTGACCGCCACCCTGTTTCTCGGCCAGTCGGAGATGCCTCTGGTGGTACGGCCGTTCATCGCCGAACTCACCCGCTCGGAGTTGTTCGCCATCATGGTCGGCGGTTTCGCCGCCGTGGCCGGCTCGGTGCTGCTGGGCTACGCCGGCATGGGCGTGGAGCTGAAATACCTGATCGCCGCCAGCTTCATGGCCGCACCGGGCGGGCTGCTGATGGCCAAGCTGATGGAGCCGGAGACCGAACAACCACGCGACCAGGCCATGAAGACTCTGGGGGAGGGCGAGGAGCGCCCGGCCAACGTCATCGACGCGGCAGCCGAGGGCGCCCAGGTCGGCTTGCGCATTGCCCTGGCGGTCGGCGCCATGCTGTTGGCCTTCATCGCCCTGATCGCCTTGCTCAACGGCATTCTCGGCTGGTGCGGTGCCTGGTTCGGCCTGCCGCAGCTGAGCATGCAGCTGGTGCTGGGCTATATGCTGGCGCCGGTCGCCTTCCTGATCGGAGTGCCCTGGAGCGAGGCGGTACAAGCCGGCGGCTTCATCGGCCAGAAGCTGGTGCTCAACGAATTCGTCGCCTATGCCGATCTGTCGACCTACCTGGATCCCGTCAAGGCCGCGGCGGCCGGGGCACAACCCCTGTCGGCGCACACCCAGGTCATCGTCACCTTTGCCCTTTGCGGCTTCGCCAATCTGTCGTCCATTGCCATTCAACTCGGCGGCCTGGGCGGCATCGCCCCCCAGCGGCGTCACGAACTGGCCCAGCTGGGCCTGCGCGCCATGCTTGGCGGCACCCTGGCCAACCTGATGAGTGCGGCCCTGGCCGGCTTCTTTGTCAGCCTTTGAGTCGCGGCGGCCCGGTCGTCCGACCGGGCTACACTCACGCTCGCTCTTTTCGCTTTCCCGAGGTACTTCCCATGTCCGCTGTTCCTGCTGAAACCCTCGACCACCTGCTGACCGAGGCCGTCACCGCTTCCCAGCGTGCCTACTGCCCGCATTCCGAATTTCCCGTCGGGGCCGCCCTGCTGACGGCGGAGGGCACAGTCATCCATGGCTGCAACGTGGAAAACATCTCCTATGGCCTGACCAACTGCGCCGAACGCAGCGCTCTGTTCGCCGCCATCAGCCAGGGCCTGCCGCCACGCAGCTTCACCGCCATGGCCATCCATGCGCCAGGCGTTCCCCTGATCAGCCCCTGCGGTGCCTGTCGCCAAGTGCTGCTGGAGCTGATGGCGCCCGACGCGACCATCGTCTGCAGTGGCAGCGAGCCCGGCCGGACCCGTACCTGGACCCTGGCTGAGCTGCTGCCCGGCGCCTTCGACGACTTCTAAGGAGTACGGCCCATGTGGCTCGCCCAGGAAGTGATCCGCCAGAAGCGCGATGGCCTGGAGCTGTCCGCTACGGACCTCCAGCGCCTGGTCCTCGGCATCGCCGACGACAGCCTCAGCGAAGGCCAGATTGCCGCCTTCGCCATGGCTACCCTGCTGCGCGGCATGACCGCCGCCGAACGTACCGCCCTGACCCTGGCCATGCGCGACAGCGGTCAGGTGCTGCACTGGGACCTGCCTGGTCCGGTGGTGGACAAGCACTCCACCGGGGGCGTGGGCGATCTCACCAGCCTGGTGCTGGCGCCCCTGCTCGCCGCCTGCGGCTGCCATGTGCCGATGATTTCCGGACGCGGCCTGGGTCATACCGGTGGCACCCTGGACAAGCTGGAAAGTATTCCCGGCTACCGCATCCGCCCTGGCCTCGCGCGGTTTCGCCAGGTGGTGGCCGAGGTGGGCTGCGCCATCGTCGGTCCCGATGCCGACCTGGCGCCAGCCGATCGCCGGTTGTATGCCATCCGCGATGTCACCGCCACGGTGGAGTCGGTGGATCTGATCACCGCCTCCATCCTGGCCAAGAAACTGGCCGCTGGCCTGGATGTGCTGGTCATGGACGTCAAGACTGGCGGCGGTGCCTTCATGGCCGAGACAACGGCGGCGCAACGCCTGGCCGACAGCCTGGTCGAGGTGGCCGAGGCGGCGGGGGTACGTACCCGTTCGCTCATCACCGACATGAGTCAGCCCCTGGCCCGCAGTGCCGGCAATGCTCTGGAAGTGGAGGAGGCCATCGCCCTGCTGGCCGGCGACGTCCGCAGCGAACGCCTCTGGCGGGTGATCCAGGCCCTGGCCGAGGAGGCGCTGCAGCTGGCCGGACTGGCGGAGGATGCCGCGACGGCCGAGCATCTGGTGCTGGATGCCTGGCGCAGTGGCGCTGCCCTGGAACGTTTCTCGGCCATGAATCGGGCGCTCGGGGGCCCGCCGGACCTGACCGACCGACCCTGGCAGCATCTGCCCCGGGCGGCGGTGGTGCGGGCCGTCCATCCAGCGCGACCTGGGTGGGTACAGCAGGTCGATACCCGCGCCCTCGGCCTGCTGGTGGTCGAGCTGGGTGGTGGCCGGCAACGCCCCGACGCCGACATAGACCCTGCCGTGGGCCTGGCCGAGTTGGCGCTGCCGGGCGAACGGGTAGGGGAGGAGCGACCGCTGGGCCTGATCCATGCCCAGGATACCGCCAGCGCAGAGCGGGCCGCCGCGCAGTTACAGGCAGCCTACTCGCTTGGCGAGGAACGGCCGGCAGCCAGCATGCCGCCCGTGCTGGATCGGCGCTAGTCACCAAATCGCAGACAAAAAAAGACCCGGCAGAGCCGGGTCCAAAACCGTGATTAGCCTGATGAGGAGATAACCCGAAAGACCAACTGCTGGACCTTCAGTTATCGACCGATCTCGCGACCGGCTGAGTTGAATAATAACAATTCTCATTCCATCGTCAAGCGTATTCGAGAATATTTCTTAATTACTGGCGGAAGGCTGTTCCGCAGCGCTGCGCAGGCGGGTGACTTCCTTGTTCAGGGTGTTGATATGGCGCGCCATGTTCTCGATCAGGCTGTGGGCAATGCGCGGGGTGGTTTCCATCAGCGAGACGAACTGGTCCTGGGGAATCACCAGCACCGCGCAGGAGGTCTTGGCGATGACGCTGGCGGTACGCGGCGTATGTGTGAAGACCGCCAGCGCCCCGACGATTTCGTCCTGGCAGACCTCGCCAACCTTGCAGCCATCCACCCAGGCCTCGGCATGCCCCTCGGTGATGACGAAGACATGCTCGGCGGAGTCGCCCTGGCGAATGATGACCTCGCCAGCGGCATAGCGGCGAAAACCGGTCGCGGGCTGGGTGACTGGCGGCTTCAGGCGGATCAGCGCCTGCGCGAGCAGGGATTGCTGGCCGAGCATGTAGCGCAGCAGGGCATCGCGTTGGGCGGGAGTAGCGGTGGCCGCGGTAAGGAAGGCCTCCCGGTCATAGGGTTGCACCAGGACGTCGGCCTCGCTCTCGTAATTGAGCGTGGGCAGATCCAGGGGGCGCCCCAGGCCGATCAAGTCGCCTTCGTCGAGCTGGAACAGCGCCCGCTGATCCAGGACCACGCGCAATGGCCCGCGCTGGATCAGATAGACCTCATCGTTACGCATCCAGTCCTGCAGCAGCGCCGCCGGACTTAGCTGCAGCGGCTGCCGACTCGGCGCCATACCACTGAGCAGCTGCGCAGGAATGGCTTGCAGCGTCTGGCGCAACTGATCGACATAGGGGGGCTGATCGCCGATGAGGTACATGGTGCCAATTCCTTCTTGTTACGCAGAGGTTGTGACGTGGGTCGCACGATAAGCCGCTCGTCGGCGACCGTAAATCCACAACTCTGCGAGCTGTGACGGAACGCTTGTTCTGCCTTCCAAGAGGTCGCGATCAGGCCTCGGCGCGACCCAGGCGGCGCAGCAGGCGAGCCGGCAGGGCCTCCAGCTGTCCGGCCTGACCCAGCGCCACGATCAGCGCGCGATCCTGCTCGGCGGGCTCCAGCGGATCCTGCGCCTGACGCTGCGCCGCTACAACCGCGAGGGTGGCTTCGGAAGGGTCCGTTCCTTCGGCCTGCCGCTCCTGCAACCAGTGTGCGATGAGCGCGTCGTCCGCCTGGCAATCGATGAACAACAGCGGGACACCCTGGGCTTCCGCCAGCGTCTGGGCCGCCGTCCGTTGCACCTGCTTGAGGTAGGTCGCGTCGAGTACCAGCGGATAGCCGGCCGCCAGCACCTGGGCGCCGATCTCGTGCAGGCGGCCATAGGTGGCTTCGCCCGCCGCCGCGCTATAGCGGGTGGCCTCGTCGCTGTCGGCATAGAGTCGCTTGCGTTCGACGTCGGATCTCAGGCGTATGGCGCCAAGCGCCTCGACCAGGGCCAGGGCCACGGTGCTCTTGCCGATGCCCGAGACCCCGTGCATCACCGCCGCGAAGGGCTGGGGCACCTGGGTATAGCCTTCGGCCAGCGCCGTGTAGCTGCGATAGCTGGCAAGGATCTCGGCGCGCAGGGCCGGCTCCTCGGCCTGGCCCAGGCGGAACAGGGCGATCTTGGCGCGCACCATGGCGCGATAGGCCTTGTAGAAGTCCAGCAAGGCCAAGCCGGCGTAGTCGCCGGTCGCCTCGAAGTAGGCGTTGACGAATCTGTTGCTCAGCGCCGCGAGGCCGCGGTCCTCCAGGTCCATGGCCAGGAAGCCGGCATCGCCCATGGTGTCGGTCAGGCGGAAGGGTTCGTTGAACTCGATGCAGTCGAACAGCACCACCTCGCCATCGAGCAGGGTGGCATTGGCCAGGTGGATGTCGCCGTGGCATTCGCGGATGTAGCCGTCGCGGCAGCGTGCCTCGAACAGTGGCAGCAGGCGGGCGTAGCTGGCTTCGGCCCAGGCTTCGAGCTGGTCCAGCTGCCTGAGGTCGGCCGCTTCGCTCAACATGGCGCGGATCTGCTCGAAGTTTTGCCGCACCGGCGCCATGGCGGCATCCGAGGTGCACAGCGGATGCTCGATCGCGACCTGGGGGGCCACCTGATGGAAGCGGGCGATCTGCTCGGCCAGGGCGTCGATGTGCGCCGGGCTCAGCTCTCCGCGCTTCTGCACTTCGCTGAGCAGCTGGCTCTGGGGGAATTCACGCATGCGCAGGGCGTATTCGATGACCGGACCGTCGCCACCCAGCTGGGGGGCGCTTTCAGTGCCGGTGATGGCCACCACGTCCTGGTAGAGATCGCGTGTCAGGCGCTGGTTGAGCCGCAGCTCTTCCCGGCAGAAGTGACCTCGCGCGTCCAGGTCGGTGAAGTCCAGAAAACCGAAGTTCACCGGCTTCTTGATCTTGTAGGCAACCTCGCCCGTCAGCACGACCCAGGAAATATGGGTTTCGATGACGCGGAACGCCGAAGTGGGGTGGGGATAGAGCGCCGGGTTCTGCAGGGCGGAAATCAGGAGCTGGCTCACGGGCGGTCCTTGTAGGGAATGGTTGCCGGCATTATCGCTGCCAGGGCTGCCCACGCAAGCCGCGATCCCGCCGGAGGCTCCCTTGAACCGCAGCTGACGAAGCGCTGGCTGGCCTGTGTCGGCTACCGGGCAAGTGCGTATAATGCGCCGCCATGAAGCGACCCCGATCCTCTCGTTCCCGCAAGCGCAAGACCTTTGATTGGCGCCGTCTGTCCGGTTGGGCAGTCAAGCTCGGTCTGGTCGCGCTGGTAGCCCTGGCTGGCGTGTGCATCTATCTGGATGCCGTGGTCCAGGAAAAATTCTCTGGCAAACGCTGGACCATTCCGGCCAAGGTCTATGCCCGGCCGCTGGAGTTGTTCAATGGCGTCAAGCTCAGCCGCGACGACTTCCTCACCGAGCTCGATGCCCTCGGCTATCGCCGCGAAAAGACCGTGGACGGCCCTGGCAGCGTCTCCGTGGGCGCCTCCACGGTCGATCTGAATGCCCGTGGGTTCCAGTTCTATGAAGGAATGGAGCCGCCCCGAGCGATCCGGGTCCGCTTCGCCGGTGGCACCGTTTCGGGTGTCAGTGCCCTGGACGGCAGCAACCTCGCCGTGGCTCGTCTGGAGCCGCTGATGATCGGTGGCATCTATCCGGCGCACAACGAAGATCGCATTCTCATCAAGCTCGACCAGGCCCCACCGCACCTGGTCGATGGCCTGGTAGCTGTGGAAGACCGGGAGTTCTGGCATCACCATGGTGTCTCGCCCAAGTCCATCGCGCGCGCCGTCTGGGTCAACGCCACCAGCGGTCAGGTACGCCAGGGCGGCAGCACCCTGACCCAGCAGCTGGTCAAGAACTTCTATCTCACCAACGAGCGCAGCATCACCCGCAAGGGCACCGAAGCGCTGATGGCCCTGCTCCTGGAGCTGCACTACAGCAAGCAGGAAATCCTCGAGGCCTATCTCAACGAGGTGTTCCTCGGCCAGGACGGTTCGCGCGCCATCCATGGCTTCGGTCTGGCCGCGCAGTACTTCTTCGGGCAGCCCTTCAGCGAGCTGAAGCTGCATCAGGTCGCCCTGCTGGTCGGCCTGGTGAAGGGCCCGTCCTACTACAATCCGCGCCGCTACCCCGAGCGCGCCATGACCCGCCGCAACCTGGTACTCGACCTCATGGCCGAGCAGGGCGTGGTCAGCGCCACCGAAGCCGAGGCGGCCAAGGCTCGGCCACTGGGCATCACCAAGGCCGGCAGCCTGACCAACAGCTCCTTCCCGGCCTTCGTCGACCTGGTCAAGCGCCAGCTCAAGCAGGACTACCGCGACGAAGACCTCACCGAGGAAGGCCTGCGCATCTTCACCAGCTTCGACCCCATTCTGCAGACCAAGGCCGAGGCGGCCATGGCCGAGTCCATGAAGCGCATCGACGGCCGCAAGGGCGCGGAAAACGTCGAGTCGGCCATGGTGGTGACCAATCCGGAAACCGGTGAGGTCCAGGCCCTGCTCGGCGGTCGCGATCCGCGCTTCGCCGGCTACAACCGGGCACTCGATGCGGTCCGTCAGGTTGGCTCGCTGATCAAGCCGGCGGTCTATCTCACTGCCCTGGAGCGGCCCAGCAAGTACACCCTGACCACCCTGATCCAGGACGAGCCCTTCTCGGTAAAGGGTGCCGACGGCCAGGTCTGGCGGCCGCAGAACTATGAGCACAAGGCGCACGGCACCATCTTCCTCTACCAGGGGCTGGCGCACTCCTACAACCTGTCCACGGCCCGCCTGGGCCTGGACCTGGGGCTGCCCGAGGTGCTCAAGACCGTCGAGCGCCTGGGTGTGAGCCGCGCCTTGCCGCCTTATCCGGCGACCCTGCTCGGTGCCGGCGCCCTGACGCCCATGGAAGTGGCGACCATGTACCAGACGCTGGCCAATGGTGGCTTCAATACCCCGCTGCGCAGTATCCGCAGCGTGCTCGATGCCAATGGCGAGCCGCTCAAGCGCTATCCCTTCCAGATCGAGCAGCGCTTCGATACCGGCGCCATCTACCTGGTGCAGTACGCCATGCAGCGGGTGATGCGCGAGGGCACCGGGCGTTCGGTCTACAACCAGATTCCCACCAGCGTGAATCTGGCGGGCAAGACCGGCACCACCAACGATTCCCGCGACAGCTGGTTCTCCGGCTTCAGCCAGGATCTGCTGGCGGTGGTCTGGCTGGGGCGTGACGACAACGGCAAGACGCCGCTGACCGGCGCCACTGGCGCCCTGCAGGTCTGGAGCAACTTCATGCGCCGTGCCGATCCCGTGTCGCTGGACATGCCGGTGCCGGACAACATCGTCCAGGCCTGGGTGGATGCCACCACCGGCCGCGGCACGGACCCCTCGTGTCCCAATGCGGTACAGATGCCTTATATTCGCGGCAGTGAGCCGCCGCCCGGGGTTGCCTGTGGCGCGCCGGCTGCGCCTGCTGCCAGCGGGAACGGCAACGGCGGCAATCCGGTCATGGACTGGGTCAAGGGTTGGTTGAATTGAGAGGTTCCAAGGTGACGAAAGCAGTCTGGCCGGTAGTGATCGCCGGTGTTCTTCTCGCCGGTTGCGCCGCGCCGCAGCGTGGTGCCATCCCGGTAGTAGATTCCGGCGGCCCGGTGTCCAACGGCGAGCTCTATCGCCAGGGCAACAATCGCCCCTTGCCGGCGCAGCGCCAGGCACCGGTGGCTGCGGCGCCTAGCGCCCCGGCCGATTCCGGGGTGACGGTCATGGTGCCGGGCGGCAGTTCCGCGCCATTGGAGACCTATGCCGCGCCCGCCGCCTCCGCGCCGCTGATTACCTCGTCCAGCCCCAATGCGCCAGCCGCCCAGGCGCCGGTGCAGTCCGGCTACGCTCAGCCGGTCTATCCCCCTGCCAGTCAGGCTGGCTCCCCGGCCACCCGTACGGCGCCCACCGGCATACCCTCCGCAAGCAACACCAGTGGTGGTGGCCTGGCGGCCGACGAGCAGCTCGATGGCCCGGTGCTGGCCTTGCTGACCACTGCGCAGCAGCAGCAGAGCGGTGGCGATCTCAACGGCGCATCCTCGAGTCTTGAGCGTGCCCAGCGCATCGCGCCCCGCGAGCCTCAGGTGCTCTATCGCCTGGCCCAGGTGCGTTTGGCCCAGAACGACCCCGCCCAGGGTGAGCAGCTGGCGCGCCGCGCCCTGAGCTACGCCAATGGCCGGCCGGCTCTGCAGGCCAGTCTCTGGCAGCTGATCGCCCAGGCCCGAGAGGCCCAGGGCGATGCGTCCGGCGCCGCCCTGGCCCGGCAGAAGGCCCAGGTGGGTACCTGATGGACGAGCGCCTGCCTGCCCTGGCCGATCAACTGCTGCACATCGAGCGCGAATTGCGCCTGCTCGGCTGGTGGTCGGCGCAGGCGCCCAGCGCCGAGGCCCTGGCCAGTCAGGAGCCTTTCTGCGTCGATACCCTGAGCTTCGCCCAGTGGCTGCAGTGGATCTTCCTGCCGCGGATGAAGCTGATCATCGAAAGCGACGCGGTACTGCCAGCGCGGTCGAGCATCCGGCCGATGGCAGAGATGGTCTACCAGGGCAACCTCGATCCGGTGTTGCCCCTGCTCGCTTCCCTGGCCGAATTCGATCGGCTCATCGAAAGCGTCTGAGTTATTTGCCGCAATTCTGCTCGATGGACAACTGGGTGTCGGCCAGTCGCTGCTGACGCTCTTCCTCGCTCAGCCGCCGCGTCTCGCCGCGACCGGACTGAACCAGGATGCGCGGGTTGTTGCGCAGCTGTGCCAGATTCTGGCGCGCCTGATCGCACTGCTCCTTGAGCTTGTTCTGCTCCTCGCGCACCTGCGCCTTCACCCGGCGATCCAGCTCCTGTTGCTGGGCATCATTGGACACCGACGGCTGCTGGGCGCCATTGGGCATCTTGTAGGTGGGTGCGCTGCCACTGCCATTGATCTGCGGCGCCGTCTTCACGTCCACCTCGTTGGCCTTCTGGCCTTCGGGTGGCTGGGCACTGAAATGGGTGACGCCCTTGTCGTCGGTCCACTTGTAGACCTGAGCGGCCTGGGCGGACAGGCTGCAGGCGAAAGCCAGAGCGGATAGCCAGAAGATCGAGCGCATGGGAATCCTGGAAGGGGAGAGGACAGGACTTCACTATAAGAGGTGGCGTCGTCCTTTTCATCAGCCTTAATCGCCGACAGCCGATTGCGCCTGGTTGCACCTTTCGGCTTGACTTGCACCGGTCGAATGCGAACAATCCAAAGTTCGCTGTAGCGAGTCGGCCCAAAGCTGACTGCTCGGCAGACCATGAGGTGCCTACCCGCGCCGCCACAGTCAAATACCCTGCACCGCGTTACCTCGCGTCGGGTGGAAGCTCCAGCATTCATCGGAATCTTCCAACAAGGCTTTCTAGGCAGCTGAATCGTCGGTGACCACCGTCGCCCATGCTCTGCCTTGCAGTCAACCGAACCTTGAGCGTCCCCGATGGGCGCTCGCCATGCGTGGAATGAGGTGATACGTGGAGCTATTAACTGGCGCTGAGATGGTCGTCCGCTTCTTGCGCGACGAGGGCGTGAAACACATCTACGGGTACCCGGGCGGTGCCCTGCTGCACATCTACGACGCCCTGTTCAAGGAACCGGCGCTTAACCACATCCTGGTTCGCCACGAACAGGCCGCCACCCACATGGCCGATGGCTATGCTCGTGCTACCGGCAAGGCTGGCGTGGTCCTGGTGACTTCGGGTCCCGGGGCGACCAACGCTGTCACCGGTATCGCCACCGCCTACATGGACTCCATCCCCATGGTGGTCCTGTCCGGTCAGGTACCGAGCAACATGGTGGGCACCGATGCCTTCCAGGAAACCGACATGGTCGGTATCTCCCGGCCGATCGTGAAGCACAGCTTCATCATCAAACACCCTTCCGAGATCCCCGAAGTCCTCAAGAAGGCCTTCTATCTCGCCGAGTCCGGCCGCCCCGGTCCGGTAGTGGTCGACATTCCCAAGGACATGGGTGATCCGACCAAGAAATTCGAATACGTCTATCCCAAGAAGATCAAGCTGCGCTCCTACAATCCGGCGCAACGCGGCCACTCCGGGCAGATCCGCAAGGCGGTCGAGATGCTGGTGGCAGCCAAGCGGCCGATCCTCTATGCCGGTGGCGGCGTCATCCTGGGCGGTGCCTCGGGCGCCCTCACCGAGCTGGCACGCCTGCTCAACCTGCCGGTCACCAATACCCTGATGGGATTGGGCGCCTACCCGGGCAGCGATCGCCAGTTCCTCGGCATGCTCGGCATGCACGGCAGTTACCCGGCCAACTTGGCCATGCACCACAGCGACGTCATCCTCGCCGTCGGTGCGCGCTTCGATGACCGCGTCATCAACGGTGCCAAACGCTTTTGCCCGAATGCCAAGATCATCCACGTCGACATCGATCCGGCGTCCATCTCCAAGACCATCAAGGCCGATGTACCCATTGTCGGTCCGGTGGACAGCGTTCTCGCCGAGATGGTCGCCGTGGTGCGCGAGCTGAGCGAGAAGCCGCACGCCGAGAGTCAGGCTACCTGGTGGAAGCAGATCGAAGAGTGGCGCGGTAACCGTGGCATGTTCCCCTATGACAAGGGCGACGGCAGCATCATCAAGCCGCAGACTGTCATCGAGACCCTGTACGACGTGACCGCGGGCGATGCCTACATCACCTCCGATGTCGGCCAGCACCAGATGTTCGCCGCCCAGTACTACCTGTACGACAAGCCCAATCGCTGGATCAACTCCGGCGGCCTGGGCACCATGGGCTTCGGCTTCCCGGCGGCCATGGGCGTCAAGCTCAACTTCCCGGACGCCGACGTCGCCTGCGTCACCGGCGAAGGCAGCGTGCAGATGAACATCCAGGAGCTCTCCACCTGCATGCAGTACGACCTGCCGGTGAAGATCATCTGCCTCAACAATGGCGCCCTGGGCATGGTCCGCCAGTGGCAGGACATGCAGTACAGCAGCCGTTACTCCCACTCCTACATGGAATCCCTGCCGGACTTCGTCAAGCTGGCCGAGGCCTATGGCCACGTCGGCATGCGCATCCAGCGTCTGGAAGACCTCAAGCCGATGATGGCCGAAGCCTTCGCCATGAAGGATCGCCTGGTCTTCCTCGACATCGCCGTGGACAACACCGAACACGTCTACCCGATGCAGATCAAGGATGGCGCGATGCGCGACATGTGGCTGAGCAAGACGGAGCGGACCTGAACATGAGACACATCATCTCCCTGCTGCTGGAAAACGAGCCCGGCGCCCTGTCCCGTGTGGTCGGCCTGTTCTCTCAGCGCAACTACAACATCGAAAGCCTCACGGTTGCCGCGACCGAGGATCCGACCCTATCGCGCCTGACCCTGACTACCATCGGCCAGGAAGAGACGGTCGAGCAGATCACCAAGAACCTCAACAAGCTCATCGAGGTGGTGAAGCTGGTCAACCTGTCCGAGAGCGCTCACATCGAGCGTGAACTCCTGCTGATCAAGGTCAAGGCCACTGGTGCCCAGCGTGCCGAGGTCAAGCGCACCACCGATATCTTTCGCGGCCAGATCGTCGATGTCGGCAGCAGCGTGTATACCATTCAGCTGGCGGGCACCAGCGAGAAGATCGACAGCTTCATCCAGGCGATCGGCGCTGCGTCCATCCTTGAGGTGGTACGTAGCGGCGTGACCGGAATTTCCCGTGGCGACAAAGCCCTGAGCATCTGATACCCCTTTTCCAGGAGAACCTGCAATGCGCGTTTACTACGATAAAGACTGTGACCTTTCCATCATCCAGGGCAAGAAGGTCGCCATCATCGGCTACGGCTCCCAGGGTCACGCCCACGCCTGCAACCTGAAAGACTCCGGCGTCGATGTCGTCGTCGGTCTGCGCAGCGGCTCGGCCACTGTCGCCAAGGCCGAAGCCCATGGCCTGACCGTCAAGCCGGTAAAGGACGCTGTGGCTTCCGCCGACGTGGTCATGATCCTGACCCCCGACGAATTCCAGTCCAAGCTGTACAAGGACGAGATTGAGCCGAACCTGAAGCAGGGTGCCACCCTGGCTTTCGCTCATGGTTTCGCCATCCACTACAACCAGGTCGTGCCCCGCGCTGATCTGGACGTCATCATGATCGCCCCCAAGGCCCCGGGTCACACCGTGCGCTCCGAGTTCGTCAAAGGCGGTGGCATTCCTGATCTGGTCGCCGTCCACCAGGACGCCTCCGGTAATGCCAAGAACGTCGCCCTGTCCTACGCCTGCGGCGTCGGCGGCGGCCGTACCGGCATCATCGAAACCACCTTCAAAGACGAGACCGAAACCGACCTGTTCGGCGAGCAGGCCGTGCTGTGCGGTGGTGCGGTCGAGCTGGTCAAGGCCGGTTTCGAAACCCTGGTCGAAGCGGGTTATGCCCCTGAAATGGCCTACTTCGAGTGCCTGCACGAACTGAAGCTGATCGTTGACCTCATGTACGAAGGCGGTATCGCCAACATGAACTACTCGATCTCCAACAATGCCGAGTACGGCGAGTACGTGACCGGCCCCGAGGTGATCAACGCCGAGTCGCGCGCTGCCATGAAGAATGCGCTCAAGCGCATCCAGAACGGCGAATACGCCAAGATGTTCGTGGCCGAGGGTGCGTCCAACTACGCTTCCATGACCGCCTACCGTCGCAACAACGCGGCTCACCCGATCGAACAGGTCGGCGAGAAGCTGCGGGCCATGATGCCCTGGATCGCGTCGAACAAGATCGTCGACAAGACGAAGAACTGATCGAGCAGGGCGCCAGCCCTGTAACGAACGGTAAAGACGCGGCCTCGGCCGCGTTTTTTATTGCACTGCCCACGACCCCGGCAATGCCTTAGCATGAGAGGTTAGGCTGAACCCTATCCTCAAGAGGTCAGTCCAACCCGTCAGGTAATGCCCAAGGAAAATCCATGAGCGAGCGTCCCGAAGAAACCCCGTCCAATACCACCACCGATGGCCTCATCCCCGTGGATGAGCACATCGAGGAGACGCAGGACGCCCAGGGTCGCAAGATCAGACGCCGTGGCGTGTACCTGCTGCCCAATCTCTTCACCACTGCGGCCCTCTTTGCTGGTCTCTATTCGATCATCAAGGGTGTCGCGGCTCAGACCGCCTTTATCCAGGGGCAATACGAGATCGCCTCCGCCGGCTTCTCCGCCGCCGCCGCCGCCATCTTCATTGCCATGGTGCTCGATGGCCTGGATGGCCGCGTCGCCCGTATGACTAACACCCAGAGCGCCTTCGGCGAGCAGTACGATTCGCTTTCCGACATGGTCGCCTTCGGCGTGGCTCCAGCCATCTTGGCCTTCCAGTGGGCCCTGAGCGGCCTGGGTAATGTCGGCTGGGCCGTCGCCTTCATCTATGTAGCGGGTGCCGCGTTGCGCCTTGCCCGTTTCAATACCCAAATCGGCTCGGTGGACAAGCGCTACTTCATCGGCCTGGCCAGTCCTTCCGCGGCGGCCCTGGTGGCTGGTACCGTCTGGTGCTTCAGTGACTTCGGCATCCAGGGCTCCAAGCTGTCCCTGCTGGTGGCCCTGATGGTGGCTGCTGCCGGCATGCTCATGGTCAGCAACTTCAAGTACTGGAGCTTCAAGACCCTGGGTCTGAAAGGG
>NZ_CP013987.1:1975000-2187500 GCF_001518815.1 Pseudomonas oryzihabitans
CGACCGCGGCCCAGTACGGCATCAATGGTGTCCGCGCGGTGGACAGCACTCGTCCGATCATCGTCGAGGGCAACGGCTGGTCGAGCGCGACCCGCTGGGCCGAGTTCAACGATGCCCTGCTGGGGCTGAAGGATCCGTCCAACAACATCATCTTCTCGGCGCACTCCTACTTCGACGAGAACGCCGGCGGTAGCTACGACAAGACCGACGTCAACAAGCTGGATGCCAACTATGGCGTGACCCGGGTGAAGCCCTTCGTTGACTGGCTGAAGAAGAACGGCAAGCGTGGCTATATCGGCGAGTTCGGTGTCCCGGACAACAATCCGCGCTGGAACCTGCTGATGGACAACATGCTGGCCTATCTCAAGCAGAACTGCATTCCGTCCTCCTACTGGGCCGCCGGCCCGGGCTGGGGCAGCTACTTCATGTCGGTGGAGCCCATCAACGGCCAGGAGCGCCCGCAGTGGCCGACCCTGCGCAAGTACCTGGACGACAGCAGCTGCACCGCCATCGGTCCGATCGCCGGTGGCAGCACCACCCCCGCGACCGGGGGCACCGCTCCCGGCAACAGCGGCTCCACGGGTGGCAATGCCGGCGCCGTCGGTAACGCGGGTAGTAGCAACAACGTGGGCAACGCAGGCAATGCAGGCAGCAACGCTGGCGTCCAGATTCCGCCGAGCACCGGTGCGACCGCGGGCACCGTCACCTCGGTGGTCAACGACTTCACCAACCCGGACTGGCACAAGGGAGTGTTCCTCAAAAAGGCCGCTATCTCGGTACCCGGTACCTCGGTGAACCGCGCGGCCTTCAAGGCCGGTGCCTACCTCACCACCGCGGACGGCCAGGTGCGCCGGATATCCTCGGTCCAGGCTGGTAACAGCCTGGGTGTCTTCACCGAGGGTGCGCCTTTCAACGGCAACGTCGTGGGCTATCCCAAGACGGTGAGCGTGTCGCCCACTGGAGTGACCAGCGCCGCCAGCGTCAGCAGTGCCATCAACGACTTCACCAACACCGACTGGAACCGAGGCGTCTATCGCCGTGCCGCCGCCATCTCGATCCCGGCTACCGCGGCCAATCGCTCGGCTTTCAAGCTGGGTGGCTCGGTGCGGCTCGCCAACGGCCAGATCGTCAAGATCAGCTATGTGCAGGATGGGGCGAAGAATCTGGGCGTCTTCCTTGATGCCGGCCGCTTGGATGCCAGCGTCGGCTACCCCAATACCCTGGTGTCCTTCAGCCGCTGATTTCCAGGATCGGGCAATAAAAAACCCGGTGGCCAACGGCCACCGGGTTTTTTATTGCCTGCTCAGAGATGGATGAAGGTGGTGACCTCTTCCGGCTGCACCCGGCATTCATCCACGGCATGGATCACCCCCGTGGTCAGGGCTGCTTCCGGGCTCAGCAACCGGGCGTTGGCCTTCAGGCAGCTGTGGATGTCCAGGGCCTCGACCGCACCGGCGGTGCGCTCGGCGACGATACGGGCATAGAGATCCAGGTCGTAGTCCAGGCACATGGCGTATTCGGCCATGCGCGCATGGTCCACCGAGTTGTTCAGGTTCCAATAGAAGGAATGGTAGAGAAACTTGCTGTGACGACTGGCGGTGCGGTGCTCGCCGGCCAGAAAGAGGATGTTGCCCATGGATTCGACGGTACCCAGGTTGTGGGTGTGGACTGGAACCGGCAGGGACAACAGGAAGTTGTACATCGTGAAGCCATAGCTGCAGTCGCCGCCCATGGTGGCGATCTTGAGCAGGATGCGCGAGGCGTCCTGTTGCACCGCCTGCGAGCACTGGGCGATCAGTTGGCCGCAGCTGCCGGAATTGATGGGACCGGTGAAATGAATGACATGGGTGCTCATGGGGCCTACCGACGCGCCGGGGAGCCCGACGGAGGGCAGGGCTCTATGTCCCTTGCTTCGGCCGACCTGCGGGTCGGCTTGAGCCCTGACCGCGCCGCGCCGACGAAGCGCGCCTGGCGGGGACGGACGTGATCTAGCGCAGCAGCAACATCGGCACTTCGGTCTTGTGCAACAGCTGGGTGGTGCGACTGCCACGCAGGAAGCGCCATACCGAGGAATGGCTGAAGGCGCCCATGATGAGCAGGTCTGCCCGGCGTTCGTCGAGATGGCGAGGGACGATGCGTTCCACGTCGCCATGGGCGACCGTGGTATCCACTCGGCAACCGGCGCTGCGCAGCAGCAGCGCCAGGTCTTCCAGGCGCTTGCGCAGGATCGGGTCGTCTTCGCCGACCCGCAGCAGGGTGCCACTCATGCCGGTCAGCAACGGACTGCGTGCCAGGGCCAGGATGCCCTGGTGGGTCGCTTCGCGGCCGTCGTAGGCGATGGTGAACTGGCGCGGCGGCTTGAAGGGGCCCGAGCACACCAGGATCGGCCGATGCACGGCGCGCACCACCGCTTCCAGCTGTCCACCGATACCGCTGTCCCCGGAGCGTTCGCCGCGCTTGCCGATCACCAGCAGCCGGGTGTCGGCTTCGAGGGTCTTGAGGGTATCGACCAACCCCTCCGGGCGACGCAGGATCTGCGGCGCCGAGGTCAGGCCCTGCTGCAACAGCCGCTGGCGGGCATTGAGCAGCAGCGCCTTGGCCATCCCGGCACCGGCGTCATCGTCGAGATAGACCGGCGTACCGTTGGCGACCTTCTTGCCACTATTAGCGGATTCCTGCACATGGAGCAGAGTGACGGGTGCATCCAGCCGTCGCGACAACCAGGCGGTGTGGTCGCAGACGCTTTCGGCGTGGGGAGAACCATCGATGCAGGCGAGCAGGGAGGCCATAGCGGTATTCCTTGGGGAGACGGGACCAGACACGATCCCAGTCCGGAGCGTAGCACCCGCCCAGCGCCTGCTGATGACACTCGGGTGTCATCTTCGGCTTTTGCTGGGCAGGTCACGGCCGTCATCCCGGACGCCCTCACATTTCGTAGCGATCGAGTTCCCGGGTGATCAGCAAGCGCTGGATTTCACTGGAGCCTTCGTAGATCTGGGTGATGCGGATATCGCGGTAGTACTGCTCCACCGGATAGTCCTCCAGGTAGCCATAGCCGCCATGGATCTGGATGGCCTTGGAGCACACCCATTCGCCCGTCTCGGTGGCGAACAGCTTGGCCTGGGAGGCTTCGCTGAGGCAGGGCTCACCGGCCGTGCGCAGGCGCGCGGCATGCAGGATCAGCAGGCGCGCGGCGTTGAGCCGGGTGTGCATGTCGGCCAGCATGTTGGCGATGCTCTGGTGCTGGATGATGGCCTTGTCGAACTGGATGCGCTCGCGGGCATAGCCCAGGGCTGCCTCGAAGGCGGCGCGGGCGATCCCCAGGGCCTGGGCGGCGATGCCGATGCGTCCGCCTTCCAGGTTGGAGAGGGCGATGGCGAGGCCCTTGCCGCGCTCGCCCAGCAGATTGGCCGCCGGAATACGGCAGTTGTCCAGGGTGACGGCGCAGGTGTCGGAGGCGCGCAGGCCCATCTTGTGCTCGGTGCGCTCGACGCGAAAGCCGGGGGTGTCGGTAGGCACCAGGAAGGCCGATAGACCCTTCTTGCCCAAGTCCGGGTCGGTCACCGCGAAGACGATGGCCAGGCCCGCGCGGCGCCCGTTGCTGACGAACTGCTTGCTGCCGTTCAGCACCCAGGTGTCGCCCTCCAGCACGGCCCGGGTGCGCAAGTTGTGGGCCTCGGAGCCGGCCTGGGGTTCGGTCAGGCAAAAGCAGCCGATGACCTTGCCGGCGGCCAGGTCGGGCAGCCAACGATCCTGCTGTTCGGCGTTGCCGTAGCGTAGCAGGGGACCGCAGCCCACCGAGCTGTGGATGCTCATCAGGGCGCCGAGGCTGCCATCGCCAGCGGAAATCTCCTCGACGGCCAGGGCATAGGCGACATAGTCCATGTAGGTGCCGCCCCATTGCTCCGGCACCACCATGCCCAGTAGGCCGAGCTCGCCCAGCTGGGCGACCACGGCGTCGTCGATCCACTCGGCCTTTTCCCAGGCGCGGGCATGGGGCGCCACCTCACGGCGGGCGAAGTCGCGCGCCATGTCGCGGATCATGCGTTGTTCTTCGGTGAGTTCGATATCGTGCATGGAGGCCTTCCTCAGGAATGGCGGAAATCGGTGAAAAAGGCCGCGACGCGACGCGGATCCAGATCCTGCCAGCGGGCCGGATTCCAGTGGGGCGTGCGGTCCTTGTCTACCAGCATGGCGCGCACCCCTTCGACGATCTCGCCTTTTTCGAACCAGCGGCGATCCAGGTGCAGCTCCAGGGCGAAGCATTGCTCCAGCGACAGCCCGCTGCCCTGGCGCAGCAACTCCAGCGCCGTGGCGACCGCCAGCGGCGAGCGCCTATCCAGGGTGGCGAGGGTTTCCTGCGCCCAGTCGCGATACGCGGGGCGGCTTTCCGCCTGCAGGCTGCCGCGCAGCTCCTCTACGGTCGCCGCGGCGAAGTGCTCGGCGATGGCCGGACGCAGGTCGGTCAGGCGGGCGGTTTCGGCCGGCGCCCCGGCGAATTCCTGGAGCAGGGCGGCCAGGTCCGTCGGTCCTTGGGCCGTGGCCTCTTCCAGGCGCTGCGCCAGGGCCTCGTTACTGGCTTCCGGAACGAAGACATCGGCGAGCCCCGCGGCCAGGGCATCAGCCGGGCCGATCTGCTCGCCGGTCAGGCCCAGATAAAGGCCGAGGTGATCCGGCAGGCGTGGCAGGAAGTGGCTGGCGCCAACATCGGGAAAATAGCCGATGGCGGTCTCCGGCATGGCCATCCGCGTACGTTCGCTGACGATGCGTAGTCGCGCGGCCTGCACCAGGCCCATGCCGCCGCCCAGCACCAGGCCATGGGCCAGTGCCAGCACCGGCTTGGGATAGCGGTGCAGGGCCAGGTCCAGGGCGTATTCCTCGGTGAAGAAAATCTGGTGCAGGTCGTCGCCACGCTGGTAGCTGTCGTACAGCGCGCGGACATCGCCGCCGGCGCAGAAGGCCTTGGGCCCGTTGCCGCGCAGCACCACGACCCGCACCCCGGGGTCGCCTTCCCAGTCGCGCAGGGCGCCGTGCAGGCTGCGCACCATCTCCAGGTCCAGGGCATTGAGCCCGGCCGGGCGATCGAGGGTCAGGTAGCCGACCCCGCCGCGTCTTTCCAACAGTACCTTGGCGTCACTCATGCACCGTCCTCGTCCAGGTAGTCCTGGATGATGGCCGAGAAATCCAGGCCGCCGCCACCGGCGCGGCTGAACCGTTGATAGAGCTGCTGAGCCACCGCGCCGAGGATTACCGGCTGGCGCACGGCGCGGGCGGCCTCGGTGGCCAGGCCCAAATCCTTGAGCATGAGGTCGGCGGCGAAGCCACCCTGGTAGCCGCGCGAGGCTGGCGCCTGGGGCAGGACGTCCGGATAGGGGTTGTTCACCTCCGAACTCCAGCAGCGGCCGCTGCTGGTATTGATCACCCCGGCCAGGGTCTTGGCGTCCATGCCCAGGCGCGTGCCCAGCGCCATGGCCTCGGCCGCGCCGATCATGGAGATGCCGAGCAGCAGGTTATTGGCCACCTTGGCTACCTGGCCGTTGCCACTGGCGCCGCAGTGCACCAGGTTGCGGCCCATGGCGGCCAGCAGCGGCTGGGCGCGCTGGAAGCCGGCCTCGCTGCCCCCGACCATGAAGGTCAGGGTGCCCGCCGCGGCACCGCCGGTACCCCCGGAGACCGGGGCGTCCAGCAGTTCCAGCCCGCGTTCGGCAGCGGCCGTGGCCACTGCCCGGGCGCTGAGCGGATCGATGGTGGAGGAATCGATCAGCAGGGTGCCCGGTCTCGCGTGGGCGAGCAGGCCCTCCTCGCCGAGATAGACCGTTTTCACGTGGGTCGCGGCAGGCAGCATGGTGATGATCACCTCGGCACCGCTCTGCGCCACGGCGACAGGAGAGGCAGCGACTTCGGCACCTTCGTTCCGCAACGCCTCGAGGGCCGCGGCGGAGAGGTCATAGACGGTTAGCTGATGGCCGGCCTTGAGCAGGTTGCGGGCCATGGGCGCGCCCATGTTGCCCAGTCCCAGAAATCCCAGATGCATGCTGGCGTCTCCCGCTACTTGAGGGTGATGGTGGTGTTGACGACACCGGCGCTGCCGACATCCTGCTCGTCGGGCCAGCGTGTGGTGATGGTCTTGGTCTGGGTATAGAACAGCACCGCCTGCTTGCCATAGGGCCCCAGGTCGCCGAGCTTGGACGCGCGCGAACCGCTGAAGGAAAACAGCGGCACCGGCACCGGGATGGGCACGTTGATGCCGACCTGGCCGACATCGATGTCTTCCTGGAAGCGACGCGCCGCGGCGCCGGAGCGCGTGAAGAGGGCGACGCCGTTGCCGTTGGGATTGGCGTTGATCAGGGCGATGGCCTCGTCGAGGGTGGCGGCGTGCATCACGCAGAGCACCGGGCCGAACAGCTCTTCGCGATACAGCGTCATCTCCGTGGTCACCCCGGAGAACAGCGTCGGGCCGACGAAATTGCCTTTCTCGTAGCGCTCGACCTGGATATTGCGACCGTCCAGCTCCAGGGTCGCGCCTTCGCTCACGCCACGCTCGATCAGGCCGCTGACCCGGTCCAATGCCTGGCAGGAGATCAGCGGGCCGACGTCGGTGCCATTCTCGTGACCCGCACCCACCTTGAGGCTGCGCGCCTTGGCCACCAGATCCGGTACCCAGCTGTTGGCTTCGCCCACCAGCACCACCACGGAAACCGCCATGCAGCGCTGACCGGCCGCGCCGAAGGCGGCGCCCACCAGGTTGGCCAGGGTCTGTTCGCGGGGCGCGTCGGGCATCACCACCGCATGGTTCTTGGCGCCCATCATGCACTGCACGCGCTTGCCAGCCTCGCTGGCGCGGCGATAGACATGGGTACCTACACGGGTCGAACCGACAAAGGACAGCGCCTTGATATCCGGGTGATCGCAGAGGGCATCCACCACCGCCGGTCCGCCATGGACCACGTTGAGCACACCGGGCGGCACGCCGGCTTCCAGCGCCAGCTCGGCCAAGCGCATGGTTACCAGCGGATCCTGCTCCGAGGGCTTAAGGACAAAGGTGTTGCCGCAGGCGATGGCCATGGGGAACATCCACAGCGGAATCATCGCCGGGAAGTTGAAGGGGGTAATGCCGGCGCAAACGCCCAGGGGTTGCAGCAGCGTATAGGTGTCCACCCCGCTGGCGACGTTATTGGCCAGTTCGCCCAGTTGCAGGTTGCCGATGGCGGCCGCGTGCTCAACTACCTCCAGGCCGCGAAAGACGTCGCCCTCGGCGTCGGCCAGGGTCTTGCCCTGCTCGGCGGTGAGCAGCGCGGCCAGTTCGCTCATATGCTCGCGGATCAGGTGCTGGTAGCGCAGGAAGATGCGCGCCCGGGCGCCGATGGGCGTCTTGCGCCAGGTGGCGAAGGCCGTCTTGGCACTGGCCACGGCGCGTTGCACTTCCTCGGCGGTGGCGAAGGGCACCCGCGCCAGCACCTCCTGCGTCGCCGGATTGATCACCTCGCGGCCTTCGCGGCTGGTGGAGGTGACGAATTGGCCGTCGATCAGCAGCGGCACGTCTTGGATGGCGGTCTGGGTCATGACAGGGATTCCTGGGCGGTGGCAACGGAGGCCGGGGCAGGGTGGTTGGCGAAATCTTCTTCGGCATAGTCGTGGAGCTCGGCTGTGCCAGCCGCGCGGCGCTGTGCCTCGCCCAGGCGCAGCTCGATGCGGCGGATCTTGCCGGACAGCGTCTTGGGCAGTTCGCTGACGAATTGCAGGCGGCGCACCCGCTTGTAGGGCGACAGGCAGTCGCGGGCGAAGCCGAGCAATTCCCGCGCAAGGGCGGCCGAGGGCTGCTGGCCGGCGGCGAGGATGACGAAGGCCTTGGGCACATTGAGACGCAAGGGGTCCGGGCTGGGCACCACGGCCACCTCCATCACCGCGGGGTGCTCGATCAGGGCGCTTTCCAGTTCGAAGGGGCTGATGCGGTAGTCCGCCGACTTGAAGACGTCATCGGCACGCCCGACAAAGGTGATGTAGCCATCGACGTCACGTACCGCGGTATCACCGGTACGGTAGTAGCCGTCGCGCATCACCTCGGCGGTTTTCTCCGGGCTGTCCTCATAGCCCAGCATCAAACCGGCCGGTCGTGGCTGGAGCGACAGGGCCACCTCGCCGTCATCGCCTGGTTGGCCGTCGGCATCCAGCAGCTGGATCTGGCAACCCGGCAGGGGGCGGCCCATGGAGCCGGGCTTGAGCGGCTGCCCTGGGGTGTTGCCGACCAGTGCCGTGGTTTCCGACTGGCCGAAGCCATCTCTCAGGGTCAGGCCCCAGGCATCCTGCAGGCTGTCGATGATCTCCGGATTGAGCGGCTCGCCGGCGCCAACGAGTTCGCGCAGGTTGAGGCGATTGCGATAGGCGGCGAGATCCTCCTGGATCAGCATGCGCCACACGGTCGGCGGCGCGCAGAGGCTGGTGACTGGATAGCGCGCCAGCACCTCCAGCAGCGCCTGGGGCTTGAACCGCGGCACATCATGGATGAATACGCAGGCACCGGCGTTCCAAGGCGCGAAGACGCAGCTCCAGGCATGCTTGGCCCAGCCAGGGGAGGAGATGTTGAGGTGCACATCGCCCGGTTGCAGGCCGATCCAGTAGAGGGTGGACAGATGCCCCACCGGATAGCTGCTATGGCTGTGCAGGACCAGTTTGGGTCGCGAGGTAGTTCCCGAGGTGAAATAGAGCAGCAGCGGATCCTCTGCCCGGGTCGGCCCATCGGGCAGGAAGTCGCTGGCGCAGGCGGCCGGTGCGTAGGGCTGCCAGCCGGCCACGGGCGTCCCGACGCAGATGCGGGTAAGGCCGGGGTCCAGACTGGCACAACGCTCCGTATGAGCACTGCCCACCACCAGGTGGGCGATGCGCCCGCGCGCGACCCGATCCTGCAGATCGGCATCACTGAGCAGGGTGGTGGCGGGCACCACCACCGCGCCCAGTTTGAAGGCGCCCAGCAGGGTTTCCCACAGCGCCACCTCGTTGCCCAGCATCACCAGGATGCGTTCGCCACGACGAACGCCCTGGCTGCGCAGGAAGTTGGCGGTGCGATTCGAGGTCTGGGCCAGCTCGGCGAAGCTGTAGCGTTCTTCACGACCCTCGGCATCGAGTCGCCACAGTGCCGGACCGGAATGCTCTTCGGCCAGGCGATCGAAATGGTCCAGCGCCCAGTTGAAGTGCTCCAGCTGCGGCCACTGGAAGTCCCGGACGGCAGTGGCGTAGTCGGTGCGATGGCGCAGCAGAAAGTCGCGTGCCTCGCGAAAGGCATCTCCGGTCGTCATGACGGATACCTCGCGATATCGATGACCAAAGGCGGGTGGCGAAGTCCGGCGTGGCCCCCGGACAGGGCGTGATCGTGGGTCATGGATGCCTGCTCTTTATTGTTGTTGGCTAGCAGCGGGTCGCGCCGTCACCACTCGTGACGCGCCCTGGTAAGCAGTATAGTTCCGGCAAAAGTCTCTTGGCTTCCGACAAAAACGCCCGACCGACATGCAAAAATCCAATAACCCGGCAGCGCGTCTTGACTGGGACGATCTCAGATTCTTCCTCGAAGTCGCCCGCACCCAGAAGGCCAGCGCCGCGGCGCGGCGGTTGGGGGTCGACTACACCACCGTCTCGCGGCGTATCTCGGCCCTGGAAAAGGCGCTCGGTGCCCTGCTGTTCGAGAAGTCGCGCAGTACCGGCTTCAGCCTCACCATGGAAGGCCAGCGCCTGCTGGTGCACGCCGAAACCCTGGAAAGCACCCTGCAAACCGCCTGCGAGCAGATATCGGATACGCGTCTGGCACCTTCCGGCCAGGTGCGCATCGGCGCAACCGAGGGCTTCGGCAGCTACTTCGTCGCGCCCCAGCTGAGCTTTTTCCAGGATCGCTATCCCGGCATCACCCTGGAGGTGCTCCCGGTTCCGCACTTCGTCAACCTCTCGCGTCGGGAGGCCGACATCGCCATCACCCTGGAGCGCCCCGAGCGCGGGCCCTATGTCTGCCGCAAGCTGTGCGACTACCGCCTGCGGCTGTATGCCACCGCCGACTACCTGGCCAGGCACCCGCCCATCACACAGCTC
Source organism: Pseudomonas oryzihabitans (assembly GCF_001518815.1). Classification (NCBI taxonomy): domain Bacteria; kingdom Pseudomonadati; phylum Pseudomonadota; class Gammaproteobacteria; order Pseudomonadales; family Pseudomonadaceae; genus Pseudomonas; species Pseudomonas oryzihabitans. The sequence continues at coordinate 1,985,075 of NZ_CP013987.1, forward strand.
GCGGATCTGCGGCGGCACAGGTTCATCACCTATGTCGACGATCTCGCCTTCAGCCCCGAGTTGCTCTACCTGGAACGCATCCTGCCCGAGGCCAGCAGCGGCCTGCGAAGCACCAGCGTGATCGCCCAGTACCAGGCCGCCCTGTGCGGCCACGCCCTGGCGATCCTGCCCTGCTTTGTCGCCGAGCCCGATGCGCGGTTGGTGGCGCTGTTGCCGGAGCAGATCCAGATCACCCGGCAATTCTGGCTCTACTACCGCGAAGACTTGCGCCGCCTGCGTCGCATCACCCTGGTCACCGACTATCTGCGCGCCTGTACCGATGCCAATCGCGACTTCCTGCTGGGCGAGACCCGCAGCCCTCGCCTGGGCTGGCCAGAGACTTGAAGTCCGTCACCGACCGGCTGGGCACCCCTGAACAGGACTGGGGTCTCAGAGCTGTGGGTCGTCCGTCGACGGCCTCCAGTCAACAGATGGGAACGGCAATGGAACGATATCAGGCATTGAGTCAGGCGCTGAGCAAGGCGGCCGAGCGTGAGGAAGCCTATTGGCAGGAACTGGAGCGGCGCCTGCATGAGTTGCCGGATTGCTTCACCCGCTATCTGGGGCTGAACTCCGCGGATCAAGTGGACGCCGGGCTGGGCCTGGAAAAACGCGTCGATGGCAACATCGTCCGCGAGATGGAGGTCTATGCCCGCTACGACCTCACGGTGATCGTCGATGACCTGGCCGGTACGCCGCAGACTTTCGCCATCGGCCTGTCCTTCTTCTATACCAACGAGCATTTCGTGTTGAAGGAGCGTGATGGGGAATTCTCCGTTGCCCTCGAACCGCAGGACGATCCCGATCGATTCTGGGACGAAGGCTGCCGCGAGATCTACGATTCGCTGGCACGGCGGATCCGCAGCAAGACCCTGCCCGCCATCGAGTAGGAGACGGCGGCCGCTCGGGCCGCCGCTTTTCAGACGGGAGTGACCAGGGTCCCGTCGGTGAAATAGCGCTCCACATTGGCCAGCACCAGATCGGCCATGGCCTGGCGTGTCTCCCGGGTGCCGCTGCCGAGGTGTGGGGTAAGTACAACGTTATCCAGCGCCAGCAAGGCCTTGGGGACCTGGGGCTCGTCGGCGAAGACGTCCAGCCCGGCGCCGCCCAGGGCTCCCGACTGCAGGGCCTCCACCAGGGCCTGCTCATCGACCACACTGCCACGGGCGATATTGATCAGATAGCCACGCGGACCCAGGGCCGCAAGAATGCCGGCGTCGATCAATCCATCGGTGGCAGGGCCGCCAGGCAGCGACAGCACCAGGAAGTCCGCGGCCTTCGCCAGTTCTTCGAGACTGGCATGGTACTGGTAGGGCACATCGGTCTGTTGATGACGGCCGTGATAGGCCACGTCCATGCCAAAGGCTTGTACCCGGTGCGCGATGCTCTTGCCGATGTTGCCAAGCCCGACGATGCCGCAGGTCTTGCCGGCCAGGCGTGAGGTCAACGGAAACTTGCCCGAGCGCCAGTCGCCCCGGCGCACGAAACGATCCGCAGCGGTGATGCCACGGGCGACGTCGATCAGCAGGGCAAAGGCGGTATCGGCTACGCAATCGTCCAGCACGCCCGGGGTGTTGCTAACCGCTACGCCCAGATCCCGGGCGGCGGCGATGTCGATGCTGTCATAACCCACCCCGAAGCTGAACACGGCTTTCAGGCCGGGAAGAGCGCTCATCAACTCGCGGGTCGCACCGTGTACGCCGGAGGTCACCAGGGCGCGAACCTCCTGGCCCCGCTCGCTTAGCAGCCTGGCCTGATCCGGTGCCTCCCAGAAGCGCAGGATCTCGTGGCGTGCGGCCAGGGCGTCTTGTAGCGCAGGTAGCAGCGGGCCCACCTGCAGCAGCACGGGGCGATCTTTCTGTTCAGCCATCTCTAGTCTCCTTGAAAAAGAAGGGGCGGCGAACCCGCCCCTCTGATCGATTGGCCTCAGCCCAGCAGCTGGATGCCAAGCTGGATCGCGACCCAGATCGCCAGCAGGGTGGCGAAGCCCAGAGCGAGGTTCTCGAACCAGTTGTTGCGGTATTTATCGCCCAGCAGCGACTTCTGGTTGGACATGATCAACAGGCCCAGGGAGATCACCGGCAGGCCGACGATGTTCAGGGCATTCACACCGATGGTCAGGGTCACGAAGTCGGGCATGCCCGGCAGCGACCACACCAGCGGTGTCACCAGAATGAAAAGCATGAACCACTTGTGCAGCGGGTCTTTGTGGAAGGTCTTGCCATAACGCTCGCGGCGCTCCGGACGGATGTGTTGCAGGGCGTCGGTGATCAGCATGGGGAAGGCGGTGGTCTTGCCTACCACGCTGGCGAACAGGGTGGCGAAGACGCCGGTGAAGAAAATCAACCAGCCGCCCGAGCCGAAGAACAGTTCCAGCGCCGAGCCCAGGTCATTCAGGGTGTTCACCTGCAGGCCGTTGGGTCTGAGGATTTCCACGCCGACGACCCAGATGGCCAGGTTGATAATGATGCCAACCACCACGGCGAACAGCAGGTCGTTGCGCTGGATGCGCTTGTGCTCCGGGCCGGTCCAGCCCTTTTCCTTCATCACATAGGGATGCACGAAGTTGGCGATGGAACCGGCCACGGCGCCAATGACCGATACCGCTACCAGCAGAGCTCCATGCACGCCTTCATCTGGCGGAATGCTGAAGCCGATGGTGCCGCGCAGGATGCCGCCCAGGTCCGGGCCCGACATCACCGCCAAGGTGATGAAGGCAAGGGTCATGACCGCCAGCAGCACCTTCATCACGCCTTCGATCAGGGCATAGAAGTTACGCCCCACCAGCAGCCAGATCGCGATCACCACCGCCACCGAGCAGAGCAGCGGATAGTCGACATGGAGGAGGGTGGCCAGGGCCTCGCCAGCGCCCTTGAGCATGTAGGCGTTGGTCAGGTGCCCCATGACGAGCGCGTACCCGAGCATGAACCAGGCGAACACCGGGTGCAGCTGGGCATAGCCTTCGAGGATCGACATGCCCTTGTTATTGCACAGCTGGAAGCGCGCGATGATGTTGACGATGAGAAAGCGCAGCAGCAGGGAAACCGCCAGCACCCACATCATGGCGTAGCCGTAGTTCGCCCCCGCCACCGAGGAGGTGATGAGGTCGCCAGCGCCCAGCCAGGACAATACGGCGATGATGCCGGGGCCGAGCAGTTTCGCCATCCGGCGCAGGCCGGAGCTGTGTTCCTGGGCAACGGGTACGGATTTATCGACGGAACCGGATCGCTCCATGGGGCAACTCTCCTAACGATTGTTGTTGTTCTGGATGAGGCCTCGGGAGGCCTTATTGTTAGCTTGCCCTTTCAGGGTTTAGCACTACATACGATGTCGTACAACTAATGGCGGGCTACAAAATGTTGCCTTTGGTCAGGTAAGGCGTCGCCGGATCGTGGACTGCCTTACGTACCGCTGGATCAAGCCAGGTGACTTCGCTTGAGACTGTCTCTAGAATGGTCGCCCTTGATTCTGGGGGGTCGGAAAGCCGGCCTGTTCTTGTGCCACGAGGAATATCCATGCAAGTTTCCGTTGAAAACACCTCTGCTCTCGAGCGTCGCATGACCATTGGCGTGCCGGCCGAGCGTATTGAAACCGAAGTGAACAAGCGTCTGCAGCAGACTGCCCGACGCGCCAAGGTTCCCGGTTTCCGCCCGGGCAAGGTACCCATGAGCGTCATCCGTCAGCGCTACGAAGCCTCGGCGCGTCAGGAAGCCTTGGGTGATCTCATTCAGGAAACCTTCTACGAAGCCGTCGTCGAGCAAAAGCTCAATCCGGCCGGCGCACCCGCCGTCGAACCCAAGGTGTTCGAAAAGGGCAAGGATCTGGAATACGTCGCGACCTTCGAAGTCTTCCCCGAATTCGAAGTCAAGGGTTTGGACGGCATCGAGATCGAGCGCCAGGACTCCAGCGTCGAAGACGCCGACATCGACAAGATGCTCGACGTGCTGCGCAAGCAGGGCACCCGTTATGAAGTCGTCGACCGCGCTGCCGCTACCGACGACCAGGTCACCATCGACTTCGTCGGCACCCAGGATGGCGAAGCCTTCTCCGGTGGTTCCGCCGAGGGCACCAAGCTGGTCCTGGGCTCCGGCCGCATGATCCCCGGTTTCGAAGACGGTCTGGTCGGCGCCAAGGCTGGTGAAGAGCGCGTGCTCGACCTGACCTTCCCCGAGGACTACCAGAACCTGGACCTGGCCGGCAAAGCCGCTCAGTTCAAGGTCACCGTCAAGGAAGTGGCCGCTCCCGAGCTGCCCGAGCTGAACGAAGCCTTCTTCAAGCAGTTCGGCGTGGAAGAGACCACCGTCGAAGGGTTCCGCGCCGAAGTGCGCAAGAACATGGAGCGCGAACTGCGCCAGGCCCTGAAGACCAAGGTCAAGAACCAGGTCATGGACGGTCTGCTGGCCGCCAACCAGATCGACGTACCGGCTGCCCTGATCAGCAACGAAGTGGATCGTCTGCGCGTGCAGGCCGTCCAGCAGTTCGGCGGCAACATCCAGCCCGACCAGCTGCCGGCCGAACTCTTCAGCGAGCAGGCCAAGCGCCGCGTGCTGCTGGGCCTGATCATCGCCGAGATGGTCAAGCAGTTCGAGCTCAAGCCCGATGACGCCCGCGTTCGCGAGCTGATCGAGGAGATGGCCGCTGCCTACCAGGAGCCCGAGCAGGTAGTGAAGTGGTACTACCAGAACGAGCAGCAGCTGAACGAAGTGCGTTCGGTTGTACTGGAAGAACAAGTCGTGGATACTGTCCTCAAGCAGGCAAAAGTCACCGACAAGCAGGTCTCCTACGAGGACGCGGTCAAACCGACCGAGGCTCCGCAAGCAGCCTGATCTGCCTCCAGTTGCTAGTTCACCTAAGCCAGCCTCGTGCTGGCTTATGTGTTTTTGACAGGTTATCCAGATAGGGAGCTAGTGCAGGACATGTCCCGCAACTCATACATGCAATCCATGCCCGATATTCAAGCCGCTGGCGGTCTGGTACCCATGGTGGTGGAGCAATCCGCCCGTGGCGAGCGCGCCTATGACATCTACTCCCGGCTGCTCAAGGAGCGGGTCATCTTCCTGGTCGGCCAGGTCGAGGACTACATGGCCAACCTGGTCGTCGCCCAGCTGCTGTTCCTGGAAGCGGAGAATCCTGACAAGGACATCCACCTCTATATCAACAGCCCGGGTGGCTCGGTGACCGCAGGCATGTCGATCTACGACACCATGCAGTTCATCAAGCCCGACGTCTCCACCATCTGCATCGGCCAGGCCTGCAGCATGGGTGCCCTGCTGCTGGCAGGCGGCGCCGCCGAGAAGCGCTTCTGCCTGCCGCACTCGCGGATGATGATTCACCAGCCCCTGGGCGGCTTCCAGGGTCAGGCGTCGGACATCGAGATTCACGCCCGTGAAATTTTGACCATCCGTGAGCGTCTGAACAAGGTGCTCGCGCATCACACCGGTCAGCCCATGGACGTGATCGCCCGCGATACCGACCGTGACAACTTCATGAGTGGCCCCGAAGCCGTTGCCTACGGTCTGATCGACAAGGTCCTCGAGAAGCGCAACATCCCCGCCTGACCCCGCCTCGACCACCTGCCCAGACGCCGGTCGTTTGGGCGGGTAGGCTTGAAAAACCGTGCAATAGGCTCCATCTTGTTGATGTAAGCACATTCCATTGGATCGATCGAATGACAGATACGCGCAATAGCGACGATAACGGCAAGCTGCTTTACTGCTCCTTCTGCGGCAAGAGTCAGCACGAAGTACGTAAATTGATCGCTGGACCCTCCGTCTTCATCTGCGACGAATGCGTCGACCTGTGCAATGACATCATCCGCGAGGAAGTCCAGGAAGCGCAGGCCGAAAGCAATGCGCACAAGCTGCCAGCGCCGAAGGAAATCAGCGCCATCCTCGACCAGTATGTCATTGGTCAGCAGCGTGCCAAGCGGGTCCTCGCCGTTGCCGTCTACAACCACTACAAGCGTCTGAATCAGCGCGAGAAGAAAGACGACGTCGAGCTGGGCAAGAGCAATATTCTGCTCATCGGCCCGACTGGCTCGGGCAAGACGTTGTTGGCGGAAACGCTGGCGCGCCTGCTCAACGTACCTTTCACCATCGCCGATGCCACCACTCTGACCGAAGCCGGTTACGTGGGTGAAGACGTCGAGAACATCATCCAGAAGCTGCTGCAGAAGTGCGACTACGATGTGGAAAAGGCCCAGATGGGCATCGTCTACATCGACGAGATCGACAAGATCTCGCGTAAGTCCGACAACCCCTCCATCACCCGTGATGTCTCGGGCGAGGGTGTGCAGCAGGCGCTGCTGAAGCTGATCGAGGGTACCGTGGCGTCGGTTCCGCCCCAGGGTGGCCGCAAGCATCCCCAGCAGGAATTCCTGCAGGTGGATACGCGCAATATCCTGTTCATCTGCGGCGGTGCCTTCGCTGGCTTGGAAAAGGTCATTCAGAACCGTTCCACCAAGGGCGGCGGTATCGGCTTCAACGCCGAGGTTCGCAGTCAGGAACTGGGCAAGAAGATCGGCGAATCCCTGCGTGATGCCGAGCCCGAGGATCTGGTCAAGTTCGGCCTGATTCCCGAGTTCGTCGGTCGTCTGCCGGTCATCGCGACCCTGGACGAACTGGATGAGCCAGCGCTCATGCAGATCCTGACCGAGCCGAAGAACGCCCTGACCAAGCAGTACGCCAAGCTGTTTGAAATGGAAGACGTCGACCTGGAGTTCCGCCCCGATGCACTGAAGGCGGTCGCTCGCAAGGCACTGGAACGCAAGACCGGTGCCCGCGGCCTGAGGTCCATCCTCGAAGGCATCCTGCTCGAGACCATGTACGAGATTCCTTCACAGAAGGAAGTCAGCAAGGTGGTCATCGACGAGAGCGTCATCGATGGGAGTTCCCAGCCGCTGCTCATCTATGAGAACACCGAGCCCGCCAAGGCGGCGCCAGACGCGTGACAAAAAGGGGCTTCGGCCCCTTTTTCATTTCAGCGACGGTTGTATTTTGCGGCGGCCAACCTCATGTTAGGGAAAACCGAGGCCTTAACCGCATCTGCGGCCGATTATTTGCCGAGACCCGTACCCCATGACTACGACGATAGAACTTCCCCTGCTGCCCCTACGAGACGTAGTGGTCTATCCCCACATGGTCATCCCATTGTTCGTCGGAAGGGAAAAGTCCGTCGAGGCCCTCGAGGCCGCCATGGCTGGCGACAAGCAGATCCTGCTGGTCGCACAGAAGAATCCCGGCGATGACGATCCCGCCGCGGATGACATGTATCACATGGGTACGGTCGCGACCGTTCTCCAGCTGCTCAAGCTTCCTGACGGTACCGTCAAGGTCCTGGTCGAAGGCGAGCAGCGCGGCCGCATTGAGTCCTTCGTCGAGAATCAGGCCTATGCCCGTGCCCTGGTGACCCTGATCGACGACAGCGAAGCCCCGGACCGCGAGTCCGAGGTCTTCTCGCGCAGCCTGATGAGCCAGTTCGAGCAGTATGTTCAGCTCGGCAAGAAGGTACCGGCCGAGGTCCTGTCTTCGCTCAATAGCATCGAAGATCCCAGCCGCCTGGTCGACACCATGGCCGCCCACATGGCGCTGAAGATCGAGCAGAAGCAGGAAATCCTCGAGATCACCGAGCTCGGCGCGCGCGTCGAGCACGTGCTGGCCCTGCTGGATGCGGAAATCGACCTCTTGCAGGTGGAAAAGCGCATCCGTGGTCGCGTCAAGAAGCAGATGGAGCGTAGTCAGCGCGAGTACTACCTCAACGAGCAGATGAAGGCCATCCAGAAAGAACTGGGTGACATCGACGAAGGCCACAACGAGGTCGAGGATCTCAAGCGCCGCATCGACGCCGCGGGTCTGCCCAAGGATGCCCTGGCCAAGGCCACTGCCGAGCTGAACAAGCTCAAGCAGATGTCGCCCATGTCGGCCGAGGCCACCGTGGTGCGTTCCTACATCGACTGGCTGGTGAACGTGCCGTGGCAGGCGGAGAGCAAGGTCCGTCTGGACCTGGGCCGTGCCGAAGAGGTTCTGGACAAGGACCACTATGGCCTCGAGGAAGTGAAAGAGCGCATCCTGGAATACCTCGCCGTGCAGAAGCGCGTGAAGAAGGTGCGGGGCCCGGTGCTGTGCCTGGTCGGTCCGCCCGGTGTGGGCAAGACCTCCCTGGCCGAATCCATCGCCCGCTCCACCGGCCGCAAGTTCGTGCGCATGGCCCTGGGTGGCGTGCGTGACGAAGCCGAAATCCGTGGTCACCGTCGTACCTACATTGGCTCCATGCCGGGTCGTCTCATTCAGAAGATGACCAAGGTCGGCGTGCGCAATCCACTGTTCCTGCTCGACGAAATCGACAAGATGGGCAACGACATGCGTGGCGATCCCGCCTCCGCGCTGCTCGAGGTCCTGGATCCGGAGCAGAACCACACCTTCAACGACCATTACCTCGAAGTCGACTACGACCTCTCCGACGTGATGTTCGTCTGCACCGCCAACTCCATGAACATTCCGGCGCCACTGCTGGACCGTATGGAAGTCATTCGCCTGCCCGGTTACACCGAGGCGGAAAAGGTCAACATCGCCACTCGCTACCTGATTCCCAAGCAGGTCAAGGCCAATGGCCTGAAGAAGGACGAGGTGGCCTTCGACGAAGATGCCCTACGTGACATCATTCGCTACTACACCCGTGAAGCGGGCGTGCGGAGTCTGGAGCGCCAGGTAGCCAAGGTCTGTCGCAAGGTGGTCAAGCAGCATGCCCTGAGCAAGGAGCGTACTGCCAGCGTCACCGTGGATACCCTGGAGCACTGGCTGGGCGTGCGCAAGTTCCGCTATGGCCTGGCCGAGCAACAGGATCAGATCGGCCAGGTGACCGGCCTGGCCTGGACCCAGGTGGGTGGTGAACTCCTGACCATCGAGTCCGCTGTCGTCCCCGGCAAGGGCCAGATGATCAAGACCGGCTCCCTGGGTGATGTCATGGCCGAGTCCATTACCGCGGCCCTGACCGTGGTGCGCAGTCGTGGTCGCAGCCTGGGCATTCCCAAGGACTTCCACGAGAAGCACGACATCCATATCCACGTTCCCGAAGGCGCCACGCCGAAGGACGGTCCGAGTGCCGGTATCGGGATGTGCACGGCGCTGGTCTCGGCCGCCACCCGCATTCCGGTGCGTGCCGACGTGGCCATGACCGGCGAGATCACCTTGCGCGGTCAGGTACTGGCCATCGGTGGGCTCAAGGAAAAGTTGCTCGCGGCCCATCGTGGCGGCATCCGTACCGTGATCATTCCGGAAGAAAACGTCCGGGATCTGCGGGACATTCCGGACAACATCAAGGCTGACTTGCAGATCAAGCCGGTCAAATGGATTGACGAGGTCTTGGAGGTTGCGCTGCAATACACGCCGGAGCCGCTTCCGGACGATGGTCCGGAGCTCGTCAGCAAGGACGAGAAGCGGGATCAGGAAGGCAAGGAGCGCGTCAGTACCCACTGACGGCGTACCTGGGCTTGATGGGCGGGCCGCCAGACGAGGTTGCTGGTGTTCCGCCGTCCTGCTGGATGCAAGGTCCTTGATCGACGAAAAGGCGCATCTCGAGATGCGCCTTTTCGCTATTTGCTATTCGACGATTTCGCCATGGCCGGTCTGGCCACAGCTCGTGGGGGGAACATGCTACAAAACATCAGGGACCGTTCGCAGGGATGGATTGCCAAAGTCATCATCGGATTCATCATCCTGCTGATGGCATTGACCGGCTTCGAAGCGATCATCCGTGCGACGGGTCACCAGGGCGCCGTTGCCCTGGTTAACGGCGACGAGATCAAGCAGACGGAGCTGGCCCAGGCCGTGGAAATGCAGCGTCGCCAGCTGCAACAGCAACTGGGGCAGGGGTTCGATCCGTCCACCCTGGATGACCGCCTGCTGCGTGAGTCCGCCCTAAAGGCGCTGATCGACAAGCAATTGCTGCTGCAGAGCGCCAAGGCCGATCGCTTCGCCTTCTCCGAACAGGCGCTGGATCAGCTGATCCTCAACACCCCCGAATTCCAGACCGAAGGGCGTTTCGATCCCCAGCGCTTCGATCAGGCCGTTCGCCAGATGAACTACAACCGCCTGCAATTCCGGGACCTGCTGCGTGACGAGATGCTGATCGGTCAGCTACGCGCCGGCATCGTCGGCAGCAATTTCGTTACCGATGCCGATATCGAGACCTTCGCGGCCCTCGAGCGCCAGACCCGTGACTTCGCCATGCGTACCGTCAAGGCTTCCACCAGCGGTATCGTGCCAACGCAGGAGGAGATTCAGGCGTACTACGACAGCCACAAGAATGACTTCATGACGCCCGAGCAGGTGGTCATCGAGTACGTGGAGCTGAAGAAGGACGCCTTCCTGGCCAAGGCCAAGGTCGACGAAAGCCGCCTGCAGGCGGCCTACAAGTCCGAAATCGCCAATCTGTCGGAGCAGCGTGACGCCGCCCATATCCTCATTGAGGTCAACGACAAGCAGAATGACGAGCAGGCCAAGGCCAAGATCAAGCAGATCCAGGAGCGCCTGAGCAAGGGTGAAGACTTCGCCAAGCTCGCCAAGGAGTTCTCCCAGGATCCGGGCTCGGCGGCCAATGGCGGTGACCTGGGCTTTGCCGGTCGCGGTGTCTACGACCCGGCCTTCGAAGAGGCGCTGTATGCCCTGGCGCCGCATCAGGTATCCGCGCCGGTGCGCACCAGCTTCGGCTGGCATCTGATCAAGCTGCAAGGGGTCCAGGCGCCGGAAGTGCCCACCCTGGCCAGCGTTCGGCCACGCCTGGAGCAGCAACTGAAGGCGGAAGACGCTGATCGGCTGTTCGTGGAAGCAGGTCGTAAGCTGGAAAGCTCTGCCTATGAGGCCTCCGACCTGAGCCAGCCGGCCCAGGAGCAAGGCCTTCAGGTCAAGACCAGTGCTCCCTTCGGTCGTGAGGGTGGTGAGGGTCTCACTGCCAATCGTCAGGTGATCGAGGCGGCTTTCAGCGAGGACGTGTTGCGCAACGGCGCCAACAGCGCCGCCTTGCAGCTGGATCCGGATACCCTGGTGGTCATTCGCGACAAGGAGCACCGCACGCCGCAGCTGCAGCCCTTGGACGCGGTCAAGAAAGAGATCGTGACCCGCTTGAGCCAGGAAAAGGCCACGGCCGTCGCCAAGCAGACTGGCGAAGAGCAGCTCAAGGCCCTGCGTGACGGCGGTAAGGCGCCGGCAGGCGACTGGCGTACCGTCGAAGCGGCTACCCGCAATCAGGAGGGCGTCGATCCCCAGGTACTGCAAGCGGTGTTCCGCATGGCCAAGCCGGAAGCCGACAAGCCGTCCTATGCCGGTATCAGCCTGCGGAACGGCGACTTCGTGCTGCTGCGCCTGCAGGGCGTCGGGGTACCCAAGGAAGCCCTGAGTGCCGAGGACAAGGCGCTCTATCGTCGCTACCTGGCCTCGCGAGCCGGACAGGTCGACTTTGCGGCCTATCGCCGGGCCCTGGATGCCAAGGCCGAGATCAAGCATCTCTGATACGAAAAAAGCCCGGGAAACCGGGCTTTTTCTTGAGGGGCACCCAGAGCGCCGGATGCCGTGCGGCCTGCCAGGCCAGAGGCCGGGAAGGGAGGAGGGGGCTCGTTGCCGGCGTTCTACTGGACGAGTTCCTGCTCGTCGAACAGGTCGTCGAAGAGCATGGTCGACAGATAGCGCTCGCCGGAATCCGGCAGGATGACCACGATGGTCTTGCCCTGCATCTCCGGCGTCTCGGCCATACGGACCGCCGCAGCCATGGCGGCACCGCAGGAGATGCCGCAGAGGATGCCTTCCTCGCGCATCAGGCGCTGGGCCATCAACTTGGCTTGCTCATCGCTTACCTGCTCGACGCGATCGACCATGGCGAGGTCCAGGTTGCCGGGTACGAAGCCGGCCCCGATGCCCTGGATCTTGTGTGGGCTGGGTTTCACTTCCGCACCGGCAAGGGTCTGGCTGATGACCGGCGAGGTTTCCGGCTCCACGGCGACCGAAAGGATCGGCTTGCCCTTGGTGTTCTTGATGAAGCGCGAGATGCCGGTCAGGGTGCCACCGGTACCGACGCCGGCTACCAGTACGTCGATGGCACCATCGGTATCGTTCCAGATTTCCGGGCCGGTGGTCTTTTCATGGATGGCCGGATTGGCCGGATTATCGAACTGCTGCGGCATGAAGTAGCGATCGGGCTCGCTTTCGGCGATCTCCCGCGCCTTGTCGATGGCGCCCTTCATGCCCTTGGCCGGTTCGGTCAGGACCAGCTCCGCACCCAGTGCCTTCAGGACCTTGCGTCGCTCCAGGCTCATGGAGGCGGGCATGGTCAGCACCAGGCGATAGCCACGGGCGGCGGCGACATAGGCCAGGCCGATACCGGTATTACCCGAGGTCGGCTCCACCAGACTCATGCCGGGCTTGAGCAGGCCCTTGGCTTCGGCGTCCCAGATCAGGTTGGCACCGATGCGGCATTTGACCGAATACCCCGGGTTACGTCCCTCGATCTTGGCGAGCAGGGTAACCCCCTTGGGACCGAGGCGATTGATGTAGATCAGCGGCGTATTACCGATGGACTGGGCATTGTCAGCGAAGATGCGGCTCATGGCGGATCCTGTACGGCGCGGAAAACTCGCAGCCTAGGCCTTGCGTCCGATGGCGTCCAGCCCAGGCACGGCCTGCTATCGTCAGGCGAAACAGCTGCTAGAGGATCGATGATGGCCTTTCAGGGTACCGAGCGTTATGTGGCTACGGCCGAGCTCAGTCTGGCGGTCAATGCCGCCATTCAATTGGGACGTCCACTCCTGGTGAAGGGTGAGCCCGGCACCGGCAAGACCCTGCTGGCCGAGCAGGTGGCCCAGAGCCAGGGCGCACGTCTTATCACCTGGCACGTCAAGTCCACCACCAAGGCGCAGCAAGGGCTCTACGAATACGACGCCGTGAGTCGCCTGCGCGATTCCCAGCTGGGCGATCCCCGGGTGCAGGAGGTGGCGAACTACATCAAGCCCGGCAAGGTGTGGGATGCCTTCACCGCTGAGGAGCCGGTGGTGTTGCTGATCGACGAGATCGACAAGGCCGACATCGAGTTTCCCAACGACCTGCTGCTGGAGCTCGACCGCATGGAGTTCCATGTCTACGAGACGGGGGAGACCATTCGCGCCGAGCGGCGACCGATCATCATCATCACCTCCAACAATGAGAAGGAGCTGCCGGACGCCTTCCTGCGTCGGTGCTTCTTTCATTTCATTCGTTTTCCGGAGCGCGACACCCTTGAGCGCATCGTCCAGGTCCATTATCCCGACCTCCAGGGGCGGCTGGTCAGGGAAGCCCTGGATCTCTTCTATGACCTGCGCAACGTCTCGGGCCTGAAGAAGAAGCCGTCCACCTCGGAGCTGGTGGACTGGCTGGCGCTGTTGCTGGGTGACGAGCAGGCGCAACAGGGGTTGCATGTGGAGGGTGGCCTGCCACCCCTGGCGGGCGCCCTGCTGAAGAACGAGCAAGACCTGCAACTGCTCGAGCGCCAGGCGTTCATGCGTCGTCGGCGGAGCTGAGAACCGGCATGTTCCTCGACTTCTTCACGCGCCTGAGGGCCGCTGGCATTCCGGTGTCCCTGGGCGAATTGCTGGATCTGCATGCCGCACTGGACGCCGGTCTCGCCGTCGCCGATCCCGAGGCCTTCTATCTGCTGGCGCGGGCGGTGCTGGTCAAGGACGAGCGCTTCTTCGACCGTTTCGACCAGGTCTATGCCGGTGAGATGGCCAGGTCGGAGCGTCTGTCGGAGACGCAGGCGATTCCCGCGGACTGGTTGCGGTTGGAACTGCAGCGATTGCTTTCCGACGAGGATCGCCAGCGACTTCAGGCCCTGGGTGGCCTCGACGAATTGCTCGATACTCTGCGGCAGCGGCTCGCCGAACAGCGTGAGCGCCATGCCGGTGGCAACAAGTGGATAGGCACGGGCGGTACCAGTCCCTTCGGCAGCGGTGGCTACAATCCCTTTGGCGTACGCGTTGGTGAGGCCGGTACTCGTCAGGGGCGGGCGGCCAAGGTCTGGGAGCAGCGGGACTACCGCAATCTGGACGACCGCGCGCCCCTGGACAGACGCAACCTGCAACTGGCCCTGCGCCGGCTGCGTCGCTTCGCTCGCCAGGGCGCGGCGGCTGAATTCGACCTGGAGGGCACCGTGGCCGCGACGGCCCGGGAGGGTGGGTTGCTGGACGTGCGCTATCGCCCTGAGCGACACAATGCCACCAAGGTGCTCCTGTTGCTCGATGTCGGGGGTTCCATGGATCTGCACGTACGCCTGTGCACCGAGCTGTTCAGCGCCTGTCGCCTCGAGTTTCGCCACCTGGAGCACTACTACTTCCACAATTGCGTCTACGAACGGGTCTGGCGCGATAACGCCCGTCGACACGAGGAAGGTCTGGCGACCGCCGAGTTGCTGCGCCGCTACGGAGCGGACTATCGCCTGGTGATCGTAGGCGACGCCAGCATGGGGCCCTATGAGATCACCCATCCCGGCGGCAGCGTCGAGCATTGGAACGAAGAACCTGGCGCGCTTTGGATCCAGCGGCTCTGCCAGCATTTCCCCCGGGCGGTCTGGCTCAATCCCTATCCGCAGGATGGCTGGGCCAGCAGCACCTCGATCCAGCTGCTCCGCGACCTCATTGCCCAGCGCATGTTTCCCCTGACCGGCGAGGGGCTGGGCGATGCCATCCGGTCCTTGACCCGCCCATGAAAAAACCCGGCCGAAGCCGGGTTTTTTTCATCGCTCGCGCTTAGCGCTGACCGTAGCGGCGCAGGGCCTCGATGCGGTCTTCCAGCGGCGGGTGGCTCATCAGCAGACCGGCCAGGCCGTTCTTCAGCGAGCCATTGATGCCGAAGGCGTTCAGGGTGTCGGGCATCTGCACCGGGATGCCCTGCTCGGCGCGCAGGCGCTGCAAGGCGCCGATCATGGCGTTGGGACCGGCCAGGCGCGCACCGGCTTCGTCGGCGCGGAATTCGCGTTTGCGCGAGAACCACATGACGATGATGCTGGCCAGGATGCCCAGTACCAGCTCGGCGACGATGGTGGTCACGAAGTAGGCGATCCCGTGGCCTTCTTCGTTCTTGAAGATGGCCTTGTCGACGAAGTTGCCGAAGATCCGCGCAAAGAACATCACGAAGGTGTTCACCACGCCCTGGATCAAGGCCAGGGTCACCATGTCGCCATTGGCGACGTGGCCGATCTCGTGGGCCAGCACCGCACGCACCTCGTCAGGCGAGAAGCGCTCCAGCAGTCCCTGGCTGACCGCGACCAGGGCGTCGTTGCGGTTCCAGCCGGTGGCAAAGGCGTTGGCCTCGTAGGCCGGGAAGATGCCGACCTCAGGGGTCTTGATGCCGGCCTCGCGAGCCAGCTCTTCCACCGTCTGCAGCAGCCACTGCTCATGACGGGTACGCGGCTGGCTGATGACCTCGGTACGGGTGCTCATCTTCGCCATCCACTTGGAGATGAACAGCGAGACCAGCGAGCCGGCGAAACCGAATACGGCACAGAACACCAGCAGACTGCCATGGTTCTGACCGGTGTAGCGATCCACGCCAAGCACCTTCAAGGTGATGCTGGCAACGATCAGCACCGCCAGGTTGGTAGCCAGAAACAACAGAATGCGCATCATGGTGGGGTACAGCTCCTCACAGGTTTATCTGCCGGCTATATAAGGTTCGGCCCCGATCCATTCAACGTTTCCACTATTGCAAACTGTGTCGTCCGTTGGCCAGGCGGGCGAGGGGGCGAGCGCCTGTGCCGGCTGACGCCTTCAGGGGCGGCAACCGGTGAAAGACGCGGAAATGCTTTGCTCTACTGGGAATAGCCACCCAGGAAGTTGCCGATGCGGCCGATGGCCTGCTCCAGATCGTCGACGCGGGGCAGGGTGACGACCCGGAAGTGGTCGGGCCAGGGCCAGTTGAACGCGGTGCCCTGCACCACTAGCAGCTTCTCCGACAGCAGCAGGTCCAGGACGAACTTCTCGTCATTGTGGATGGGGCAGACCTTGGGGTCGATCCGCGGGAAGGCATAGAGCGCGCCCATCGGCTTGACGCAGCTGACGCCGGGGATGGCGTTGAGCAATTCCCAGGTGCGATTGCGCTGTTCCAGCAGGCGTCCGTGCGGCAGCACCAGGTCGTTGATGCTCTGGTAGCCGCCCAGCGCGGTCTGGATCGCATGCTGCGCCGGGACATTGGCGCACAGGCGCATGTTGGCGAGGATGTCGAGGCCCTCGATATAGCTGTGGGCGCGGTGCTTGGGCCCCGAGACGATCAGCCAGCCCGAGCGGAAGCCAGCCACGCGATAGGACTTGGACAGGCCGTTGAAGGTCAGGCAGAGGACGTCCGGCGCCAGGGAGGCGGTGGAGATGTGCTGGGCTTCGTCGTAGAGAATCTTGTCGTAGATCTCGTCGGAGAACAGCACCAGATTGTGCCGCCGGGCCAGCTCGACGATGCCTTCCAGTACTTCCTTGGAATAGACCGCGCCGGTGGGGTTGTTGGGGTTGATCAGCACCAGCGCCTTGGTGTTGCTGGTGATCTTGGCTTCCATGTCGGCCAGGTCCGGGAACCAGCCAGCCTGTTCGTCGCACAGGTAGTGCACCGGCTTGCCGCCCGCGAGGCTGACCGCCGCTGTCCACAGGGGGTAGTCAGGCGCCGGGATCAGCACCTCGTCGTTGTTGTTGAGCAGCGCCTGCATGGCCATGACGATCAGTTCGGAGACGCCATTGCCCAGATAGATGTCTTCGATGCCGACACCTTCGATGCGCTTCTGCTGGCAATACTGCATGACTGCCTTGCGCGCGCTGAACAGCCCCTTGGAGTCGCTATAGCCCTGGGCGGTCGGCAGGTTGCGGATGACGTCCTGCAGGATTTCCTCCGGCGCCTCGAAGCCGAAGGGCGCCGGGTTGCCGATGTTGAGCTTCAGGATGCGGTGGCCTTCCTCTTCGAGGCGCTTGGCATGCTTGAGGACCGGACCGCGGATGTCGTAGCAGACATTGGCGAGCTTGTTCGACTTGGAGACCTGCATGGGGAAATGAATCCTGGAAAAGGGCGAGAAAGACTCGGTGAAGGCGGACGCCGACCGGCGCTTGGCAGCATCCGGGGGTGGATGCCAGACTGAGCGGGAATCATACGGCTGCATCGCCTGTTACAAAAGATGCGCCGGCATCCAGAGAGGTCACCATGGAAAAAGTACAGCGTAGCCCAGAAGATTGGCGCGAGCGTCTGACCGACGATCAGTTTCGCGTGTGCCGCCTGGCGGCTACCGAGGCGCCCTATACCGGTGCCTACTGCAACACCAAGACGCCTGGCGTCTATCGCTGCGCCTGCTGTGAGCTCGCGTTGTTCGACTCCAGCACCAAGTTCGATTCCGGTTGCGGCTGGCCGAGTTACTACGCGCCCATCGACGCCGAGGCCGTGCGCGAAAAAGAAGACTTCAGCCATGGCATGCACCGGGTCGAGGTACTCTGCGCCCGCTGCGACGCCCATCTGGGGCACGTCTTTCCCGACGGCCCGCCGCCGACCGGCCTGCGCTACTGCATCAATTCCGTCGCCCTTGATCTCCAGCCCAGAGAAACCGCGTGATCTCAGAGATTCTGCAGTTACCCTTCCAGACGGCGGACGGCCAGCAGGCGTGCCTGGCGGACTGGACGGCCCGAGCCTATCTGGTGGTCAATACCGCCAGTCGCTGCGGTTTCACCCGCCAGTACGCCGGGCTCGAGGAATTGCAGCAGCGCTATCTGGCCGACGGCTTGCGCGTGATCGTCTTTCCCTGCAATCAATTCGGCGGCCAGGAGCCGGGAAGCAACGCCGAGATTCAGAATTTCTGCGTGACCCGCTTCGGGGTCAGCTTTCCGGTCATGGCCAAGCTCGACGTCAATGGCGAAGCGGCCCACCCCTTGTTCAACGCCTTGAAGCGCGCGGCGCCAGGGTTGCTCGGAACCGCTATCCGCTGGAACTTCACCAAGTTCCTGATCACTCCGGAGCGAGGGCGGGTGCAGCGCTTTGCCCCCATCACTCGGCCTTCCCAGTTGGACAAGCACATCCGCCGGGCCCTGGCGCGTTAGCTCCGGATCTCGACAAGGGCTTTCAATTGGATTGAAAAGTAATACGATTAAAGCGCCTTCCATGGAGGGTGCCTTGTCCGCTTCCCTTTTTCGTCGTCAAGGATGTTTCCTGTGAGTGCCTCCCTAGAAGACTTTCTGCTCCAGGCCCGCCAGGTGCTCGAGCGCCTGGAGCCCCTGCTGCCCCATCGTCGCGAATCTCTGGATTGGCAGCACTGCTATGCCGCACGTTGGCGCCGTGAAGGCCATGGCGGCTACCTGCAGCCGCTCGAGGTCAACCTGGAGTTGCGGCTGGCCGATCTGCTGGGTATCGATCGGCAACGCGACCAGCTCGCTCGCAATACCCGCCAATTCGTCGCCGGACTGCCTGCCAACCACACCCTGCTGTGGGGGGCTCGCGGTACCGGCAAGTCGTCGCTGATCCGTGCCCTGCTGGCGGAATACGCGGGGCAGGGCCTGCGCCTGATCGAAATCGAACGCGATGATCTCGCCGATCTGCCGCGTGCGGTAGAGCAACTCGCCGGGCAAGCGCAGCGTTTCGTGGTGTTCTGCGACGACCTGTCCTTCGACGCCGGCAGTGACGATTATCGAGTGCTCAAGAGCGTGCTCGATGGCTCGCTGGAGCAGGCGCCGGACAACGTCCTGCTCTATGCCACCTCCAATCGTCGTCACCTGGTGGCCGAGCGGCAGAGCGACAACGCCAACTGGGAGCACGTCGATGGCGAACTGCACCCGAGCGAGGCGGCCGAGGACAAGATCGCGCTGTCGGACCGTTTCGGTCTGTGGCTGTCCTTCTATCCCTTTACCCAGGATCACTATCTCGCCGTCGTTCGCCACTGGTGCACGACCCTGGCCGGCAAGTCCGGGGTGGAGCTGGAGTGGTCGGAAGACGCCGATCGCGAGGCCATCCGCTGGGCCTCCGGCCGCGGCAACCGCAATGGCCGCTGTGCCTATCAATTCGCCCGGCAATGGGTCGGGCTCAAGCTATTGGAGAAAGCATGACCGTAGAACTGACGGGCGTAGGTGCAGGACTGGAGGGCTACGCCATGTTGGCGGCCCAGGTCGAGGCCCTGCTGGCCGGTGAGCGCAATCTGGTGGCCAATGCCGCCCAGCTGTCGGCCTTCATCTACCAGGAAGTGCCGGACCTGAATTGGGCCGGCTTCTATTTCGTCGAGGGTCAGGACCAGCTGCTGCTCGGACCCTTCCAGGGCAAGGTGGCCTGCATGCGCATTCCCTTCAGCAAGGGTGTATGCGGCGCGGCCGCCCGGGAGCGCCGTACCCAGCGCGTCGAGGACGTCCATGCCTTTCCCGGGCATATCGCCTGTGACGCTGCTTCGCGTAGCGAACTGGTGGTTCCGTTGATCCAGGAAGGTCGCCTGATCGGCGTGCTAGATCTCGACAGCCCGAATCCAGGACGCTTCAGTGCGGCGGATCAAGCGGGCATCGAAAGCCTGGTGGCGGCCTTCATGGCTGCCACCGACTGCTGATCCCAGGGGAGGACAGGGAAGCCCTCACTCGTAGTCGTTCTTCTTGCGCCAGCTGTCGTCCTTGAGGGTATCCACGCTGTCCGACAGCTCGTTGGCGCTGCTGCTGGCCTGCTCGGCCAGTTCGCTCTGCTGACGTTTCACCTGAGCGATCTGTTCTTCCAGATGGGCCAGCAACTCGGTGTAGCGCTCGGGTTGCTGCTGCTTGCGAATCTGCATGATCGCCCGTTCGTACGATTGGCGTGCCTGGATGTAGTGGTCGGTCTTGATCTGCTGTTCGGCCTGATAGCGGAAGAACTCCACATAGGTCACGGTGAGCAGATAGCGCATCTCGCCTACCCAGCGCTGCGCTTCCTGGCCATCGAGAATGCCGATCTGGTTGGCGTGGGCGACGAGTGCATGCAGCATCTCCATATAGCCGCGGACCTCCTTGACCCGAGCCTCGGTATGCACCGGCCGGGCGGCATTGGTGAGTTCGATGTCATCGCCCTTGGCCAGGGCTTCTTCCAGTTCGGTCTTGCGCGCGGTCAGGCTGGCGGAAGGAGTCTGCAAGGCGGCGAGGCGGGCGATCAATCCCAGTTCGATGCGATGAAACAGCTGCTTGAGCGCCGGTGTCATCAGCTGGCCCGGCAGGCTGCCGGACAACTGGGCGCAACGCTTGATCCGGTCGGTGAGATCGGCGACCAGCCGCTGCTTTTCCAGCCGTCCCGCTTCGAGCTTCTGGTTGACGAAGGCGATCATGATCACCAGAAGGATGCCAAGTCCCACTACCGCTGCAATCATCGTTGAGGACATGACCTTCTCCATGGTGCTTGCCCGCCGTTTGTCGTACGAGCGAAGTCGTTGATTTGAAAAGTATTTAATCAGCTATTGACGCCCAGGGTAAGGCTCCCTAGAATGCGCGCACTCCCAACGGCGGCAAGCGTCAGCCGAGTGGTAGGCCAGAGTCCTCAGGGATTCTACCTGGTCCCCTTCGTCTAGTGGCCTAGGACACCGCCCTTTCACGGCGGTAACAGGGGTTCGAGTCCCCTAGGGGACGCCAAAATTGCGGGAATAGCTCAGTTGGTAGAGCACGACCTTGCCAAGGTCGGGGTCGCGAGTTCGAGTCTCGTTTCCCGCTCCAAATACAATCCGGTTGCTCAAGGGCAGGCGGATGCAAGGTGAAAGGCCTTGCTGAAAGAGGTTTCGTCCCCTTCGTCTAGTGGCCTAGGACACCGCCCTTTCACGGCGGTAACAGGGGTTCGAGTCCCCTAGGGGACGCCATATTGCGGGAATAGCTCAGTTGGTAGAGCACGACCTTGCCAAGGTCGGGGTCGCGAGTTCGAGTCTCGTTTCCCGCTCCAAACATAATCCAGCCGTTTCGTTACAGTTGGATGCGAGGTGAAAGACCTTGCGGAAAGAGGTTTCGTCCCCTTCGTCTAGTGGCCTAGGACACCGCCCTTTCACGGCGGTAACAGGGGTTCGAGTCCCCTAGGGGACGCCACATTGCGGGAATAGCTCAGTTGGTAGAGCACGACCTTGCCAAGGTCGGGGTCGCGAGTTCGAGTCTCGTTTCCCGCTCCAAATAAACAAGAACACCGCCTCCGGGCGGTGTTTTTGTTTATGCGTTTTTTGGCTGCTCCAGGCGCCCGGCACTGGGCCGGGCGAGGCAGGCTTACTGGGGCGTATAGATCTGGTCGAAAACACCGCCATCGGCGAAGTGGGTCTTCTGGATGCCGCTCCAAGGGCCGAATTCCTTTTGCGCATCCACCAGCTCGAGCGTGGGAAAGCGGTCGGCGTACTGCGCCAGGATCTGGGTATTGCGAGGGCGCAGGAAGTTTTGCGCGGCGATCTTCTGGCCTTCGTCGGACCAGAGATATTTGAGGTAATCCTCGGCCTCGGCGCGGGTACCTTTCTTGTCGACGACGCTGTCGACCACGCTCACCGGTGGCTCGGCCTGCACCGAGATGCTCGGGTAGACCACTTCGAAGCCGCCCCGGCCGAACTCCCGGGCGATCATCTCGGCTTCGTTCTCGAAGGTCACCAGGACATCGCCCTGCTGATTCTTCATGAAGGTGGTGGTAGCGGCGCGGCCGCCGGTATCCAGGATGGACACATGCTTGAACAGGTCGGCGACAAAGGCGCGGGCCTTCTGCTCATCCCCGCCCGGCTGGCGCAAGGCGTAGGTCCAGGCGGAAAGGTAGGTGTAGCGACCGTTTCCGGAGGTCTTGGGATTGGGCACGATCACTTCAACGCCGTCCTTGAGCAGGTCGGACCAGTCGTGGATACCCTTGGGGTTGCCCTGGCGCACGATGAGTACCGTGGCCGAAGTGAAGGGTGCGCTGCGATCGGGTAGGCGGGTTTCCCAGTCCTTGGGCACCAGGCCGCGGTCGGCCAGCGCCTGGATGTCGGTGGCCTGGTTCATGGTGATGACGTCGGCCTGCAAGCCATCAATGACCGCGCGAGCCTGCTTGCTGGAGCCGCCGTGGGACATCTGGATCACCGGAGTGTCGCCGTGCTCGGCTTTCCAATGCGCCTGGAAGGCCGGGTTGTAATCCTTGTAGAAGTCCCGCATCACGTCATAGGAGACGTTGAGCAGCGGTGGGGCGGCGAGGGCCTGGGTGCTGGCAGCCAAAGCCGCGAGCAGGGTCAAGCGAAGGGTCTTCATGGGGGCGTCCTGCGGATAGGGATGCAGGACTATAGCCTCTCATCCCGGCGGCAGGCAGAACGGCTGGAAATAAGCTAATGCGGCGACGGCAGGCAGGGCCGCCGGTGGTAGACTTTCGCCCTTTCGCCTGCGGTTGGGCACGGCGCGGTGAACAAGGGCTCCTGATATGCGATTGAGGTCGATCAAGCTGGCGGGATTCAAATCCTTCGTCGATCCGACGACGGTGAATTTCCCGAGCAACATGGCAGCGGTGGTCGGCCCCAACGGTTGCGGCAAGTCGAACATCATCGACGCCGTGCGCTGGGTGATGGGCGAGAGCTCGGCCAAGAACCTGCGCGGCGAGTCGATGACGGACGTCATTTTCAACGGTTCCAACAGCCGCAAACCCGTATCCCAGGCTTCCATCGAGCTGATCTTCGACAATTCCGACCATACCCTGGTGGGCGAGTACGCCAGCTATGCGGAGATCTCCATTCGCCGCCGGGTGACCCGCGAAGGCCAGAACACCTATTTCCTCAACGGCACCAAGTGCCGCCGCCGCGATATCACGGACATCTTTCTCGGTACCGGCCTGGGGCCGCGCAGCTATTCGATCATCGAGCAGGGGATGATCTCCAAGCTGATCGAGGCGCGTCCGGAGGATCTGCGGCACTACATCGAAGAGGCGGCGGGTATCTCCAAGTACAAGGAGCGGCGTCGCGAGACCGAGAATCGCATCCGTCGCACCCAGGAGAATCTCGCCCGCCTGACCGACCTGCGCGAAGAGCTGGAGCGTCAGCTGGAGCGGCTGCATCGCCAGGCGCAGTCGGCCGAGCGCTTCCAGGCCTTCAAGCAGGAAGAGCGGCAGCTCAAGGCGCAGTTGCAGGCGGTGCGCTGGCGCGAGCTGGATAACCGCGTCGAGCAACGCGAAAAGGTGATCCGCAACCAGGAAACTGCCCTCGAAGCCCTGATCGCCGAGCAACGCCAGGCAGACGCCGGCATTGAACGGCTGCGCGATGGCCATCATGAGCTGAGCGAGGCCTTCAACTTGGTGCAGGGCCGCTTCTACTCCCTCGGAGGCGACATCGCCCGCCTGGAGCAGACCATCCAGCACGGTCAGCAGCGCCAGCGCCAGCTGCAGGACGACCTGCGCGAAGCCGAGCAAGCCCGTAGCGAAGCCGAATCCCACCTCGAGCACGACCGGGTGCTGCTCGCCACCTTCGAAGAAGAGCTGGCGATGCTCGAGCCCGAGGAAGAGGCGGCACGTGAGTTGGGCGAGGAGGGCAGCGCCGCGCTGGAAGAGGCGGAGCTGGCCCTGGCGGACTGGCAGCAGCGCTGGGAGGCCCTCAGTGCGGCGAGTGTCGAGCCGCAACGGGAGGCGGACGTGCAGCAGGCGCGCATCCGCTCGCTGGAGCAGAGTCTGGAGCGCGGCATGGACCGGCAGCGCCGGCTACGCGACGAGCGCACCCTGCTGGGTGAGGACGGCCCATCCGAGCGCCTGGTCATGCTGGAAGAGCAGATCGCCGAAGACGAATTGCTGCTGGAGGGCCTGGCTGAACAGGAGTTGCAGGTCGCCGATGGCCTGCAACAGCTGCGAGATGAATTGCTGGTGCTGGCGGGCGAACAGAGTCAGCGCCAGGGCGAATTGCAGCGGCTCGAAGGCCGTATCGCCTCGCTGGAGGCTCTGCAGCAGGCCGCCCTGGCGCCTGATACCGGTGCTGCCCAGTGGCTCGAGGCCGAGGGTCTCACTCAGGCGCCGCAGCTGGCGGACGACGTGCAGGTCACTCCCGGCTGGGAGCTGGCAGTGGAAACCGTGCTGGGCAGCGATCTGCAGGCGGTCTGCCTGGATGACCTCGCGCCGCTACGGGTCGACACCTTCGCCAGCGGCTCCCTGAGCCTGGCATCGCCCGGTCCGGCACCCGCCGCGCTGGGCAGTCTGCTGGAAAAAGTGCAGGCGCCGCGCGACCTGTCGCCCTGGCTGGGGCAGGTGCTGGTTGCGAGCGGCTACGACGAGGCCCTGGCGCGGCGGGCTGCTCTCGCGCCGGGGCAGAGCCTGATCACCCCGGAAGGCTATTGGATCTCCCGGCACTTCCTGCGCGTGCGGCGTGCCCAGGCCGCCGAGGGCAGTGTTCTGGCGCGCGGTCGTGAACTGGAAGAGCTGCAGGCCCGTCGCCTGGAGCTGAGCGAAGCGCTCGTGCTGCAGGAGGAGCGCCTGGAGGATCGTCGCGCGGCCCAGCAGCGGCTGGAGGGCGAGCGCGAAGATGCGCGTCGGCGCCAGCAGCAGGAGCAGCAGCGTCTGGCCGAGTCTCGCGCCCAGCTGTCCGCCCAGCAGGCACGCGCTGAGCAGCTGAGCATTCGTCGACGGCAGCTGGAAGCCGATCTCAACGATGTCGAGCAGCAACTGGCGCGTGAGCAGGAAGAATTGGGTGAGTGCCGGCTGCGCCTGCAGGATGCCCTCGATGCCATGGCCGTGGATACCGAACAGCGCGCCCAGCTCCAGGAGCAGCGCGACCGCCACCGGCAGGCGGTGGAGTCGGCGCGGCAGCGACAGCGGCAGGCCCAGGAGCAACTGCATCAACTCACGGTGCGCCTGACTACCCTGAGGGCGCAGCGCCAGTCCACGCTTCAGGCGCTGAAGCGTCTGGAGCTGCAGACCGCACGGCTCGGTGAGCGCTGTGAGCAGCTCAGTCTGAATCTGGAGGAGGGCGGTGAGCCCCTCGACGAGTTGCGCCTGCGCCTGGAAGAGCTGCTCGAACGACGCCTTCAGGTGGACGAGGAGATGCGTACCGCGCGGCTGGCGTTGGAAGATGCCGATCGGGAGCTGCGCGATTTCGAGCGGCGGCGTCTGCAGGCGGAGCAACAGGCCACGCTGCTGCGCGGCCAGTTGGAGCAGCACCGCCTGGAATGGCAGGGATTGGCGACCCGCCGCAGCGGCTTCGCCGAGCAGTTGGCAGCCGATGGCTATGACCTGCCGACGGTGATCGCGAATCTGCCGGAGGAGGCCAGCGAGGCAGCCTGGGAGGAGCAGCTGGAAACCGTCGCGGCGCGGATCGCCCGGCTTGGACCGATCAACCTGGCGGCCATCGACGAATATCAGCAGCAGGCCGAGCGCAAGACCTATCTGGACGCCCAGAACGCCGACCTGGTGGAAGCGTTGGAGACCCTGGAAAGTGTCATCCGCAAGATCGATCGGGAAACTCGAAATCGCTTCAAGGATACCTTCGACCAGATCAATCACGGCCTGCAGGCATTGTTCCCAAAAGTTTTCGGTGGCGGCAGTGCCTACCTGGAACTTACCGGGGAAGATTTACTCGATACCGGGGTTGCGATCATGGCGCGTCCGCCGGGCAAGAAGAACAGCACCATCCATTTGTTGTCGGGTGGCGAGAAGGCGCTGACGGCTCTGGCCCTGGTCTTTGCCATCTTTCAGCTGAATCCGGCGCCGTTCTGCATGCTCGATGAAGTGGATGCCCCTCTGGATGACGCCAACGTCGGTCGTTATGCCCGCTTGGTCAAGAGCATGTCGGAGAAGGTGCAGTTCATTTACATCACGCACAACAAGATCGCCATGGAAATGGCCGATCAGCTATTGGGCGTTACCATGCACGAGCCGGGCTGTTCACGGCTGGTGGCGGTGGACGTGGAAGAGGCGGTGGCCATGGTCGATGCCTAGTGACCCACAGCCTCGCGGCATGGCGGTGTAAAGTTGTCAGTAGTCGTGCTAGCTTATGGCCGCGGTAGCGGTAAGTAGAAAAAGCTAAGAAGAACACTGACTTGGCGTAGGTTTCGGACGTTTTGGAAAGGCCTCGCAGGCGTCGACTTTCCAAAGTTTCCCGACGGATGTCGGTCCATTATTTTACAGGGGTATGTCTTTTTCATGGATATGGGTCTGCGCGAGTGGCTGATCATCATCGGCGTCATCGTCATCGCCGGTATTCTGTTCGATGGTTGGCGTCGCATGAGCGGCAAGGGCAAGCTCAAGTTCAAGCTTGACCAGTCGCTGAGCAATCATCCGGAAAACGAGGACGAGGATCCGGAAATCGTCGGTCCGACGCGGGTGGTAGAGCCCAAGGAGCCGTCGTTGGACGACCCGGGCGAGCCGACGCCGCCACGCTCCACCCAGCGCAAGCGTCGCGAAGAGCGTCGTGAAGAACCCAATGCCGACAACTTCGACCTGTCCGCCAGCGATGAAAGCCTCGCGGGCCTGGCGGCCGATTCCGATGAAGTGGTGACCCGCGGTCGGGACAAGCCGCGCAAGGAAAGACCGCTGAGCACCAAGGCGCCCGAGCGCGAGCCGGTCAGCGAGCCCGTCAGCAGCGGCAGCAACCAGGCCGCCATGGCACCGGTGGACGAAGTGCTGGTGATCAACGTCATTTCCCGGGACGAGAAGGGCTTCTCCGGTCCGGCCCTGCTGCAGAACATCCTCGAAAGCGGATTGAGATTCGGTGACATGGACATCTTCCATCGTCACGAGAGCATGTCCGGCAATGGCGAGGTGCTGTTCTCCATGGCCAATGCCGTACGTCCAGGTACCTTCGACCTGGACGCCATCGACGACTTCCACACCCCCGCGGTGAGCTTCTTCCTGGGCCTGCCCGGTCCGCGCCATCCCAAGCAGGCCTTCGACCTGATGGTCGCTGCGGCGCGCAAGCTCTCGTCGGAACTCAATGGCGAGTTGAAGGACGAGCAGCGCAGCGTCATGACCGCTCAGACCATCGAGCACTATCGTCAGCGCATCGTCGACTTCGAACGCAAGAGCCTGATGCTCAAGCGTTGATCGCGCCGGAGCGAACCAAGAGCAGCCTCGGCTGCTCTTTTTGTTTGTAATCTTTGTAGCGGCGCCGCTGGTGGCGCCAGGGCCACCCCTGGGTGGCGACAGTGAGAGACCGCCATGACCGACGCCCAAGATGCCGTCACCCGGATCGCCGCCCTGCGCAGCGAGATCGACGCCCACAACTACCGGTATTACGTGCTGGATGAGCCGAGCGTACCCGATGCCGAGTACGACCGGTTGTTCGGCGAGCTCAAGGCCCTGGAGGCCGAGCATCCCGAATTGGTGACGCCCGACTCGCCCACCCAGAGGGTCAGTGGTTCGGCGCTGGCGGCCTTCGGTACCATCCGTCACGAGGTGCCCATGCTCAGCCTGGGCAATGCCTTCGCCGACGAGAATCTGCAGGACTTCGACCGCAGCGTCGGCAAGCGCCTACGCGAGGAATTCGGCGAGACCGACTTCGCCGGACCGGATTCTGGGGTGGAATATACCTGTGAACCCAAGCTCGACGGCCTGGCCGTCAGTCTGCTGTACGAGGAGGGCGTGCTGACCCGGGGCGCTACCCGTGGCGATGGCACCACCGGCGAAGACATCACCGCCAATGTCCGCACCATCCGCAATATTCCGCTGCGCTTGCAGGGCGAAGGCTGGCCGGCGGTGCTGGAGGTGCGCGGCGAAGTATTCATGTCCCGCACTGGCTTCGAGGCACTCAACGCCCGGGCCATGGAGAGTGGCGGTAAGACCTTCGCCAATCCGCGTAACGCCGCGGCCGGTAGTCTGCGCCAGCTGGATTCGCGCATCACCGCCCAGCGTCCGCTGGAGTTCTGCGCCTATGGCTTTGGTCGCGTCGAAGGCGGGGCGCTGCCGGAGACTCAGTACGACATCCTGCAGCGGCTCCGGGAATGGGGTATTCCCATCAGTCGGGAGCTGCGCAAGGTGCAGGGCGCCGAGGGCTGTCGTGCCTACTATCAGGACATCGGCCAGCGGCGGGATGCCCTGGCCTACGAGATCGACGGTGTGGTCTACAAGGTCAACCGTCTCGACTGGCAGGGTGAGCTAGGTTTTCGCGCGCGCGAGCCGCGCTGGGCGCTGGCGCACAAGTTTCCCGCTCGCGAAGAGCTGACCGAGCTGCTCAATGTCGAATTCCAGGTAGGGCGCACCGGGGCCATCACCCCGGTCGCCCGTCTCAAGCCGGTACAGGTGGCGGGCGTCACCGTGACCAACGCCACCCTGCACAACATGGATGAGATCGCCCGCCTGGGGGTGATGATCGGCGATAGCGTGATCGTGCGCCGCGCCGGGGACGTCATCCCGCAGATCATGCAGGTGGTACCGGAGCGGCGGCCAGCGGATGCCCGGCCGGTGGAGATCCCCACCCATTGCCCAGTATGCGGTTCTGCGGTGGAGCGCACCCAGCTGATCAAGCGCGGCAAAGGCAAGGAGTCGGTGAGCGAGGGCGCGGTCTATCGCTGTGTGGGGCGTCTGGCCTGCCAGGCCCAGCTCAAGCAGGCGATCATTCATTTCGCCTCGCGGCGGGCCATGGACATCGATGGCCTGGGCGATCGCATCGTCGAGCAACTGGTAGACCGGGACCTGGTGAAGTCGCCGGCCGACCTGTACACCCTGACCTACGAGCAGGTCGTCGAGCTCGAAGGCTTCGCCGAGCTTTCCAGTCGCAACCTATTAGCCGCCATCGAAGCCAGTCGCAAGCCGGCGCTGGCCCGCTTCATCTTCGCCCTGGGGATTCC
Source organism: Pseudomonas oryzihabitans (assembly GCF_001518815.1). Classification (NCBI taxonomy): domain Bacteria; kingdom Pseudomonadati; phylum Pseudomonadota; class Gammaproteobacteria; order Pseudomonadales; family Pseudomonadaceae; genus Pseudomonas; species Pseudomonas oryzihabitans. The sequence continues at coordinate 2,013,816 of NZ_CP013987.1, forward strand.
CGAGGTGGGTGAGGAGACGGCCAAACGCCTGGCGCGCGCCCTGGGCAGTCTGCAGCGCATTCGCGAGGCGCTGCCCGAGGTGCTGATCTATCTGCCCGATATCGGGCCTGAAGTGGCCTTCGAGATCCACAACTTCTTCCAGTCCACGCACAACCGTGACGTGCTGGAAGCGCTGCTGGCCAATGGTATCGAGCTGGCCGACGAGGCTGAGGTCCACGCCGAGTTCTCCGGCTATGCCAGCTTCGCCGAATTCCTCGACCAATTGCATATTCCCTATCTGGGCAAGACCGGCGCCAAGACCCTCGCCACGGCCTTTCCCAGCCTGGCCACGCTGATCGAGGGCTCCCAGGACTGGCTGAGCTTCAAGACGCTCGCGGGACTCAACGAGCGGGCCAAGCAGGGACTGCGCGAATACTTCGCCGAGGCGGACAAGGTAGCCAAGGCACTGGCCATCGAGGCACAGCTCAAGGCCTTCGGCATGCACTGGGAGAGCACGCGCCAGGTTGTGCAGGGATTGCCCTTCGCCGGTCAGACCTGGGTGCTCACCGGGACGCTGGAGGCCATGAGTCGCGATGAAGCCAAGGAGCGCCTGGAAGCCCTGGGGGCCAAGGTCTCGGGTTCGGTGTCGGCCAAGACCGCCGTGGTGGTCGCCGGCCCGGGGGCGGGCTCCAAACTGACCAAGGCCACGGAGCTCGGGGTGAAGGTATTGGATGAGGCGGCCTTCCTGCAGATCCTCGCCGCCCAGGGCCGGTAGCGTCGCTGCGGGGCAGGGCGGGTAGACGGCCTCGAGCCTTCGATCTCCCGCGTTACCTTGCAGCTAAGTCCTTGTAAGACTTGCAACTTCGCCCCAACCGCGTAGAATGACGCACCTCACCTAAGGGTGAGGCGTTATGGTGGCTCTGTCGGTCCCCCCGCAACGATCAACCGTGAACCCGGTCAGGCCCGGAAGGGAGCAGCCGCAGCGGTGATGTCGTGTGCCGGGGTGTGGCTGGCGGGGCCACCTCCATTTCTGCCCCTCGCTTTTCCTTCTGCTTTTCCCTCCTCGCTACTCTTTCCCTGTTCCGATCCTTTTCAATGCGCTAACCCCTTCACAGGGTTTAAGTGACGAAATGCACTGTTTTGGATCATGGCTCCGTGCCATCATGAGCGATGAATTTCAATACTGGACGAATGTCCAAGGATCCCTCGTGAAGAACGGACTCGAAAGCGCAGGACGCGCCCTTAGCTATGGTTTGCAACCCTATCGTGTCGATTGCCGGCGCGATTCTCCCGCTACCCTGGTGGCGCAGATCTTTCACCCTCAAGAGCCGCTCCTGCTGATCAGGATCAACCTGACCAATGAGGAGGCGAACAACCCCTTCAAGCTGAACGCTACCGTTACCCGGCTGCGTAGCCAGCTGGATGCGCTCGCGGCCTATGTCTCCAGTGTGGTCCTCGCAGACGGCGAAGAGCGCTGCCTGCGTGCCTGAGACGATCTTTCCGGCGCCATTTCTCCTCCTGATCGCTTGAAAATCCGCCTGGCTACCTCCATCTAACGAGGTAGCCGAAGTCCTCGTGGCATCGCCTTGGTGCCACGCCACGGGATGCATTCGTGGCCCCTCTTCGTTAGCATGTGCTCCCCCCACGTCTTCTCCTGATCAGGTCTCGATGAGTTACCAGGTTCTTGCGCGCAAATGGCGCCCGCGGTCGTTCCGCGAAATGGTCGGCCAGACCCATGTGCTCAAGGCGCTGATCAACGCGCTGGATAACGAGCGGCTGCACCACGCCTATCTCTTCACCGGAACCCGCGGGGTGGGCAAGACCACCATCGCGCGGATCCTGGCCAAGTGCCTGAATTGCGAGACCGGGATCAGCTCGACGCCCTGTGGTAGCTGCTCGGTATGCCGTGAGATCGACGAAGGACGTTTCGTCGATCTGATCGAGGTGGATGCCGCCAGCCGTACCAAGGTGGAAGACACCCGTGAGCTGCTGGAGAACGTGCAGTACGCGCCGTCCCGCGGTCGCTACAAGGTGTACCTCATCGACGAGGTGCACATGCTCTCCACCCACAGCTTCAATGCCCTGCTCAAGACGCTGGAAGAGCCGCCGCCCCACGTCAAGTTCCTGCTCGCCACCACCGATCCGCAAAAGCTGCCGGTCACCATCCTTTCGCGCTGCCTGCAGTTCTCGCTGAAGAACATGCCGCCGGAGCGGGTCGTTGCCCATCTTCAGCACGTACTTGCCGCGGAAAGCATTCCCTTCGAGGACGACGCCCTCTGGCTGCTGGGGCGCGCGGCCGATGGCTCCATGCGCGATGCCATGAGCCTGACCGACCAGGCGATCGCCTTTGGCGAGGGCAAGGTACTGGCTGCCGACGTGCGCGCCATGCTCGGCACCCTCGACCATGGCCAGGTCTACGACGTGCTCCAGGCCCTGCTGGAAGGGGATGGGCGTGCCGTGCTGGACGCGGTCCGCCATCTGGCCGAGCAAGGCCCCGATTGGGGCGGTGTTCTGGCCGAGCTGCTCAATGTGCTGCACCGCGTGGCCATCGCCCAGGTGTTGCCCGATGCGGTGGACAATGGCCAGGGCGACCGCGAGCGGGTATTGACCCTGGCGCAGACGCTGCCGGCGGAAGACGTCCAGTATTATTACCAGTTGGGTCTGGTTGGCCGGCGCGATCTGCCGCTGGCGCCGGACCCGCGGCACGGCTTCGAGATGGTCCTGCTGCGCATGCTGGCCTTCCGGCCGGCGGGTGCGGCCATCCCCGAGCGACCGGCCTTAAAGACGACGGGAGCCAGCCCGGCCACGGCTGACTCCAACCCCCGTCCGGTGGCCGCAGCGGTCCCGACGCCGGCAGCGCCTGCAGCCTCGCCTCAAACGGCACCCGCGCCGGCATCGGCATCGCCATCTTTGAGTAATACCACCCCTAAAGAGTCGCCGGTCGATCTTCCCTGGGAGGAACCTGCGCAGCCAGTAGTCGAGGCGGTAAAGGCGCCGGCGCCGGCTCCGGTGGCGCGGCCCGTTACGCCAGCGCCCAGCGCGCCCGCCACGCCCCGGGTCGAGACGACCCCTGCGGCGACGGTGATCGCCGAGTTGCCGGCGGACACCTCCGGTGACGATCTGGACGGTGACGAAGAGCCGCCGCCAGCCGAGGATTACTACGAAGTAGGGCTGGACGACTATCTCGACAGCCTTGGCGAACCGGCGGTCGACGAGGTAGCCGCGGCTCCAGCGCCTGCGGTGCAGCCGGCCACGGGCCTCGCGGCCGATTGGCAGGCGCTGTTCCCCGATCTCAAGCTGGGCGGTCTGACCGCCAGCATCGCGGCCAACTGCACCCTGGTGGCAGTGGACGACGATCGCTGGCATCTGCACCTGGATCCGGCGCAGAGCGCCCTGTTCAACGCCAACCAGCAGCTCCGGCTCAACGATGCGCTGAACCAGCAGCAGGGACGTACAATCACGCTCGAGGTCACCATTCAGACCCCCGAGCAGGAGACGCCCGCCCAGGCCGCCGCCAGGCGTCGGGCGGAGCGACAGCGGCTGGCGGAGCAGTCCATCCAGGATGACCCGCTCATCCGCCAGATGATGCAACAGTTCGCCGCCACGGTGCGCGCGGGTACCATCGAGCCGGTCGACACCCAAGCCTGACCGGTTTTCCATTCATAGTTCGAGGTAGCAGACATGATGAAAGGTGGCATGGCCGGCCTGATGAAGCAGGCCCAGCAGATGCAGGAAAAGATGCAGAAGATGCAGGAAGAGCTGGCGAACGCCGAAGTGACCGGTCAATCCGGCGCCGGGCTGGTCAGCATCGTCATGACCGGCCGACATGACGTCAAGCGCGTCAGCCTGGACGACAGCCTGATGCAGGAAGACAAGGAAATCCTCGAAGACCTGATCGCCGCCGCGGTGAATGACGCGGTGCGCAAGATCGAGCAGAACAGCCAGGACAAGATGTCCGGCATGACCTCCGGGATGCAGCTGCCGCCCGGCTTCAAGATGCCTTTCTAAGACGTTCCAGCTCCGGGTGTCCGCTGGACACCCGTTTCTCCCGCCTTCCAGTACGGTAGTCCATGAGCTTCAGTCCCCTGATTCGCCAATTGATCGATGCGCTCCGGGTCCTGCCCGGTGTTGGCCAGAAGTCTGCCCAGCGCATGGCCCTGCAACTGCTCGAACGCGAACGCCAGGGCGGCCTGCGCCTGGCCAGTGCCCTCAGCGCGGCCATGGAAGGGGTAGGCTACTGCCGCCAGTGCCGTACCCTGAGCGAAAGCGAGATCTGCGGCTTTTGCAGCGATACCCGGCGTGACGACAGCCTGCTGTGCGTGGTCGAGGGCCCCATGGACGTCTTCGCCGTGGAGCAGACCGGCTATCGCGGGCGCTACTTCGTGCTCAAGGGGCACCTGTCGCCCATCGACGGTCTGGGACCGGACGCCATCGGTGTGCCCGAACTCGAACGGCGCGTCAGCGAGGGCGGCTTCCAGGAGATGATCATCGCCACCAACCCCACGGTGGAAGGCGAGGCGACTGCCTACTACATCGCCCATCTGCTGGCGCCCAAGGGCCTGACCATCTCCCGGATCGCCCATGGCGTGCCCCTGGGCGGCGAGCTGGATCTGGTCGACGGCGGAACCCTGACCCATGCCTTCGCCGGGCGCAAGCCGATCTCGCTCTAGCGCCGTACTATCCCGTCACCCTGAAAGGGCGACAGCTCTGTATCTTGTGATCGAGAAGCATTATCATTATCGGATGTCAGCTGCTTCCGAGGATGGTGATGCAGACGCTCGAGTCCGACCGGCACGGACAAATCCGGACCCTCTACCTGGACCACCACGGCTGGCTGCGCGAGCGCCTGCAGCGGCGGCTGGGTTGCCTGGGGCAGGCGGCCGACCTGGCCCAGGACACCTTCGTCCGGCTGCTGGCGCGAGAAACCGAGCTGGAACGCCTGCGTGAACCACGCGCCTTTCTGGCTACCGTTGCCCAGGGATTGCTGGCCAATCATTGGCGCCGCCAGGCGCTGGAGCGCGCCTATCTGGAGGCCCTGGCCACGCGACCCGAGGAGGTACAGTCCTCGCCGGAAGCCCAGGCGCTGATCCTGGAAACCCTCACCGAGCTCGATGCGCTACTTGATCGCCTGCCCAGTCGCGTGCGCCAGGCCTTTCTGCTGGCGCAGCTCGAAGGCCTCACCTATGCCGTCATCGCCCAGCGTCTGGGCGTGTCGGAGCGGATGGTCAAGAAGTACATGGCGCAGGCCATGCTCCACTGCCTGGAACTGGTCTCTTGAGTGCCCTGAACCCTGGCCGCGGTGAACCGCTGGAAGAGGCGGCGCTCTGGTTTGCCGAGCTGGCTGCCGACGAGGTGGATCCCGCCACCGAGCGCGCCTGGGAGCGTTGGCTCCAGGCGGACACTCGCCACGCCGTCGCCTGGGCACGGGTGGAGGAGATCAGCGCCCGCTTCGCGGGTCTGCCGGTGTCAGGACGCCTGGCGCTGGCGCGGCGCGAGACCCTGGGGCGGCGCCGTGCGCTCAAGGTGTTGGGCCTGGCCCTGGGTGGCCTGGCACTGGGCTGGAATCGCCCGGACGACTGGCGGCTAGGGCAGGGTGCCGACCTGAGCACGGCAGTCGGTGAGATCCGTGCCTTCGGCCTCGCCACTGGGGTGCGGGGCTGGCTCAACACCGACAGCCAGCTGGCGCGGGAGACTTCAAACCGCTGGAGGCTATTGCGCGGCGAGGTGCTGTTGGAAAGTCGGCGCGGGGCGGCGCTCCTGCAATTGGACACGGCGGTCGGTCAGGTGCGTTTTGGCCCGGGCTGTTGCGCGGTTCGAGCGCGCGAGGACGGGCTGGAGGTCGCAGCCTATAGCGGCATCCTCCAGTTGTTGCCACTACAGGCACCCCCTCAGGTCCTGGCTGAAGGGGCTCGCGGCCTGATGACCGTGAACGGGGTGCGGCCGCTGGGTCGCGTCGATCCGGGTCGTCAGCTCTGGCGCCAGGGGCGGCTGGTGGTGGACGACTGGTCTTTGCAGGCCTTGGTAGAGGAACTCGGGCGTTATCGCCCGGGGCTGCTGACCTGCACCGCCACGGTCGCCGGACTGCGCGTGGTAGGCAGCTATCCACTGGGCGACACCGATCGCGCCCTGGCAGCCCTGGCCGATAGCCTCCCGGTGCGGGTGGAGCGGCGCCTGCCCTGGTGGGTGCAGCTCGTGCCCGCCTAAAAAAAATGCGGCGGGTGGTTCCCCTTTTGCGCGCTCGTGGGGCTTAGGGGAAACGATCTGTTATTCGAGGCCTCCATGCATTGCCCACCCTGCTTTACCCTTCACCCCCTGCGTCGCGCGGCACGTGTCCTGGCGCTGGCCGTACCGTTGGGGATTACCGGTCTGGTCGCGCCGTTGGGCCTGGCCCAGGCCGCGCCCCCAGCTCAGGAGTACCGTATCGAGGCAGGCAGCCTGGCCGCCGTGGTCAGCACCTTCGCCGCCCAGAGTGGCGTACTGCTCTCGGCACCAGCCCAAGGTCTGGAGGGGCGCCGCAGTCCGGGGCTGCAGGGCCGCTACACACCGGGCGAAGGCTTCCAGCAGATCCTCCAAGGCAGCGGCCTGCAGGCGGTGCGCCAGGCCGATGGCAGCTATCGCCTGGAGTCGGTGGCCGCGACCGGCGTGACCTCCCTGAGCGACACCACGGTGACCGGCTTCGCCCTGGGCAATGCCCTGGGCGAGACCGATGGCTACCTCGCGACCCATAGCAACGTGGCCACCAAGACCAGCAAGGGGCTGCTGGAAACCTCCCAGTCGGTCTCGGTGGTGACCCGCGAGCAGATCGATGAGCAGGGCGCCAAGACCGTGCAGCAGGCCATGAGATACACCCCGGGCATCTTCACCGGGCAGATCGGCGCGTCCAATCGCTATGACTATGTGGTGATGCGCGGCTTCGCCGACAACAGCGTCGACAATGTCTTTCTCGACGGCCTCAAGACCATGGGCGACAGCGGCACCTTCAGCTCGCTGCAGGTCGATCCCTATTTTCTCGAACGCATCGACGTAGTGAAGGGGCCGGCCTCGGTGCTCTATGGCCGTAGCCTGCCAGGCGGGCTGGTGGCGCTCACCAGCAAGAAACCGCTGTACCAGCCCTATCATCAGGTCCAGGCCATGCTGGGCAATCTCGGCCAGCGCGGCGCCGGCTTCGATTTCGGCGGGCCGCTGGACGAGGAGGGGCGTATCGCCTATCGCCTGGTGGGCCTCGCCCAGCACAGCGATACCCAGTTCAACCACGTGGAAGAAGAGCGCTATGCCCTGGCGCCCAGCCTGGCCATCGACCTGAGCGACGACACCACCCTGACCCTGCAGGCCTATCTGCAAAAGGACCCGGACGGTGGCTACCACAGCGGGGTACCGGCCGAGGGCAGTCTCTATCGGCGCAACGGTCGCTACATCAGCAACCATTTCTTCGACGGCGAGCCGGACCACGACAAGTTCGAGCGCACCCAGCAGATGGTCGGCTATCAGTTCGAGCACAGGTTCAATGACGTCTGGAGTGCGCGGCAGAACTTCCGCTATGCCAAGTCGCGGGTCGAGCTGGAGCAGGTCTATGGCTACGGCTATGTTGGCGACAGCAACCTGCTCAATCGCTATTACTCCGGCGGCCGCGAGAACCTGCATGCCTATACCCTGGACAATCTGGTCCAGGCGGACTTCGATTGGGCCGGCAGCCGGCACACCCTGCTCGCCGGGCTGGACTACCAGCGTCGCTGGACCCATGTGGATTGGCCCAGTGGCACGGCGGATCCGCTGGACGCCTTCGAGCCCAGCTACGGCGGTCAGGTGACCATCTCCCCCGGCACCGAATACCGCCGCGAGCTGGCACAGACCGGCGTCTACCTGCAGGATCTCATCGAGCTGGATCGCTGGCGCTTTTCCCTGGGTCTACGCCAGGACTGGGTGGAGATCGGCATCGAGGATCGTCTGGCGGGTACGCGCAGCAGCGCGCGCCGCGGCCAGGCCAGCGGGCGGGCCGGGGCACTCTATCTGTTCGACAATGGCCTGGCGCCCTACCTGAGCTATTCCACGTCCTTCAATCCCAATGCCTACAACGACGAAGCGGGCAATCCCCTGGAGCCCACCGAGGGCAAGCAGTGGGAGCTGGGCCTGAAGTACCAGCCGCCGGGCAGCACCAGCTTCTACACCGCCTCGCTGTTCCACATCACCCAGGAAAACGTGGCGACCAAGCTGCCGCAGGAAGACTTCTATTCCTCGGTAGGCGAGATCCGTTCCCGTGGCCTGGAGCTGGAAGGCCATCTGCAGCTGGCCGAGCGCCTCAAGCTGCTGGGCAGCTATACCTTCACCGACATCGAGTACACCCAGGCGCTGGATGGCAACCAGGGCAACACGCCGAACCAGGCGCCGCGCCACCAGGCGTCGCTGTGGGGTGAATACGAGCTGGCCGGACCACTGGCGGGGTTCAGCGTCGGCGCCGGGGCGCGCTACGTGGGTACCAGCTGGGCGGACAAGGCCAACACCCGTAAGGTACCAGCCTACACCCTGGTGGATGCCATGCTCGCCTATGACTTCACCCGGCTGGGGATGCCGGGGCTCACGGCACGGGTCAATGCCAACAACCTGATGGGCAAGGACTATGTGGCGTCCTGCTATAGCCTGGACTTCTGCTATTTCGGGGAGGAGCGCAACGTGACCGCGACGGTCAGCTACAGCTTCTAAAGGGGCCGGGCGCCTGTTGCTGGCTGAGCGGCAGGCGCAAGCGGCTCAGCCTTCCAGCTGGCCGCCCGCGAGGGCGCAGAGGCGGGCGGAGTCGAGGATGCGTACTTCCTTGCCTTCGGCCGCCAGCACGCCGCTCTGCTGGAAGCGGGTGAAGACCCGCGACACGGTTTCCACCGCCAGGCCGAGGAAGTTGCCGATTTCGTTGCGCGACATGCTCAGGCGGAATTGCTGGGCGGAAAAGCCACGGGCATGGAAGCGCGCCGAGAGATTGACCAGGAAGGTGGCTATGCGCTCGTCTGCGCTCTTCTTGGACAAGAGCACCATCATCTGCTGGTCGTCGCGGATTTCCCGGCTCATCACCCGCAACAATTGCCGGCGCAGTTGCGGCAGCTGCTCGGAGAGCTCGTCCAGGCGCTCGAAGGGGATCTCGCAGACGGTGGTGGTCTCCAGCGCCCGGGCCGAGACCGGATAGCGCTCGGTGTCCATGCCCGACAGCCCGACCAGTTCGCTGGGCAGGTGGAAGCCGGTGATCTGCTCCTCCCCGGTATCGCTCAGGCTGCTGGTGCGCAGCGCGCCGGAACGCACCGCATAGACCGAGCCGAAGGTATCGCCCTGGCGGAACAGGTGGTCGCCCTTGGCCAGCGGCCGGCCGCGCTTGACGATCTGGTCGAGGGCGTCGAGGTCCTTCAGGTCGAGCGAGAGCGGCAGGCACAGCGAGGCGAGGCTGCAATCCTTGCAATGGGCCTGGGCGGTGCGCAGCTTGAGGGGCTCGGTCATGGCGGAGGATCGCTTCTCGTCTGGTTCCAAAAGTCTAACTTTAGCAGTCATGGCAGGCATGGGTCATATCACCCGGGAAAAGCGCTGGTTGTCGTGGCCCGACAGGTAGCGGTCGAACAGCATGCACAGGGCGCGTATTAGCAGGCGGCCAGGGGGCAGCACCTGGAGGCCGCGCTCGTCGAGGCGGATCAGGCCGTCGGCGGCCATGGCCAGTAGCTGCGGCCAGGCGTCGGCGAAGTACTGGCGAAAATCCAGTTCGCAACTGCGTTCGATGGCGGCGAAATCCAGCTGGAAGTGGCAGATCAGCTGGCCGATCACCGCGCCGCGAATGCGGTCATCCCGCGACCGTCGCACGCCGCGGGCCACCGCCAGGTCGCCCTGGCCCAGGCGTTCCTGGTAGCGGGCGAGGTCGGGCGTATTCTGGCAGAGGACATCGCCGATCTGGCTGATGGCGGAGACGCCCAGGCCCAGCAGGTCGCAGTGACCGTGGGTGGTGTAACCCTGGAAATTGCGCTGCAGGGTGCCGTCTTCCTGGGCGATGGCCAGGTCATCGTCGGGCAGGGCGAAGTGGTCCATGCCGATGTAGCGATAGCCGGCGGCCAGCAGCTGTTCCACCGTGCGCTGCAGCATCTCCAGCTTGGCCGCGGGGTCCGGCAGCTCGCTGGCTTCGATGCGCCGCTGCGGCGGAAAGCGCTGTGGCAGATGGGCGTAGTTGAACACCGACAGGCGATGCGGTTGCAGCTCCAGGACCCGTTCCACGGTGTGGGAAAAGCTGGCCGGGGTTTGCCGGGGCAGGCCGTAGATGAGGTCCAGGTTGATGGAGCGGTAGTCGAGGGCGCGAGCGGCCTCCACCAGGGTGCGGGTGTCGTCGAAGGGTTGCAGGCGATTGATCGCCAGCTGCACCTGCAGGTCCAGGTCCTGGACGCCGAAGCTCACGCGGTTGAAGCCCAGCTCGCGGAGCAGGCCCATGGTGCTCCAGTCGGCTTCGCGCGGGTCGATCTCGATGGAGTAGTCGCCGCGGTCGTCGTCGGCCAGGGTGAAGTGGCGGCGCAGGTCAGCCATCAGCTCGCGCAGCTGCATGGGGTTGAGAAAGGTCGGGGTGCCACCGCCAAGGTGCAGCTGTTCCACCCGCTGCCCACCGTCCAGGTGCCGGCTGGTGAGGACCATCTCCTGGCGCAGGGCCTCCAGGTAGGCGGCGCTGCGGCTGCGGTCCTTGGTGATGACCTTGTTGCAGGCGCAGTAGTAGCAGATGTTCGCGCAGAAGGGCACGTGCAGGTAGAGCGACAGCGGGCGTCCGGCCTGGCGGCTCAGGCGCAGGGCGCCGAGCAGGTCGAAGGGGCCGATGCCGTCGTGGAATTGCACGGCGGTGGGGTAGGAGGTGTAGCGGGGGCCGGCGCGATCGTAGCGGGCGATGAGGTCGGCGTCCCAGACGAGGGCGGCTGTCATGCCGGGCTCCAATGGTTTCGAGGCGCCCAGTGTGAGGGGCAGGCTCCTGGCTTTATTGATCCAGATCAATAAAGGCCGGGTTAAGCTCTGGCGTTTGACGAGGAGTAGCCCATGGCAGACGAGTTGTACCTCGACAGCTTTCGCGAATGCCGCTCCGCCGGTACCCCCTTGGCGACCCTGTTGCTGGCCCATGGGGCAGGGGCGGGGATGGACAGCGCCTTCATGCAGCAGCTGGCCGAGGAGCTGGCCCGGCGCGAGATCCGCACCCTGAGATTCGAATTCCCCTACATGGCGCGGGCCCGTGCCGAAGGCCGGCGGCGCCCGCCCAATCCGGCGCCGGTCCTGCTGGAGCACTGGCGCCAGGTGGTGAAGCGCTGGCGCGCAGCAGAAAGCGGACCGCTGTGGCTGGCGGGCAAATCCATGGGTGGGCGGATGGCCAGTCTGCTGGCCGACGAGCTGGGCGCAGAGGGCCTCATTTGCCTCGGTTATCCCTTCCACCCGGCCGGCAAGCCGGAGCGTCTGCGCACCGAACACCTGGCGACCCTGGCCACGCCGACGCTGATTGTCCAAGGCGAGCGGGATGCCCTGGGGTCGCGAGAGGAGGTGGTGGGCTACACCCTGGCGCCAAGCATCGAGGTGCAGTGGATCGCGACCGCGGACCATGATCTCAAACCACTCAAGCGCAGTGGCCTGAATCAGGCCCAGGTGCTGGTGGACACGGCGGCGCGGGTGGCGGGCTTCGTGCGGACCAGCGGCTAGATCACCCGGAAACCACTGGTGCCATCCCGCCGTAACTGCTCGACCAGGCCGAACTCCCAGTCCAGGTAGGCCTGCATGGCTTCCCGCGGGGCGTCGGTGCCCTCATAGGGGCGCCGGTAGCGATCACGCCGGATCGACAGCAGCCGCGTCTCGCCGGCTTCGACCGGCAGGCCGGCGGCCAGCCAGGCGGCGGTTCCGCCCTCCAGGAGCAGGACCGGCCGGTCAGTGGTGGCCTGGACGTCGACGGCGGCGAAGGCGGCCAGTTGACCACTGCCACAGGTGCAGACATAGCGCTCGGCGGGTGGCAGCTGCGTTGGCAGATCGGCGCGCAGCACCCAGGCCGCGCCGGGGATATGCCTTTGCACATAGGTGGCGCTGGCGGTGACGTCCACCATCAGGGTGCCTGGCTCGGCCAGCAATTCCTGCAGCCGCGTCACCGAGATGCGCTCCACCGGCCCCGGCATGGGCACCGGTGCCTGCCAGGGGCCGGTGGCACTCATGGCGCTCGTCGGGATGTCGTCGACCACCGCAACCGCCCAGCCCATCTGCGCCAGCCAGGAGGCGCTCATGTTGGCGCGCACGCCGTCGTCGTCCACCAGCGCCAGGCGCGCGCCACGCACCGGGGCACTGTGATCGGTCTCCTGCACCAGTTGGCCGCCGGGAGTGGAGCGGGCGCCGGGCAGGTGGCCGGCGGCGTATTCCTCGGGAGTGCGCACATCGATCAGGTAGTTCGTGCGACTGTCATCGGCGTGCCAGGCGTTCAGCTCGGCGAAGGCCAGGCGGGTGACGCCGGCACGGTCGGCGACTTGGCGCGCGCGCACTGCGGCGGTCGTCCTGGTGTCCGCTCCCACCTCACCAAAGCGACGTCGCTGACCCTGTTCCAGATCCTGGCCGGCCAGGGTCCAGCCGATGGTGCCGTTGCGCAGGGCCGCCACCGGATTGGGAATGCCGGCATTGATCAGCGACTGGGCGCCGATCAGGCTGCGGGTACGGCCGGCGCAATTGACGATGACCCGGGTCCGGGGGTCGGGTGCGAGCTCGGCCACCCGCAGCACCAGTTCGGCACCCGGCACGCTGACCCCGCCGGGAATGCTCATGGTCTGGTATTCCTCGAAACGGCGGGCGTCGAGGATCACCAGATCGGCGCCCTGATCCAGCAGCGCCCTGACCTCCTCGGCGGGCAGCGAGGGCGTATGGCGCCGAGCCTCCACCAACTCGCCAAAGGCCTTGCTCGGCACATTGACGTCGATGAAGAGTTCGCCGCCGCTGGCGCGCCAGCCTTCCAGGCCGCCGTCGAGCAGGGCCACGTCGGTGTAGCCCAGGGCCCGCAGACGCTCGGCTGCGCGTTCGGCCAGGCCCTCGCCATTGTCGTAGAGGGTAATGGCCACGTCGCGCCGTGGCAGCCGCGACCAGGCCTCCAGTTCCAGGCGTGACAGCGGCAGGTTGGCGGCCCACAGCGGATGGCCGGCGGCGAAGGTGTCTTCCTCGCGGACGTCGAGCAGGGCGACCTCGGCGCCGGCGAGCAGGGCCTGGCGGATGTCTTCGGGCGTACGGATGACGGTCATGGCGTGGCGGTCTCCTGGGACAGGTCCCACAGGTTGGGCAGCTGGCGATTGGTGTAGCCGGAGATGAAGGGCTTTTCCTGGCCATCCTCGGCATAGACGGCGCGACGCACGGCGCCGATGTTGCCGCCATAGACATGGATGCTGATGGAGGTGCGGTCGGCATGGGCGTTGCTGACCTGGTGGATGTCGCCCACCCGCGGCGAGACCGCTTCCACCTGGCCCGGCTCCAGGCGCACGGGCGCGCCTTCCGGCAGCAGGCGACCGGCGGGGTCGCGGGCGAAGCCCTGGGCAATCTCTGCCCCGCGCAGCATGCCGATCAGGCCCCAGGTACGGTGGTCGTGCACCGGAGTGGCCTGGCCCGGACCCCAGACGAAACTCACCACCGAGAAGCGCTGGCGGGCATCGGCATGCAGCAGGTACTGGCTGTAGCGCTCGGGGCGGGGCAGGGCACAGTCCTCGGGCAGCCAGTCGTCATGGCGGACCAGTTCGCCGAGCAGGGCGGCGCCGCGCTGCAGCAGCTGAGCTTCGGCAGGGTGTTCGTCGACCAAGGTGGCGAGGTCATGCAGGAACAGGCGCAGGCGATCGAGCCTAGGGGGCATGGCGGGCTCCACGGATGAGACGGGTGGGCAATGCCGGCCATTAAAGCAAGGTCAGGGCCTGGCGCCTTAGATCGATTGGTTCTGTGCTAAAAACCATTAATCGCATAATTATAAAATTTATTTATCCATTTCGTGCATATTAGGTTATGCACAATCGATATTTCCGTCTCGGCGACTCACAACGGTAGGTTCTAAGCAGACCAGGGCAACGCCCATCGCCCTGGCGCTTCTTCTGCTTTCGGAGCCCATGCATGACCGCCTTCCCCAACCCCCTCGCCAGCGTCCGCGCCCAGGTGTCCGCCGCCGAATGGGAGGCGCGGGTCAAGCTCGCCGCCGCCTATCGCCTGGCCGCCCGTGAACGCTGGACCGACCATATCTATACTCACTTTTCGCTGCGGGTGCCGGGCCCCGATGTGCACTTCCTGATCAATCCCTTCGGCCAGACCTTCGACGAGATCACCGCCTCTTCGCTGGTGAAAGTAGACATCGACGGCGAGATCGTCCTCGACCCTACCGGGCTAGGCATCAACCCGGCCGGCTACGTGATCCACAGCGCCATCCACCGTGCCCAGCCGGACCTCCATGCGGTGTTGCACACCCACACGGCCGCGGGCATTGGCGTGTCCGCCCAGCGCGGCGGATTGCTGATGATTTCCCAGCACGCCATGAGGTTCTTTGGCCGCCTGGCCTATCATGGCTACGAGGGCGTGGCCCTGGATCTGGACGAGCAGAGTCGGCTGGTGGCCGACCTCGGGGCGCACCCGGCGATGATCCTCTGCAACCATGGGCTGCTGACCGTGGGCGCGAGTCTGGAGGAAGCCTTCTGGCACCTCTATTACCTGGAGCGTTCCTGCGCGGCGCAACTGGCGGCGCAGAGCGGCGGTGCCGAGCTGGTGATCGCCGCGGACGCCATCGCGCAGAAGGTCAGCGACCTCATTCCCGGCAACCTGGCGCGCGGTGCCCATATCCGTCACTGGGAGGCGGCGGTACGCCAACTGGAGCGCCACGAGGGCCGGGAGTACGCGCAATGAAGCGCTTACTCGCCACGCTGGGCCTGGCGCTGCTGCTAGGGCAGGCCCAGGCGGCGCCGGATCTCTCCGGGGTGACCCTGGTGCTGGGCGACCAGGCCCGCGGTCTGCGCGCCATGATGGAAGCCGCCGGGACCCTCGAAGGCGCGCCCTACAGCTATCGCTGGGCCAACTTCCAGGGCGCCGCGCCGCTGTTCGAGGCCCAGCGCGTCGGCGCGGTGGATACCTCCTACGCCGGGGACCTGCCGGTGCTGATGGCCGCGTCCGGCGGCGTGCCGCTCAAGCTCGTCGCCACCAATGTCGGCTATCCCCAGGCCAATGGCCTGCTGGTACAGAAGGATTCGCCGATCCGTTCGGTGAGGGACCTCAAGGGGCGCACCGTGGTGGTGTCCTCGGCCAAGGGCAGCATCTCCCAGCACCTGCTCTATGCCGCCCTCGAAGAGGCTGGCGTCAAGCGCGACGAGGTGACGGTCAAGTTCGTGCTGCCCACTGATGCCAGCGCCGCCTTCAATGCCGGGCAGATCGACGCCTGGGCCACCTTCGATCCCTATCTCGGCATCGCCGAGCAGCACGGCGCCCGGTTGCTGCGCGATGGCCAGGGGCTGACCACCGCGCTGGGCTTTCTCACCGCCACGCCAGCGTCGCTGGAGGACCCGGCCAAGCGCGCCGCCATCGCCGATTTCGCCGGGCGCCTGGCCCAGGCGCGGGCCTGGGCGGTCGCCCATCCGCAGGACTATGCCCGGGTCTACGCCGAGCTGACGCGCCTGCCGGAAGGTGCCGCGGTGGCTATTTCCACCCGCACCTCCCGTGGCCTGCGCCCCGTGCAGCCGGCGGACCTCGCTGCGGTACAGCAGGTGGCGGATCTCTTCAGCGAACTCCAGGTGCTGCCCAAACCGGTCGACGTCGCCGCCCTGGCCGATGCCAGTGTCTTTACCCAGGAAGCCAAACCATGACCCTCATCCGCCGTACCCTGCTGGCGCTACCGCTGCTGCTCGCCGCCAGTTCGGCCCTGGCCGCCGAGCCCCTGACCCTGCGCATCGCCGACCAGAAGGGCAACATGCGCGCCCAGTTGGAGGCGGCCGACGGCCTGCGCGACCTGCCGGGCTATCGCATCCAGTGGGCGGAATTTCCCGCCGCCGCGCCCCTGGCCGAAGCGCTTAATGCGGGCGCGGTGGATGCCGGCATCATCGGCGATGGCCCGCTGCTGTTCGCCCTGGCCGCTGGCGCGCCGGTCAAGGCCATCGCCGTGGACAAGTCCGATCCCTATGGCACGGCGGTGATCGTGCCACGCGACTCGCCACTGCGGAGCGCGGCCGATCTCAAGGGCAAGCGCATCGCCACCGGGCGCGGCTCCATCGGCCATTACATCGCGCTCAAGGCGCTGGATTCCGTGGGCCTGACCGCCCGGGACGTGAGCTTTCGCTTCCTTGGTCCGGTGGATGCCAAGATGGCCCTGGCCAATGGCTCGGTGGATGCCTGGGCGACCTGGGAGCCTTATACCGCCCAGGCCGAGGAGGTCGACGGCGCCCGGGTGCTGGTCAGTGGTCGCGGACTCTGGGCGGGCAACAGCTTCCTGGCCGCCACCGACACGGCCCTGGCCGATCCGGCCCAGCGCGCGGCGCTGCAGGACTACCTCGACCGTCTGGCCGCTGCCCAGCGCTGGGGCTACGCCCACCTCGATGGCTATGCCAAGACCCTGGCGCAGATCATCGGCTTTCCCGAGGCGGTGGCCCGGCTGCAATTCGAGCGCCGCCAGCTGCACTGGGAACCCATCGATCCTGGGGTGGTGGCCGACCAGCAGACAGCGGCGGACTTCTACCACCGCAGCGGCCTGATTCCGCAGCGTCTGGAGGCCCGGGCGACCTTCGCCGAGGGGTTCCGGGTAAGCAAGCCGGACGAGCCGCGGCAGGCGGCGCGGGAGTAGGGTGGTAGGAATCTCCCGGTGGTGTTGGGCTTCGCGTTGCTCAGCGCCAACCTACTGACAGGGCACCCCCTCTCCCCGGGGGAGAGGGCTGGGGTGAGGGAAATACCCACCCATCCTTGACCTATCTATATAACCCATCCTTATTTCAAAAAGGCTTAACAGCTTGAGTAGGCTATAAGCCAATCCCATGGATGAGCGTGCCACGATGCCCTTACGTCTTCCCTTCACCCGTCGTCCCCTGGCTTTGGGACTCACCGTAAGCCTGCTCATCGGGCTGGTCGCTGCACCCCAGGTGGCCCAGGCCGAGGGTACCCTGCGCATCTCCGAACAATTCGGCGTGTCCTACCTGATCCTGCATGTGCTGCGGGACCAGCAACTGATCGAGAAGCACGGTAAGGAAGAGGGCGTCGACATCAAGGTCGACTGGATAAAGCTGTCCGGTGGCGCAGCCGTCAACGAGGCGGTGCTGTCGGGCGCGGTGGACGTCGGCTCCGCCGGGCTCGGGCCGCTGTTCACGCTCTGGGACCGCACCCATGGTCGACAGAACGTCAAGGCCGTGGCCAGCCTGGGGGCCTTTCCCAACTACCTGGTCACCAACAACCCGCAGGTGAAGACCCTGGCCGATTTCACCGCCAAGGACCGCATCGCCGTGCCGGCGGTCAACGTCTCGGTGCAGTCGCGCTTCCTGCAGTACGCCGCCGCCCAGGCCTTTGGCGAGAAGAATTGGAATCGCCTGGATCCCCTGACCGTGGCGGTACCCCATCCGGATGCCACCGCGGCGGTGATCTCCGGCGGTACCGAGATCGACAGCCACTTCGCCAATCCGCCATTCCAGGAGCAGGAACTCGCCAGCGGCAAGGTGCACAGGGTGCTCAGTTCCTATGACGTGCTCGGCGGGGCCGTCTCGCCCAACTTGGTGTTCGTCACCGAGAAATTCCGCCGGGACAATCCCAAGACCTACAAGGCCTTCCGTGAGGCATTGGTCGAGGCCGGGCAGATCATCGAGAAGGACAAGGCCACCGCCGCCCGTACCTACGTGAAGGTCGAGCATTCCCGTCTCGATCCGGCGCTGATCCAGCGGATCATCGAAAGCCCCGAGGTCAACTTCGACACGGCGCCGCAGAACACCCTCAAGCTTGCCCAGTTCATGTACCGCATCGGGGCCATCCGCAACCAGCCCAGCGCCTGGCAGGACTATTTCTTCGTCGATGCGCCCAACCAGAACGGCAGCTGACCCCTTTTCCCTTACGGGTTCCACCGGACCACCGGACGAGCCCTCGACATCTCGAGGTCTCCCATGGCTATTCCTTCGATTTTTCAGCGCCTCGGGCTGCTCATGGCGAGCACGACCCTGGCACTGTCCGCCCAGGCCGCCGAGCCGCAGAAGATTCGCCTCGGCATCAACGACAGTCCGCAGAACGCCGCCCTGGAGCGTGCCGCCGAGGTGGCGCGGGAAAAGGGCGTGGAGGTGGAGATCGTCGCCTTCAGTGACTGGAACACGCCGAATCTGGCGCTCGCTCACGGCGACATCGACGTCAATTACTTCCAGCACCAGCCGTTCCTGGACAACGCCAACGCCCAGAACGGCTATGGCCTGGTGCCCATCGCCTATGGTGTGGAAAACAAGGTCGGCCTCTATTCCAAGCGCGTGAAGAGTTTCGCCGAGGTGCCGGACGGCGCCACCGTGGCGGTGGCCGACGACCCGGTCAACCAGGGGCGCGGGCTGCACCTCTATGCCCGCGCCGGTCTGATCCAGCTCAGGCCGGATGCCGGCCCAAAGGCGAGCCTGCAGGACATCGTCGCCAATCCCCGCCACCTCAAATTCATCGAGTTGCCCGGGCCGCAACTGGCGCGGGTACTGGACGACGTGACCCTGGCGCAGAGCTATCCCTCGCATATCCTCGCCGCGGGTACCACGGATCCCAACAGTGCCCTGCTGTTCAGTGACGACGAAGCCAGCGGTCACCGCTACGCCCTGAGGTTCGTGACCAGGCCAGACAAGGCCGCCGACCCGGCGATCCGCACCTTCATCCAGGTGTTCCAGAACGATCCGCGGGTGCGCGAGGCCATCGCCAAGGCCTATGGCAATCCGCAGCTCTACAGCCTGGCCTGGCTGAATCGGCAGGAGGCCTCGCGATGACCAGTGCACTGCGTCACTCTCCAGCACCGCAGATTCTTGCCGAACCCGAGCGCCTGGCCGTACAGGAGCATCTGCGTCTGACCGGGGTGCAGAAGGTCTACACCGGCGGCGCGGTGCCGGTCACGGCCCTGGCGGACATCGACCTCAGCATCGCCCGTGGCGAGATCTTCGGCATCATCGGCCGCAGCGGCGCGGGCAAGTCCAGCCTGATCCGCACCCTCAACCGTCTGGAGGATGTCAGCGCCGGCCAGGTGCTGGTCGACGGCGTCGACATAGGCGCCCTGAAGGGCGACCGGCTGGTGGCGCTGCGGCGACGCATTGGCATGATCTTCCAGCACTTCAATCTGCTGGCCTCGCAGACGGTGCTGGAGAACCTGGCGCTGCCGCTCAAGGCCGCTGGCTTTCGCCGCGACGAGATCGAAGCCCGGGCCCGGGAATTGCTGGAACTGGTGGGCCTGCAAGGCAAGGAGCAGGTCTATCCATCCCGTCTGTCCGGCGGCCAGAAGCAGCGGGTGGGCATCGCCCGTGCCCTGATGCTCAAGCCCGAGCTGCTGCTCTGCGACGAGGCTACCTCGGCGCTGGACCCGGAGACCACCCAGTCGATCCTGGCATTGCTGCAGGACATCAATCGGCGCCTGGGCCTGACCATCGTGCTCATCACCCACGAGATGGCGGTGATCCGCCAGATCTGCGACCGGGTGGTGGTACTGGAGCACGGCCGCATCGTCGAGCAGGGACCGGTGTGGCAACTCTTCGGCGCGCCCCAGGCGGAGGCCACCCGTGCACTGCTGGCACCGTTCTCCGCACAGTTGCCAGCGGATCTCGCCAATCGGCTGAGTGCCAGCCGCCAACCTGGTGCGCGGACAGTGCTCGAACTGAGCTACGACGGCCAGGGTGAGGAGCCCGACTTCCAGGCGCTGGACCACGCGCTTGGCGCGCCGCTGGAATTGCTGCATGGCGGTATCGATCGCATCCAGGGGCGAGCCCTGGGCCGCTTGCTGGTAGCCACGACAGCGCACGAGCGGCGTTTGGCCGCCTTTCTTGGGCAACCTGGGCTGTTCGCCCGCGCGAAGGTACTGGGTTATGTCTGAGTTCATGCTCAAGGCGCTGTGGAAGGCCTTCCTCGATACCCTGACCATGGTCAGCGTGTCCGCGGCCATCGTCTGGTTCGCCGGCATCGCCCTGGCGGTGGTGCTGGTCACCACCGGGCGCGGCGCCATCTTCGCCGCGCCCACCCTCAACCGGGTGCTGGGCACGGTGGTCAACGCCTTTCGCGCCACGCCCTTCATCATCCTGCTGGTGGCTCTGATCCCGCTGACGCGGCTGATCACCGGTACCACCATCGGCGTCTGGGCGGCGGTGGTTCCCATCACCCTCAGCGCCACGCCGTTCTTCGCTCGTATCGCCGAGGTCAGCCTGCGCGAAGTTGGCGGTGGGGTAATCGAGGCGGCCCAGGCGCTGGGCTGCGAGCGGCGCCACATCGTCTTCAACGTGCTGTTGCCCGAGGCGCTGCCCGGCATCATCGGTGGCTTCACCGTGACCCTGGTAGCCATGATCGGCGCCTCGGCCATGGCCGGCGCCATCGGCGCGGGCGGGTTGGGCGACCTGGCCATCCGCTACGGCTACCAGCGCTACGACACCCAGGTGATGGCCGTGGTGATCGCCATCCTGGTGATGCTGGTATGCGGTATCCAGTTCATCGGCGACCGCTACGTGCGGCACCTGCGGGCTCGTTAGCTGAGGCGCTCCAGATAGGACGGCAGTTCCGGGTCGGGCAGCACCGACAGTACCTTGAGCCGCTGCAGGGTGCGGTCGCGGCCGCGCAGGAGGTGGTTGCGCAACTGGCTGGCCGCCGCATCGGGACTGCCCACCAGCAGGGATTCCAGCACCAGGCGATGCTCCACCAGCACCGCCTCGTCCAGCGGGGTGCCGAGCGACTGGTGGAAGATGCGTGACACATTCAGCGGACTCTGGCTGTGAGCGATGAGCTGGGCCAGCTTTCGATTGCGCAGACCGGCCAGGCAGCGCCCATGCAGATCCGCCTCGATGCGCTCCACCGCCGCCCAGGAAGTGGGGGCGGGCTGGTCGCCCAGTTGCTCGAGCCGTTCGAGCATATCCAGCAGTTCGCTGCGCGCCAGCCCCGGCGCGGTCTGCAACAGCGCCTCGGGTTCCAGGAGCGCGCGGATCTCGTAGTCGTCGCGGATGGCCTGGGCGGTGAGGGGGCCGGCCAGCCACTGGCCATAGGGCTCCTTTTCCACCAGGCCGCGATCGTGCAGGCGCATCAGGGCTTCGCGGACCACGGCGCGACTGACGCCCAGGTGGTCGGCAGCCGGCTGCTCGTCCAGCCGGAAATGGCCGAAGAGCATGGCGTGGCTGACGCAGGCGGCGATTTCGTCGCCGACCCGCTCGCCCAGGGAGCGCGTATCGATCAATTCGTCGCTGCTGTCCAGGCCGAGCAACTGCCGCGTCAGCGGCTGACGCTGCGGCTCGCCCGCGGTACCGACCGGATCGATCAGGTAGCCGCGCCCCTCGAAGCGGCGAATCAGGCCTTCCTCCTGCAGCAGCGTCAGCGCCTGGCGCACCGGTACCCGGCTGGTGCCGAACAGTTGCGCCAGCGGCGCCTCGACCAGCACCAGCCCCGGCGCCGCACGGCCGGCCAGGATGGCTTCGCGCAGTGCACTGCGGATCATCGCGTAGCGCGCGGCGGTACGACTGTCATCGAGGGGGGCGGGGACTGCTGCCGACATCGGGGACCTTCCGGAAACGAGATGAGAATTGTGGCACAGGCCCACGGCCTTTCGCGCGTTACCGGTGGGGTCAGGTACACGCACGGTAACGGGGCAGGCGTTACGGTTCTGCACAAAAATGGATCTATTTAATTTAAGTACATTTTATTGGCTTGGGGTGAGGGCAGGTTCAGATCACCCCTATTGCCTCTATTTGCGAGCGGGCTGCGGCCTTTTGCTAAAGCTGGCACAAAGCCTGCTCTATTAAACGTACCAAATTATAAAATGTACGTTTAAGGAGTGATGATGGAATCCGCTCAAGCCCTGGCAATGGATGCGGTCGGTCTCGGTGAAGCCTATGCCGCCGGGACCCTCGATCCGGTCGCGGTATTCGAAGCGGCCCTGGGATGCGCCCAGTCTTCCTCTTCCGTCTTCATCACCCTGACGATGGCACGCGGTCGCGCCGAAGCCCTGGCTTCCAGGGAGCGCTGGCGCGCTGGGCAGCCGCGTTCCCCGTTGGATGGCGTACCCCTGGCCTGGAAGGACCTCTTCGATCTGCAGGGAGAGATCACCACCTGCGGTGCCGAACTTCGCCGCGCAGCGTCGCCTGCCACGATCGATGCCGTCATGGTCCAGCGCCTGAGCCAGGCTGGGCTGGTCAGCCTGGGCAAGGTCAATCTCAGCGAGTTCGCCTATTCCGGCATCGGCTTGAATCCCCATTTCGGTACGCCCGCCAACCCGTGGGCGAGCGGCGAGGTGCGTATCCCGGGAGGCTCCTCTTCCGGTTCGGCGGTGGCCGTCGCCGCGGGGATCGTACCCCTGGCCCTCGGCACCGACACTGCCGGGTCGGTACGCCTGCCGGCCGCCCTCAATGGCCTGGTGGGCTATCGCCCCAGCCTGGGTCGCTATCCGGCGGCTGGCATCTTTCCGTTGGCCGCCTCCTATGACGCGCCGGGTCCGCTGGCGCGCAGCCTGCGTGACGTGCAGTGCCTGGATCACCTGCTGGTGGGCGGCGCTGCTCGACCGCTGCCGGCGGCAACGGATCTGCGGGTGGTGCTGGATGTGAGCGTGCTGGACGATGCCCGGATAGAGCCGGCGGTGCGAGCCAATCTGCTGGCCGCCGCCGAGCGGCTGGCCCGTGCCGGGGTGAGTGTGGAGCGCCGCGCTCGTACGGTCTTTGCCGAGGCCCTGGAGTTTCTCGCCGAGGAAGGCTGGCCAGGTGCGGTGGAGGCCTTCGCGCTGCACCGCGACGTGCTCGACGGTCCCGACGCCGCGCACCTGGATCCGCGGGTACGGCAGCGCCTGGAGCGTGCGCGGGCGTTGCCGGTCGACCATCTGGCCGTTCTGCATGAACGCCGCGATCAGCTGCGGGCGCGCTTTGCCGCCGAATTCGCCGAGGCCCTGCTGCTGGTGCCGACAGTGAGCCGCGTGGCGCCGCTGCTGGCCCCTCTGGAAGCCGACGCTGATCTGTTCGCCGCCACCAATCTGGAGCTGCTGCGCCTGACCATGGCCGGGAGCCTGCTCGGTGCGCCTGGCGTATCGCTACCGAGCGGCCGCGATGCCCAGGGCCTGCCCACCGGCCTGCTGCTGGTGGCCCCGGCGGCGGCGGACGAGCGCCTGCTCGATGCCGCCACGATCCTGGAAGCTCAGCTCCGCGTCTGATTTCAAGCGGCGGTGGCGGGGGCCCGGCTCCGCGATCGACCTGTGTCTGTCCGGGTACTGGAGGTTGCAACGATGGCCAAAGAAATCTTCGTTTCCATCGGCGTCGACGTCGACGCGGTGGCAGGCTGGCTCGGCTCCTACGGCGGCGAGGATTCGCCCGATGACATCTCCCGCGGGTTGTTCGCCGGCGAGGTGGGGGCGCCGCGGCTGCTCAAGCTGTTCGAGCGCTACGGCCTCAAGACCACCTGGTTCATTCCGGGGCATTCGGTGGAAACCTTTCCCGAACAGATGCAGGCGGTGGCCGCGGCAGGTCACGAGATCGGCATCCACGGCTACAGCCACGAGAATCCCATCGCCATGACCCCCGAGCAGGAAGAGGCGGTGCTGGACAGGTCCATCGAGCTGATCACCACCTTGGCCGGCAAGCGGCCCACCGGCTACGTGGCGCCCTGGTGGGAATTCAGCCGGGTCACCAACGAGCTGCTGCTGAAAAAAGGCATCAAGTACGACCACAGCCTGATGCACAACGACTTCAGTCCCTATTACGTGCGGGTGGGCGACAGCTGGACCAAGATCGACTACAGCCAGCAGCCCGAGAGCTGGATGAAGCCCCTGGTGCGCGGCCAGGAAACCGACCTGGTGGAGATCCCGGCCAACTGGTACCTCGACGACCTGCCGCCGATGATGTTCATCAAGAAGGCACCCAACAGCCACGGCTTCGTCAATCCGCGCCATCTGGAAGAGATGTGGCGCGACCAGTTCGACTGGGTCTATCGCGAGATGGACTATGCCGTCTTCCCCATCACCATCCACCCCGATGTCTCGGGGCGGCCGCAGGTGCTGCTGATGCTCGAACGCCTGATCGAGCACATCCAGGGTCACGCCGGAGTGCATTTCGCCACCATGGACGAGATCGCCGACGACTTCCTGCGGCGCCAGCCGCGCCAGCGCTAAGCGCCCAGCCCACAGGTACAGGACCATGACCCTCCCTGCCGCCAGCCCGCTCCATACGGAAACCACCGCTGCCTGGAAACCGCAGCAACTGTCTTCCGGTGATGTCCGCTATGCCACCTGGATCGCCTTCTTCGCCTGGGTGTTCGCCGTGTACGATTTCATCCTGTTCGGCACCCTGCTGCCGGTGATGGGTGGGCACTTCAACTGGAGCGAGGCCGAGCAGGCCGAACTCGCCACCTGGGTGGCGCTGGGTGGGGCCATCATCGCCTTCGCCATCGGCCCGCTGGTGGACCGGATCGGTCGCCGCGGCGGCATCATCGTCACCATCGGCGGCACCGCCCTGTGCTCGGCGTTGACCGCGCTCTGTGCCGGCATGGGCAAGGTGCCATTGGTGCTGGTTCGCTCGGTCGCTGGCCTGGGCTACGCGGAGGAGGGGGTCAACGCCACCTACCTGACCGAGGTCTATGCCGCCTCCGACGATCCGCGGCTGATCCGGCGCCGGGGCTTCATCTACAGCCTGGTGCAGAGCGGCTGGCCGATCGGCGCCCTGATCGCCGCCGGGCTCACTGCCTTGCTGCTGCCCCACATTGGCTGGCAGGGCTGCTTCGTGTTCGCCGCCGTGCCGGCCTTCGTCATCGCGGTGCTGGCGCGCAAGCTCAAGGAGTCTCCGCAATTCCAGGTGCACGCCCGCATCCAGCGTCTGCGGCGCGAAGGCCAGGAGCAGGACGCCCGTGCCTTGGCCCACGAATACGGCGTGGACTACGAAGAGCACGCCAAGGCCGGCGTGGCCATGGCCTTCAAGGGCCAGGCGCTGCGCCCGACCCTGGTCTTGAGCCTGGCCATCCTGCTCAACTGGTCGGCGATCCAGGTGTTCAGCGTGCTGGGGACCTCGGTGATCGTCAGCGTGCACAAGCTCAGCTTCGAGAACTCGCTGTGGATCCTGGTGCTGTCCAACGCCGTCGGCTTCATCGGCTACCTGTTCCATGGCTGGCTGGGCGATCGCATCGGTCGGCGCAACACCGTGGCCCTCGGCTGGATGTGCGGCGGCGTGGCCTTCTTCGCCATGTTGCAGGCGCCGAGCCAGTTGGTACCAGTGGTGGCGCTCTACAGCCTGGGGCTGTTCTTTCTCACCGGGCCCTATTCGGCCATGTTGTTCTTCATGGGCGAAAGCTTTCCCACCAGCATCCGTGCCACGGGTGGCGCCATCGTCCACGCCATGGGGCCGATCGGCGCCATCCTCGCCGGCCTCGGCATCACCAGCGTTCTCGGCAGCGGTGGCGAGTGGCACAGCGCCGCGCTCTGGTTCGGTGCCCTGCCGTGCTTTCTCTCCGGCCTGGTGATGTGGGCCGCGCGCCACGTCGAACCCACCAGCCTCAAATGACAGGAGCCTCGATGAACGCTCACATTTCACCCGTTGCCCTGATCACCGGCGCCGCTAGCGGCATCGGCCAGGCCCTGGCCGTCACCTATGCCCGCCATGGCGTGCGGGTGGTCGGCGGCTACTACCCCGGCGATCCCCATGACCCCGAAGACACCCGGCGGCTGGTGGCCGCCGCGGGTGGCGAGTGCCTGCTCGAACCGCTGGACGTCAGCGACAGCGCCTCGGTGGATGCCCTGGCCGATGCCGCCCTGGCGCACTTCGGACGACTCGACTATGCCGTGGCCAACGCCGGTCTGCTGCGCGCCGCGCCGCTGCTGGAGATGAGCGATGAGCGCTGGCACGAGATGCTCGACGTCGACCTTACCGGGGTGATGCGCACCTTCCGAGCCGCGGCGCGGCACCTGGGGGAGGGCGGCGCCCTGGTGGCCATATCGTCCATCGCCGGCGGTGTCTACGGCTGGCAGGACCATGCCCACTATGCCGCCGCCAAGGCCGGGGTGCCGGGCCTCTGTCGCTCGCTGGCGGTCGAACTGGCGCCGCGCGGCATTCGCTGCAACGCGGTGATTCCCGGTCTGATCGAGACGCCCCAGTCGCTGGACGCCAAGAACTCCCTTGGTCCGGAGGGCCTGGCCAAGGCCGCCCACAGCATTCCCCTGGGCCGCGTCGGCAAGCCCGAGGAGGTGGCGGCGCTGGTGCGTTTCCTGACCAGTACCGAAGCCAGCTACATCACCGGCCAAAGTCTGATCGTCGATGGCGGTCTCACCGTGCGCTGGCCCGATTGAGGAGAAGAGCATGTTCGAGCTGACAGACCGTCGCGCCCTGGTGACCGGCGCCGCCAGCGGGATCGGCGCCGCCATCGCGCGAGCCTATGCCGCTGCCGGCGCGCACCTGGTACTGGCCGACCGCGACGCCGAGCGACTGGCGCGGGTGGCCACGGAATGCCGTGCCCTGGGCGCGTCGGTGACGGAGACCGTCGCCGACGTTGGCCAGCCGGATGGCGCCCGAGCCGGAGTGGACGCTTGCGTGGCGGCTTACGGCGGCATCGACATCCTGGTCAACAATGCCGGGATGCTGACCCAGGCACCCTGTGTCGACCTGACCCTGGAGCAGTGGAACGACATGCTGCGCGTCGACCTCACCAGCGTCTTTCTCGCCAGCCAGCACGCCCTGCCGCACATGCAGGCGCAGCGCTGGGGACGCATCATCAATGTCGCTTCCCAGCTCGGCATCAAGGGTGGCGCCGAGCTCTGCCACTATGCGGCGGCCAAGGCCGGGGTGATCGGCTTCACCAAGTCGCTGGCGCTGGAGGTGGGCCGCGACAACGTGCTGGTCAACGCCATCGCCCCCGGGCCCATCGAGACGCCCCTGGTGGACGGCATTAGCGCCGACTGGAAGGCAGCCAAGGCCCGCGAGCTGCCGCTAGGGCGCTTCGGGCGCGCGGAGGAGGTGGCGCCGGTCGCGCTACTGCTGGCCAGCGATCCGGGTGGCAATCTCTTCGTCGGCCAAACCCTGGGCCCCAATTCCGGCGATGTCATGCCCTAGGAGGTACCCATGTGCGGACTCTGCGGCCTGCTCGGGCCAGATCTCCATTGGAGCGATCCCCTGGGCGACGACCTGCCGCGACGGCGCGAGCGCCTGCGTCGGGTCGCGGCCATCAACCGGGTGGTGGCGCCGTTCCGGCTCACGGTGAGCGACGTCCAGGGCGCCTCCTACCTGGTCCAGGGTCCGACCGGACGCCAGGCGCTGGCCGAGGGGCTGGACGATCTCTGGCGCCAAGCCGAGGGGGTGCTGGGGCGACCGCTCGATCCCCTGGATCCGCGCGTCCTGGCACCGCTGGAGGGGGCGCCATGAGCCTGGCGGTCAATGTCATCACCGGCTTTCTCGGGAGCGGCAAGACCACGCTGTTGCGGCGCCTGCTGGCCCAGGAAGCCCTGGGCGAGACGGCGCTGCTGATCAACGAATTCGGCGAAGTCGGCATCGACCACCTGCTGGTGGAAGAGGTGGCGCCCGATACCGTGCTGCTGCCCAGCGGCTGCGTCTGCTGCTCGGTGCGCGGTGACCTCAAGGAAGCATTGCTGACGTTGCACGGGCGCCGTAGTCGCGGCGAGATCCCGGCCTTTCGCCGGGTCCTGCTGGAGACCACCGGCCTGGCCGATCCCGGCCCCATCCTGGCCACGCTCAACCTCGATCCCCAGCTGCGCGGTCGCTTCCACCTGGGGCTCCTGGTGACGGTGGTGGACGCCGAGCATGCCGCGCTGCAGGAAGGGCTGCACCCGGAGTGGCTCAACCAGGTCACCGCGGCCGACCGGCTGCTGCTGAGCAAGGCCGACCGGGTCGCGCCTGCCGTGCTGGAGCGGCTGGACCGGCAGCTGGCCCAGCTCAATCCCACCGCCACTCGGGCCCTGGCGGCTTCCGTGGTTAGTGGCGATGACCTGCTGCTGGGCGAAGGCCTGCGGGCCGCCGACCCGGCCGCCGAGGTCGGTCGCTGGCGCCTGTTCGCCGCGGTCGCCGAAGGCCGCCACGGCAGCGCCGAGGTCTGCTGCCTTGAGTTCGACCGGCCGCTGGACTGGATGGCCTTCGGGGTGTGGCTGTCGATGCTGCTAAGATGCCACGGGCAACGCATCCTGCGAGTCAAGGGCATCCTCGACGTGATCGACGCCAGCCAACCCATCGTCATCCATGGCGTGCAGCACAGCCTGCATCCGCCGGTGCACCTGCCGGCCTGGCCGGCGGGCGAACGCCGCTCGCGCCTGGTATTCATCGTCCGTGACCTGGATACCGCGCTGCTCAGGCGCTCCTTCGCCGCCTTCATGGGCGGCCTGGGCCGGGCCGCATGAGCACGCCGCTGACCCTGAGGGTGCTGGGCACCTCGGTGACCCTGCTCGAACCCATTCGCCAGCGGGCGGAGGCGGAGCTGGGCATCCGCCTGGTCTACCAGATCCACGATGTCCAGACCGCCCAGCGCATCGCCGTGCTGGAGCCGGGCAGCTACGATCTCTATGACCAGTGGTTCCACAACGTCGACTTCGTCTGGCCGGCGCGGGCGATCCAGCCCATCGACATCCGCCGCATCGCGCTCTGGGAGGAAATCAACGATCTGCCCAAACGCGGGCGGCTGCACGCCACGGATCGCCTGGCGCCGGGCTGCCGGCCGTGCGACCGCCTCTATGTGCAGCACGACGGCAGCCTGGGCGGTCAGCCCAGCGAGCGCATCAGCATGCTGCCGCTGACCCACAACGCCGACAGCTTCGCCTACCGACCCGAAAGCCTGCCCACCGCCCTGGTCGGCCAGGAGGAGAGCTGGGCCTGGCTGATCGACGAGGGTTGGTGCGGCCACAGCGCCCTGCAGAGCGACGCTGCCATCGGTGCCCTGGACGCTGCCCTGGCGATCCAGGCAGCAGGTCTCGCACGCTTCGACGACATCGGCAACCTGCGCCTGGAGGAGATCGATCGCCTGGCCGAGCTGCTGGTGGAGCGCCAGCGGCATCGGCATTTCGCCGCCTTCTGGTCCGACGACCGCAGCGCCGGCGAGCTGACCCTGGCCGCCGGGGTGGACATCCAGAGTCTCTGGTCGCCGATGCTCATGGCCCTGCATCGCGCCGGGGTCGACTACCGGGTGGCGGTACCACGCGAAGGCTATCGGGCTTGGTTCGGCGGCCTGTCGCTGTCGCGTTGCGCCGAGGGACGGGTGCGTGATGCCGCCTATGCCTACCTCAACTGGTGGCTCGCCGGCTGGCCTGGCGCGGTCATGGCCCGTCAGGGCTTCTACATCGCCAATCCGGTAAGGGCCAGGGATCACCTGAGCGCAGCGGAGTGGGATTTCTGGTACGGCGGTCTGCCAGCGCGGGAGGAGCTGTACGGTAGCGACGGCCTGCCGTTGATCGAGGTGGGTCAGCGTCGCGAGGGCGGTTCCTACGCCGAGCGCATGAGCCATATCGGCGTGTGGAATTCGGTGATGGACGAGCACAACTATCTGGTGCGGCGCTGGAGCGAATTCTTGCGCACCACGGCCGCCTGAGGCGACATCCTTTAGGCGAGAACCGCGTGCCAGACGCCTTGCTGCGCTGTTGCTCAGGCGACAGCAGCTGGACAACTGCCCTTGGCGCTACACCTGAAATCGTCTGGTTAATATCTGCAAGTTATTGATATAAAAAGACTTAAAGACTTGGTTCGGTTCTTGATTGAAGGCTTAGGGTCACTGTTTCGCTCGCCCTCGCGGCGAGCCCAACTCGGAGAGCCTTTGCATGTCGCAGAACCCCGTCAAATTTGCCTATTGGGTCCCCAACGTCAGTGGTGGCCTGGTCGTCAGCACCATCGAGCAACGCACCCACTGGGGCATCGACTACAACCGCACCCTGGCCCGGCTCGCCGAGCGGGCCGGTTTCGACTATGCCCTGACGCAGATTCGTTTCACCGCCGGCTACGGCGCCGAATACCAGCACGAGTCGGTGGCCTTCAGCCATGCGCTGCTGGCCGCCACCGAGCGTCTCAAGGTGATCGCCGCCATCCTGCCCGGCCCCTGGAATCCGGCGCTGGCGGCCAAGCAGCTGGCGACCATCGACCAGCTCACCAACGGCCGTATCGCCATCAACCTGGTGTCTGGCTGGTTCAAGGGCGAATTCCATGGCATCGGTGAACCCTGGCTGGAGCACGACGAGCGCTATCGCCGCTCCGAGGAATTCCTCCGTGCCCTCAAGGGTATCTGGACCCAGGACAACTTCAGCTTCGCCGGCGACTTCTATCGCTTCCGCGACTACACCCTGAAACCCAAGCCGCTGCAGCAGCCCCATCCAGAGATCTTCCAGGGTGGCAGCTCGCGGGCGGCACGGGACATGGCGGCGCGGGTTTCCGACTGGTACTTCACCAACGGCGGCACCCGCGAGGAGATTCGCGTCCAGGTGCAGGACCTGCGCGCCAAGGCCACGGCGGAGGGGCGTGAGGTCAAGGTCGGGGTGAATGCCTTCATCATCGCGCGCGACACCGAGACCGAGGCGCGCGAGGTGTTACGGGAGATCGTGGCGAAGGCCAACCCGGAGGCGGTCAAGGCCTTTGGCGATGCGGCGCGCCAGGCTGGTGCTGCCAGCCCGGAAGGCAAGGGCAACTGGGCCGACTCCAGCTTCGAGGACCTGGTGCAGTACAACGACGGCTTCAAGCCGAACCTGATCGGTACGCCCGAACAGGTCGCCGAGCGCATCGTGGCCCTCAAGGCCGAAGGCGTGGACTTGGTGCTGGCCGGTTTCCTGCATTTCCAGGAGGAGGTGGAGTATTTCGGCCAGCGGGTGCTGCCGCTCGTGCGCGAACTGGAGGCTCGGGCCGCCTCCCAGGCCGCGGCCTAGGCCAGAGGGCTCCCCTGGGTCACGCGAGGCATTGGCTGGCCCGTGACCCAGGCACCTGGCCGGAGAACGCCAGGTGGCGGTCTGAACGCAAAAACTGCCAGGCGAAAGGGCCGGGGCGAGAAGCAGGGCCGGAAGCCACGAGCAGGCTGGGCTAAGCTCCTGGGATAGCCAGGGAGCCCGACCTTGAACAAGACCTCCTACAACGCCATTGCCGACACCTTCCGCCAGACCCGGATCAGCCTCAGAGACGACGAGCGTCGCTATCTGGCGCTGCTGCTGGAAAATCTGGCACCCGGCGCCACCGTGCTCGATCTGGGCTGCGGCACGGGCACGCCGGTCGCCGCCGCCATCCTGGCCGAGGGGCATCGCGTGCTCGGTGTCGATCAGGCCGCCGCCATGCTGGCTCACGCGCGACGGGAATTCCCCAAGCAGCGCTGGATAGAGGCGCGCCTGGAAAACTACGCCTGCGCGGAACCCTACCAGGGCGCGCTGCTCTGGGATTCGTTGTTCCACCTGGAGCGCCGCTGGCACGGGCCCGTCCTGGCGCGAGTGGTCGCCGGGCTGCCAGCGGGCGGGCGACTGATGCTGACGGCAGGTGGTTCTGGGAGCGATGCCTTCGTCGATACCATGTTCGAACAGCCGTTCTTCTACGACTCCCATCCGCCGGAGGTGCTGCGGGGCCTCCTGCTGGAGCAGGGCGTGCGCATCCTCGTCGACGAATTCATGGACCTGCCCGATGGCGGCAGGAACCGCGGACGCTGCGCCTTCGTCGTCGAAAAACCTTGATCGGGCCCGCGAGCGCTACTCCTTCCAGCCTGGCTGGTACAGGGTGCCGTAGGCCTGGTCCAGCGCGGCGCGTACCTTAGGCGAGTGCTGGTAGAGATCGATCAGCTTGGCCAGGCGCGGGTCGTCCCTGTTGTCCGGACGGGCGACGAACTGGATGACGTACTCGGGATGGTCGAGGCCGTCGAACAACAGCGCCTGGTTGGGATCGAGGGTCTTGGCCAGGCGCAGGTAATGCGGATAGCCCTGGGCCAGGTCGACATCGTCCAGCGAGCGGGCCAACTGCACGGCTTCGAGTTCGATGATCTGGATGTCGCGCGGATTGCCGGTGATGTCGGCGAGTGTCGCGTGGTAGCCGACGCCAGGCTTCAAGGTGATGAAGCCGGCCTTCTCCAGCAGCAACAGGCCACGGCCGCCATTGATAGCATCGTTGGCGATGGCCACCCGCGCGCCCTTGGGGACTTCCGCCAGGGTGCGGTACTTCTTCGAATAGAGCCCGACGTTGTTGATGATCCCCGGCGCCACTGCCACCAGGTCATAGCCGGCACTGCGCTTGGCGTTCTCCAGGAAGGGGATGTGCTGGTAGTAGTTGGCGTCGATGTCATGGTTGGCGAGGCTGGTGTTGGGGGCGATCCAGTCGCTGAATTCGACGAGCTCGACGTCCACGCCGGCGGCCTTGGCTTCCTGCGCCGCCACTTCCAGGGGCGGGGCGAAGGCGGCGGTGGTGCCAATCTTGAGCGGGGCGGCAAAGGCCGTACCGCTGACGAGGCCGAGGGCGAAAAGCAGGGGTTTCAGGCGGGGCATGGGGTGTCCTTGAGCGTTCAGTCCTGACGGAAGCGGGTGCCGAAGTGCCGGGCATCGAGGCGATCACCGCGCCCGAACAGCTTGTGTCTGAAGCTGCCCTCGGCGTAGGCGGTCTTGTAGCGACCCCGGCTCTGCAGCTCCGGGATCACCAGGTCGATGAAGTCGCCGTAGCACTCGGGGGTGACGGTGCGGGCGAGG
This sequence comes from Pseudomonas oryzihabitans, assembly GCF_001518815.1. Classification (NCBI taxonomy): domain Bacteria; kingdom Pseudomonadati; phylum Pseudomonadota; class Gammaproteobacteria; order Pseudomonadales; family Pseudomonadaceae; genus Pseudomonas; species Pseudomonas oryzihabitans. The sequence goes on from NZ_CP013987.1 coordinate 2,046,574, forward strand.
TTGAAGCCGTCCAGCCCGGTCTCGTCGGTCCACCCGAGCAGGGCATCCGCTACCTGCCGAGGATCACCGACCAGGGTGGTGTAGCGTCCGCCTAGGGCGTGCTGCTCCAGCAGCTTGCGACGGGTCCAGCCGGCATCCTTGGCCACCAGGCGCTTGAGCGCCGATTCGATGGCCTCGGTCCGTTGCGGGCGGATGGGTTCGTCGAGGCCATAGGCGGCCAGGTCGATGCCCACCGAGGCCGCATGGTGGGCGACCCCGGCCTCGGCGCTGGCATGGTTCAGGTACTCGGCGTGCTTGTCCCGTGCCTCGGCGGCGGTAGGGGCGACGATCACCGTGAGGCCCATGAACAGTTTGACGTCCGCGGCATCGCGGCCCGCCGCGACTGCCGCGCCGCGCACTCGCTCGACCTGGGCGCGGGTGGCGGCCTGGTCCTGCCCTGAAATGAAGACGCACTCGGCATGGCGTCCGGCAAAGGCCAGACCGCGATCCGAGGAGCCGGCCTGGAACAGCACCGGGGTGCGTTGCCGCGAGGGCTCGCAGAGGTGATAGCCCTCGACGTCGAAGAATTCGCCGTGGTGCACGACCTTGCGCACCCGCTCGGGACGGGCATAGATCCGCTGGACGCGGTCACGGACCACGGCGTCGTCGGCCCAGCTGCCTTCGAGCAGCTTGTAGAGCACTTCCAGGTATTCGTCCGCCTGGTCGTAGCGGCGGTCGTGGGCGATCTGGCGCGCCAGGCCCATGGCCCGGGCGGCGCTGTCCAGGTAGCCGGTGACGATGTTCCAGCCGACGCGGCCTTCGCTCAGGTGATCCAGGGTCGAAAGGCGGCGGGCGAAGGGGTAGGGCGGCTCATAGGTGAGATTGGCGGTCAGACCGAACCCCAGGTGCCGGGTGCTGGCGGCCATGGCCGAGACCAGCAGGAAGGGATCGTTGACCGGCAGCTGGATGGATTCGCGCAGGGTCAGGTCGACGTTGCCGCCATAGACGTCGTAGACGCCCAGGATGTCGGCGATGAACAGGCCATCAAACAGCCCACGTTCCAGCAGCTGGGCCAGCTCGGTCCAGTAGCCCAGCGTGTGGTAGGTGCTGGAGGTGTCGCGCGGATGGGTCCACAAGCCATGATTGATGTGGCCCACGGTGTTCATGTTAAAGGCGTTGAGCAGTATCTGCTTGGCAGGGGCAGTCATGGAGCGGGCGCCCCTGCGGGGAAAAGAGTCCGGAGCTCAGCCATGGGATCCTCGGGTTCAAGGCGAAAGGAGAGATCCGGTGGTCCGGTGGTTATACGTTAGCTTCAAGATATACAGGGCTTTAAATAGCCTTTCGGAATAACGTTAAGGCCTTCGCGAGCATAGCGCGCTTCTCTAACCAAATTCCAAATCGGTATTAAGCTGACCTTTGCTTATTCCTTATCGTGGCCGCCATCTATTCACCGCCCGCTGAGGAATTCATGGCCGCTATCCGCTTTCCGTTCAGCGCAGGTCTCCGCCGGGGACTGCTCGCCCTGGGTCTGCTGGGACTCGCCTGCGCCGCCCAGGCCGAGACCAGCCTGCGCATCGGCTACCAGAAATCCTCCACCCTGCTGGTGCTGCTCAAGGAGCAGGGCACCCTGCAACGCGACCTGGCGGCCCAGGGCATCACGCTCAGCTGGCACGAATTCTCCAGCGGTCTGCCGCTGCTGGAAGCGCTCAATGTCGGCAACGTGGATCTCTCAGCCGACGTCGCCGACACCGTGCCGGTGTTCGCCCAGGCGGCGGGTGCCAAACTCACCTATTTCGCCCGGGAAACGCCATCGCCCCAGGCCCAGGCCATCCTGGTACCGGAGGGCTCGCCGCTGCAGAGCCTCGCCGATCTCAAGGGTAAGCGCATCGCCGTGACCAAGGCCGCTGGTAGTCACTACCTGCTGATCGCCGCCCTGCAGAAGGCCGGCCTGAGCTTCGCCGACATCCAGCCGGCCTATCTCACCCCGGCGGACGGTCGTGCCGCCCTGGAGAACGGCAAGGTAGACGCCTGGGTGACCTGGGAGCCCTTCGTCGCCAGCGCCCAGCGCCAGCAGCACGTTCGTATCCTCGCCTCGGGCGAGGGCCTGGCCAGCTACCAGCGCTACTACCTGGCCGCCACGCCCTATGCCCAGGCCCATCCCGAGGTGCTGGCCCTGATCTTCGCCGAATTGCGGCGTACCGGCCAGTGGGTGAAGCAACACCCCGCCGCGGCGGCACGCATCCTCGGTCCGCAGTGGGGCCGCCTGGACGAAGCCACCGTCGAGCTGGCCAACAGCCGCCGCACCTACGCTGTCCAGCCGGTCAGCCGCGCGGCCCTGGACGAGCAGCAGCGCATCGCCGACGCCTTCCATGCCGCCACGCTGCTGCCTGCCCCCGTGGACGCCGGCGCAGTGGACCTGTGGTGCCCTACCGTGCTCTGACCGAAGGCTAGCTGATCAGGTTGTCATGCGGTACGACGCCACGCTACGCCACGCCGTGTGACTTGCCCTGCTAAGCCAGGCGCTCCATCCAAGGAACTTCACCCGAACCACGCCCAGGTGCGCCCGCCCGCCTGGCGCCGGGTGGTGAGCGCTTGCGCGTCCGGCAAGGCTTCACCGTCGCCTTACCCCATTCCGCCACGGCCTGCGCGGAGCTGCGACGACTCACGGCGCTGGGCTCGCGCCTGGAGGAGCGGGGCCACGAGTCGAATTGCTGTTCCGATTCATTCGCCGTCCCGTAGAAACCCGGTACCTCTTCCACCAAGGTTTGCTGCCGCTTGCTCGGTTAATCACATTGGTATAACGTAATAACAAAGTACCAATGAGTGATGGGAGTGACGCGGTTTTTTGGCGTGTGCCAGACAGTACAGTGACTGCACTGTTCAGAAGTCGCACCTATCATTGTCTTTCGTTAAAATAAAAAACAAATGGAGTCGCTCATGATTGAAGTCGTCAACCCCGCTACCGGGACCGCCATCGCGACCTACTACACCCATACCCGGGCACAGGTCGAAGAGCGCCTGGTCCAGGCCGCTGTGGCGCAGCGGCAGTGGGCGGAGTGTCCCCTGACCGAGCGCTGTGCGGCCCTCGTCCGCCTGGCAGCCGTCTTGCGGGCCGGTCGCGACACCTATGCCCGGCTCATCGTCAGCGAGATGGGCAAGCCCCTGATGGAGGCCGAGGCGGAAATCGAGAAGTCCGCGCTCACCTGCGAGTTCTATGCCGAGCAGGCACCGTGCTTTCTCGGCGATACCCCCGTGGCGAGCGCCGCAGCTGATAGCCGGGTGGTCTACGATCCGCTCGGCGTAGTGCTCGCGGTGATGCCCTGGAATTACCCCTTCTGGCAGTTCATCCGCTTCGCCGCGCCAGCTCTGGCGGCCGGCAATGGTGCCATCCTCAAGCACGCCAGCAATGTCCCGGGCTGCGCGCTGGCGTTGGAGCAGGCGTTCGCCAAGGCCGACCTGCCCTTGGGCCTGGTGGCCACGCTGCTGATCGAGGGGAGGGAGGTGGCAGGAGTGCTGGCGGATCCGCGCATCGCCGCCGTTACCCTGACCGGTTCCACCGCGGTCGGCCAGCAGGTGGCCAGCCAGGCCGGCTCCCTGATGAAAAAGCAGGTGCTGGAACTGGGCGGCTCGGACCCCTTCATCGTGCTGGCCGATGCCGACGTGGCCCTGGCCGCACAGACCGCGGTCAAGGCGCGCTTTGGCAACGCCGGTCAGAGCTGCATTTCCGCCAAGCGTTTCATCGTCGTCGACGCGGTGGCTGACGCCTTCACCGAGGCCTTCGCGACAGCGGCCGCGGCCCTGCGGCTGGGCGATCCGTTGGATCGTGCCACCCAGATCGGTCCGCTGGCCCGCGCCAGTCTGCGCGAGGACCTGCAGCGCCAGGTGACGCTCAGCCTCGTCGAGGGGCGCGGCTGGTGCTGGGCGGCACGCCGCTCCCCGGGCCGGGTTTCTTCTATCCGCCCACCGTGCTCGACCGGGTGACCCCGGAGATGACCGTGGCCCGCGAAGAGACCTTCGGGCCGGTGGCCGCGATCATCCGGGTAGCGGACGAAGACGAGGCGATCCGCGTCGCCAATGCCAGCGAGTTCGGTCTGGGTGCGGCCCTCTGGACCCGCGATCTGGCGCGGGCCCAGCGCCTCGCCCGGCGTATCGAGGCGGGCGCGGTGTTCATCAATGCGCTGGTGGCTTCCGATCCACGGGTGCCCTTCGGTGGCATCAAGCAGTCCGGCTATGGCCGAGAGCTGGGCGAATGGGGCATCCGCGAATTCACCAACGTCAAGACCGTCTGGCAGGGCGCCCAGTCCTGACCCAAGGAGACTTTCATGATCAAGACCGATTCCGCCGCCTGGCTGCTCAAGCCCGAGACCATCGCCAAGCACGACCGCGGCGGTGGCGCCGCCACCATGCCGCTGGTGACCGCGGGCCTGGGGGCGCGCAATTTCATCAACGGCTACACCGAATTCCAGGGTGGAGCGCAGATTCCCTTCCATTACCACAATTGCGAAGAGAGCGTGATGCTGGTGGAGGGCCGGGCGATCTTCGATATAGACGGCCAGGAGTTCACCGTCGCGCCTCAGGACGTGACCTACATTCCGGCTGGCGTGCCTCATCGCTTTCGCAATGCCTCGGCCACCGAGCCCATGAAGATTCTCTGGATCTATGGCTCTGCTGAGGCCACACGCACCCTGGTGGAAACGGGCGAAACGCGCCCGATCGCCGCCGAACACCGTACCTAGTTCCAGGAGCTACTCATGCCGGAAGTCGTCGTTCATGCGGTCAAGGGCCGCAGTGCCGAACAGAAGAAACTGCTGATGAAACGCATCACCGAGGCGGTGGTGGATAGCTTCGGCGTACCCGCTGACCGGGTAGTGGTACAGATCGTCGAGGCCGAGCCGGAAGACAAGGCCCGCGGCGGCGTGCCTTACAGCGAGCGCTGAGACGGGCGCTGGCGAGCGTTCGCCAGGCGCGAACGCCTCGTTGGCCAAAGGTCAATTTTCGCTGGGGAGCAGGTTGCCTAAGGTGACGCAAGCGGGTCGGACGGTCGCCTTGGCGCGGACGTCGGACCCTTCCAGTCGGTGCCAGGAGAGCCCCTATGTACGCCTATGTCGGCAGCCGAACCACCCGTGCCCGCCAGGCCCGCGGGGAGGGCATCAGCGTTTACCGGGTCACGCCCGCAGGCGCGCTGGAACTCGTCCAGGTGGTCGGTGACCTGATCAATCCGTCCTACCTGACCCTCAATCGGGCGGGTGACCGTCTCTATACGGTGCATGGCGACGAGCAGGCGGTCAGCGCCTTCGCCGTCGACCGCCAGACCGGGCATCTGGCCTTCCTCAATCGGCAGGACACCGGCGGCCGCAATCCGGTCCACCTGGCACTGGCCCCGGATGATCGCCATCTGGTGGTGAGCAATCACCTTGGCCGCAGTCTCGCCGTTCTACCGGTATCGGCGGATGGCCGCCTGGAGCCTCTGGTCCAGCTGCTGGAGTTGCAGGGCGAACCCGGGCCGCACCGCCAGGAACAGCCCCATGCCAAGCCGCACTGCAATCCTTTCGACCCCAGTGGCCGCTTCGTACTGGTGCCGGACAAGGGGCTGGACCGGATCTTCAGCTTCGCCTTTCACGACGGACGCCTGGTGCCGGTAGCCGAGGTGGCGACCCGCGAAGGCGCGGGGCCGCGGCATCTGGTCTGCCATCCGCACCTGCCGCGGGCCTATGTGGTCAACGAGCTGGATTCGACCCTCACCTCCTATGCCTTTGCTGCCCGCTCCGGTGTCCTCGAGCCCCTGGCCATCCACTCGACGCTGCCGGCCAGCTTCACCGGCAACAGCCGCGCGGCGGCCATCGAACTGGATCGCAGCGGGCGTCTGCTCTACACCACCAATCGCGGCCACGACAGCCTGATGGTCTTCACGCTGGATCCCCAGAGCGGGCTGCCAACGCCGCTCGGCAGCCTGGCGAGCGGTGGCCGCACGCCACGCGCCTTCGCCCTGGCGCCGGATGGCCGCCAGCTATTCGCCCTCAACGAAGACAGCGACAGCATCGTCACCTTCCTGGTCGACGAGACCCGCGGAATCCTCGAAGCCACCGGCACGGCGGTGCGCTGCGGCAGCCCGGTGTGCCTGGTCTTCAGCCCCTGAAGGCCACTGCTCCGCCGCGTCCTACAACAACAAGATCGGCCGCCTCGTCGGCGGCCCTGTGAGGCCACCATGAATACCATCCCCGCGACCCGGGAGCAGGCCATCATCCGCAAGGTGACCTGGCGCATTATTCCCTTCGTGTTCCTGCTCTACATCGTCTCCTATCTGGATCGCGCCAACATCGGCTACGCGGCGTTGCAGATGATCGCCGAGCTGGCCCTGTCCAGCGAAGTCTTCGGCTTCGTTTCGGGCATCTTCTTCATCGGCTACTTCCTGTTCGAGGTGCCGAGCAACCTCCTGCTCGATCGCTTTGGCGCGCGGGTGTGGATCGCGCGCATCCTGGTCACCTGGGGGGTGATCGCCGCGGCCACGGCCTTCGCCCAGACCGCGATGCACCTCTATATTCTGCGCTTTCTGCTGGGGGTGGCCGAGGCGGGTTTCTTTCCCGGAATCATCGTCTATCTGACCTACTGGTTTCGCTCACGCGAACTGGCCACCACGGTGGCACTCTTCACCGCGGCGATCCCGGTGTCCTACGTCATCGGCGCGCCGCTCTCGACCTGGATCATGGACAACGTCCATTGGTTGGGCTGGAGTGGTTGGCGCTGGATGCTGTTTCTCGAAGGCATCCCGGCGGTGTTCCTCGGTGTGCTGTGCTATCTCTATCTCACCGATCGGCCCGAACAGGCACGCTGGCTGGCAGATGAAGAAAAGGTCTGGCTGCTCGCCGAGCTGGAGCGTGATCGGCAGGCGCGCAAGGACGTCAGGCATTTCGGCGCGCTCAAGGCCATGAGCAATCCCAAGGTGCTCTACCTGGCCTTCATCTACTTCGTCTACCAGTGCGGCAGCCTGGGTGTAGGTTACTGGATGCCGCAGATCATCAAGGGCTTCTCCTCCGCGCTGAGCCATACCCAGATCGGTCTGATCGCCACCATTCCCTATATCGTCGCCACCCTGGTGATGATCGCCTGGTCGCGACGTTCAGATCGCCACGGCGAACGGCGTCTGCACTCGGCCTTACCGCTGGCGGTCGCGGCGGTGGCGCTGGTAGGGGCCGGACTGGTGCGCGATCCTTACCTGGCGATCGGCTTGATCAGCCTGGCGCTGGCCGGTCTGTACAGCTTCAAGTCGCCGTTCTGGGCGCTGCCGACGCTGTTTCTCAGCCGCTCCACGGCCGCGGTATCCATCGCCGTGATCAATTCCATTGGCAACCTGGGCGGCTTTGTCGGACCCTTCATGATCGGCATGGTGAAGGGCAATACCCAGAGCGCCTCGGCGGGCCTGCTGTTTCTCAGTGCGCTGCTGGCGATCGCCTTCGTCATGACCCTGCTGATCCGTCTCGACCGTGGCGACGACAATACCCGCGCCGCTGCGGCCACCACCTGACCTCCAAGGAGTTCTCCCATGACCCCCAGCTCAGCGGTACTCGCGGACCTCGCCCCCCAGGGCGCGCTACGGACGGCGATCAACTACGGCAATCCGGTGCTGGCGCAGCGCGGCGCCGATGGCCAGCCGGCCGGGGTCTCCGCGGCCCTGGCCCGCGCCCTGGCCGAGCGCCTGGGCATGCCCGTACAGTTCAGCACCTACGACGCCGCCGGCAAGGTCTTCGCCGCCCTCGAAGAAGACGCCTGGGACCTGGCCTTCCTGGCCATCGAACCGGTACGGGCGGCGCAGATCGACTTCAGCCATCCCTACGTCATCATCGAGGGCACCTATCTGCTGCGGGACGCCGATCCCGCCCAGGGCGTCGCCGAGCTGGACCGGGCCGGCCGCCGTATCGCCGTGGGGCAGGGAGCCGCCTACGACCTCTATCTGAGCCGTACCCTGATGCAGGCCGAGCTGGTGCGGGCGCCGACCTCCGCGGCCGCCGTGGACTGGTTCGTCGACCAGGGCCTGGACGCCGCTGCCGGCGTGCGCCAACCGCTGGAGGCCTATGCCCGGGCTCACGCCGGCTACCGGGTGCTGGCCGACAGCTTCACCGAAATCCGTCAGGCCATGGCCGTGCCAAAGGGGCGCAGCGCTGGTGCGGCCTTCGTCCGGGATTTTCTCGACGAGCAGATCCGCAACGGCTTCGTCGCCCGCGAGCTGGCCGCCAGCGGTCAGTCCGAGGCACGAGTGGGACCGGCACTGGGCAGCTGACAGCATCTGGACCGGGCTGCGGGCAAAGACCGCAGCCCTCTCCTTGGCGCTCGCCACCCGTCCGGCAGCGCTACGCCGTCGCAGCCGGCGCTATGGCGATTCCCTGGTCACCGGCTCGGCCGAGCGTGCGCACCAGCGCCGATACAGCGGCTCTGCCACTGCCATCACCACCACCAGACGCAGGATCTGCATGGCGGTAACGGTGCCCACGCCCAGCCCCAGGGCCTCCGCCGTCAGGTACATCTCGGTGGTGCTGCCCGGCGTCATGCCCAGGCCCAGCGTGGTGAAGGGCAGGGCGAATACCTGGGCCAGCAGCCAGGCGATCAGGAAGGTGGCGGCCAGGCAGAGCAGGGTGTAGAGGGTTGCCAGCAGCAGAAAGCGCGGCGAGCGGCGAAAGAAGGCGCGGTCGAAGTGGCACCCCAGGGTGACGCCGATGAGCACCTGGGCCAGATGGCTCAGCGTCGGCGGCAGGCTGGTGACCAGGCCGCTGGAGGCAGTGACCAGGCAGCACAGGGCCAGGGGGCCGAACATCCAGGGATTGGGCCAGCCGCGGCGCTTCCAGGCCAGGGCCGCCACCAGGCCCGCCGCCAGCAGCGGTGCCAGCCAGCGCCAGTCCGGCGGTGGTGGGACATGGGCGGCCTGGGCGATACCCGGCACGCCCCAGAGCATGGCGGGCGGCACCACCAGCACGATGATCACCAGCCGCAGGGTATGGGCGGCGGCGACCTTGGGGGCATCGGCGCCATGGCGTTCGGCCAGATTGATCATCTCGGCGAAGTTGGCTGGCATGAAGGCGAAAAACGCCGTCTTGCGTTCCGTGCCCAGGCGCTGCACGGCGGTGATACCCACCAGCGCCAGCAGTAGCGTGGCAACCGCTGCCAAGGCGATCAGCGGCAGGTGCCTGACGACCTCGGTCAGTACCGCCGGGGTGAAGTGCAGACCAATGGCCGTGGCGATCAGCCATTGGCCCGCGGGGCGGCCGTGGGGAATGGCGGTGATGCGCCAGCCCAGGCAGCGGCAGAGGGTCACGGCGATCAGGGCGCCGGTGATCCAGGGCAACGGCCAGTGCACCAGGCTGGCGAGCCAGCCGCCGAGCAAGCCGACGAAGGGGGTGGGCCACCAGGGGCAAGGGGCGAAGCGGGAAGTCGACATGGCGTTGTACAGGGATCCGGTTGCAGGGTTCAGGAGCGCAGATGACCGACAAAGGCCTTGGCTACCGGTGACAGCGCGCTATAGCGCCGCACCACTACGACGATGGCGCGGCTGGCCCAGGCTTCGTCCAGTTCCAGGGCCACCAGTTTCATCGGCTTGAGATAGGGCCGCACGATGGACTCGGGCAGTACGCACAGGCCCAGGCGAATCGCCGCCAGCCGGCACATGGCCTCGAAGCTGCTGATGCGCACGCGTTGACGGATGCCGCGCTGGAGCAGCGCTGCCTGGCGCGAGAGCAGGGCGTTCATCGAGCTTTCCACGTGGGGGCCGATGAATTCGTGGTCCAGGGTCTCGGCGAAGCTTACCCGGTCACGCCCGGCCAGGGGGTGATCCGCAGCGGCGATCACCACCAGTCGCTCGCGGCGATAGGCGAAGGTCTCCAGGTCCAGGGCGGCGGTATCGGCCGCGACGATGCCCACGTCCGCCCGGCCTTCCGCCACCGCCTGGACGATGCTGCCGCCCACCCGCTCCTCGATGTCGAAATCGACCCGCGGATAGAGGCCCATGAAGCTGGCGAGATCGGGGGTCAGGTGGTTGGTCAGCGCCGAGGTGATGGCTTGCAGGCGGATATGGCCGGTGGCGCCGCTGCCGTGCTCGTTGAGCTCCAGCTGCATGAGTCGCAGATCGCCATGCACCCGCTCCACATAATGCAGCATGGTCTCGCCGGCCGGGGTGAGTCCCATACCACGGGCGTGCCGAATGAACAGTGGCACCCCGACCTGGTCTTCCAGTTCGCTGATTCTCTTGCTCACGGCGGAGACGGCCAGATGGCAGAGCCGCGCGGCGCGGGTGACGTTGCGCTCCTGTGCCACCGCCCGGAAGACGTTCAGGCTGACCAGGTCGTAGCGTGGCGCAGAGCCGCTCATGAGCGATCCTTGCAAGGGTCAGGGGGCGACGGCCAGGGCCCGTTCGAAGAAGTCCGGCGTGCCGAAATTGCCGGATTTGAGCGCCAGGGCGATGTCCCCCCGGGCGCCGCTGCCCAGCGTCCAGGGTACGCCCGGGGCGATGGGCGCACCGATACGCAGACTGTCAATGGCAAGCGCCTTGACCACTGCGCCCGAGGTCTCACCGCCGGCCACTACCAGCCGGGTCACACCGCATTCGTGCAGGCCCTGGGCGATGCGGGCCAGGGCGTCTTCCACCAACTGGCCGGCGCGCTCCACGCCCAGCTGTGCCTGGGCCCTGCGCACCTCCGCGGGATCAGCGCTGCCATAGAGGAGTACTGGCTCGGAAGGCAGCCGCGCTGCGGCCCACTCCAGGGCAGCGCTGACCTGATCCTCGCCTGCGGCCAGGGCCAGCGGATCGAGGCGGAAGCCAGGCCGGTGCTCTAGCCAGAGGGCCACCTGGCCACGGGTCGCGGTGGAACAGCTGCCCGACAACACGGCAGCCAGACCAGGCGCAGCCGGCAGGGCTGACGCTTCGGCATGGGCGGCCAGCAGGCCACGGCGACGGAAGTTGGCCGGCAGCCCCAGAGCCACGCCGGAACCGCCGGTGACGAGAGGATGATCCGCCACGGCTGCGCCTATGGCATGCAGGTCGGCGTTGTCGATAGCGTCGACGATGGCATGGCGGACGCCCTGCGTCTGGAGGTCGGCCAGAGCCGTGGCAATGGCTGCGCTGCCCTGGCGCACCTGGGGCAGGCGCACCAGGCCCACGGAATGGGACGTCTGCGCCTGCAGCACCCGCACCAGGTTGCTGTCGGTCATGGGCGTCAGCGGATGGTGGCGCATGCCCGACTCGGCCAGGGGCTGGTCGCCGACGAACAGCTGGCCGAGGTAGAGGGTCCGACCGTTTTCGGGGAAGGCGGGGCAGGCGATGCTCAGGCGAGCACCGAGGGCCTCGGCCAGGGCATCGGCGACCGGTCCGATGTTGCCGGCCGCGGTGGAATCGAAGGTGGAACAATACTTGAAGAAGAATTGCCGACATCCCAGCTCGCGCAGATAGGCCAGGGCTGCCAGGGACTGGGCGACCGCTTCGGCGGCGGGCAGGGTGCGGGTCTTGAGGGCGACCACCACGGCATCGGCGTCGCTGGGCAGCGGACGGTCCGGCACGCCCAGTACCTGAACGGTGCGCATGCCCTGGGCCACCAGGGTACTGGCGAGGTCGGTACCGCCGGTGAAGTCGTCGGCGATGCAGCCCAGGAGCGGCGTGGCCATGGTGATTCTCCTTGTTATTGTTAGGAATGACCGGGGCGCGCACGCCCCGGGAGACGCAGGTATGGCCTTAGCCGCGCAGGATCTGGGCCACCGCCTGGCCGAAGGCGGCGCAGCCCAGGCTGCCGCCCAGGTCGGCCGTCCGCTTGGCCGGATCTTCCAGCACCTTGTCCACCGCCTGGTCGATCGCCGCGGCCGCTTCCTGCAGCTTGGCGTTGCCGCGGTGCTCGCCCATCCAGTGCAGCATCATGCCGATGGACAGGATCATCGACACCGGATTGGCCTTGTCCTGGCCGGCGATGTCCGGTGCCGAGCCGTGCTGGGCCTGGGCGCAGCAGTGGATGTTGCTGGCCATGATCGAGCCGGCCAGGCCCAGGCTGCCGGAGAGTTCGCTGGCCAGGTCGCTGATGATGTCGCCATAGAAGTTGGTGGCCACCAGCACGTCGAAGCGCTCGGGATTGCGCACCAGGTGCGCGGTGGAGGCGTCCACCAGCAGGTCGTCCAGCTGCACCTCGGGGAATTCCTTGGCCACGTTACGCACGCATTCCAGGAACAGGCCGTCGGTCATGTGGAAGCTGTTGGCCTTGTGGATGGCGGTGACCTTGCGGCGGCGCTTCATGGCCAGCTCGAAGGCCTGGCGGGCGATGCGCTCACTGCAGTGGCGGGTGATCTTGCGGGTTGACAACGCCATGTCTGGAGAGGGCATCACCTCGCCCCAACCGCGGCTCATGTTGCGATCCGGATAGAAGCCTTCGGTGGCCTCGCGCATGATCACCAGGTCCATGCTCTTGCCTTCCTTCATGTTGGAGGCGAGGAACGGGCGGGTGCGTGCCGGGCGCACGTTGGCATAGAGATCGAGGCCGATGCGAAAACCGGCGGAGACGTTGCGACCGCCTTTCTCCGGTGCCGGGTAGTCGGCGTGGGACTGGGTGCCGAGGATCACGCCATCGTAGGTCTTGGCCTTTTCCAGGGTCTCGTCGCGCAGGGTAATGCCGTGCTTCTCCAGACTGGTGAAGCCGACGTCGTCGTAATCGAAGGCCAATCCCAGGCCGAACTTCTCGTTGGCGACGTCCAGCACGGACATCGACGCCTGGATGATTTCGGGACCGATACCGTCGCAGGGCAGGACCAGAATACGCATTGTTTTCTCCTTGTAGATTCTGCAGTGAAGTCGGCCTGGCGGGTGAGCAGGAAGGAGTCACGGCATCGCCAGAACGCTTTGTACTTTATGGCATCTAAAAACAATTCGTGCAACGGGTAGCGGACAAAAAAGCGCGCCTTGTCGCTCGTCGCGACCGTGCGGTTCGGTACCCGAGGCGGGCCCGGGCAAGCGAAGGATGAAAGGGGAGTAGCGCGGGAGCGCGGATCAGGCCGGCTGCTTTTCCGCGTCTTCTTCGGCGGCTTCCAGCTGGCGGTCCTGGGCGGCCTTGAGGCGGCTGACCACGTCCAGGTGCTGGTGCAGGAAGACTGCTGCCTCTTCGCGGCTGCCGCCTTCGAGCAGGTCGAGAATGTGCAGGTGCTCCTGGCTCTGGCCGATCTGCCGCGAGCGCTCGACGTTCGATCTGTAGGCCATGAAGCGGCGCAACTGATTCTGTCGGCGGATGGCTTCGAGCAGGAAGACGTTGCCCGAGCAGCGCACCAGCAATTCGTGGAAGCTGGAGCCGATCTCGAACAACTGCGCGCGAGACAGGGTGAACAGCTCACCGTCCAGCAGCCGCTGCTGCCACTGGCGGGCCTGGGCGAAGGCCCGCTTGTCGATGCGATAGCCCGGTTCGCGCAGGGCGAAGGGCTCGATGGCCATGCGGAAGCGATAGCTTTGGATATGGGCTTCGCTGTCATGCAGGAAGGTATTGATCTCCCACCCCTGGCCAGGGCGGCGTTCGATCATGGCCTCGCTGGCCAGGCGGTTGAGCACCTTGAGCAACTGGCCGCGGGGAATCTGGTAGCGACGCAGCAACTCGGCCTCGAAGAAGCTGTTGCGGATGTCCCCGCGCAGCATGTCGTCCACCACCCGCAGATAGAGCTCCTCGTAGGGATCGTCCTCGCTGGGCAGGGCCGCCTGCTCGATGGTGCTGGCATTACGGGTCAGGAAGAAGCCGCGATTGGGCTCCTTGCGCGCCAGGCCCAGTTCTTCGAGAAGGGCAAAACCGCGGCGCACCGGTGAGCGGGAAACGCCCAGTTCCTTGGCGAAGGCCTCTTCACGCAACGGATCACCGGCTTTCATCGAGCGGGCACGGGCAAGATCGATGATGCGCGGGGCGAGTTGTTCGGCGAGGTCTTTTTTCATCGGGATTCTTCTGGACAACGGATACCGGGTGGTGCGTGCCGGGCAGGACGGCTGGCCGGGTCTGGCGGATAGCCCGACGTTACCATAACCGCGGCTACCCGGAGCGGACGACGGCGCGGAAGGCGCCGTCGCCGAGGCCATCAGGTCGCCGAGTACAGTGGGAACAGGCCCAGTACCATGGAGACGGCCATAAGCAGGAAGCTCAGGGCGAACGCCCATTTCATGGTGTAGCGCTGGTGATCGCTGAACTCTACCCCGGCCAGGCCCACCAGCAGGTAGGTGGACGCTACCAGCGGACTGAGCAGGTGCACCGGCTGGCCGATGAGCGAGGCCCGGCCGATCTCCGCCGCGCCTATGCCGTAGGCCTCGGCGGCATGGGCCAGCACTGGCAGCACGCCGTAGTAGAAGGCGTCGTTGGACATGAAGAAGGTGCCGGGGATGCTCAGCAGCGCGGTGATGGGCGCCAGGTAGTTGCCCCAGCTCTCCGGCAAGGCCCAGAGCAGCGAACCGGACATCGCCTTGACCATGCCGGTCCCGGACAGGATGCCGGCGAAGATACCGGCGGCGATGAAGATCGAGATCTGCGTCAGGGCTGCGGGCGCATGGGCCGAGATGCGGCGGCGCTGTTCGTCCATCTGCCGGTAGTTGATGGTCAGCGCGATGCAGAAGGCGACCATGAACAGGATCGGCAGCGGCAGCAGTTCGATCACGAGGCAGGTCATCAGTGCCAAGGTGAGCAGGGCATTGAACCAGAACAGCTTGGGCCGGCGCAGCTCGGCGTTCTCATCGCTCAAGGTCAGCAGATCACCCATGTCTTCGTCCATGCCCGTCGCGCGTAACGGGTTGCTGCCTGGCGCCACCAGCAGGCCCAGGCGGCGCCGCTCCTGCAACCCCAGCCAGAAGGCCAGCGCCAATACCCCGATGAAGCTGACGATCATCGGCGGGATCAGCGGAATGAACAGCTGACTGGTTTCCACCTGCAGCGCCGCGGCGATCCGCGCCATGGGACCGCTCCAGGGCAGCAGGTTGGTAACGCTGGCAGCGAGGATGACCACGCAGGGCAGGATCAGTGGATTCAGCCGCAGTCGGCGGAACAGCGGCAGCATGGCGGTCAGGGTGATCATGTAGGTGGTGGAACCGTCACCGTCCAGCGACACCATGCCGGCCAGCAGCGTGGCGAAGAGCACGGCCTTCGCGGGATCGCCTTTGATCAGCTTGATGAAGGTGCGGATGATGGGATCGAACAGCCCGGTGTCGAACATCAGGCCGAAGTAGAGGATGGCAAACATCACCATGATGGCAGTGGGCGCGACCTTGCGCAGACCATCGATCATCATCGGGCCCATTTCGGGAGCGAAGCCGCCGATGATGGCGAAGACGATGGGGATGATGGTCAGGGCCACCAGCGGTGGCAGACGCTTGGTCATGATCAGCGCCATGAAGGTCACGATCATTCCAAAGCCAAGTAGAGAGAGCATCTGTATCTCCTGATTCCAAAATACAACTTTTGTTGTGGTTGTCGTTGTGGTCTGGTGACGGAGCGGCGATCAGCTCATGTGCAGCCCGCCGTTGAGGGAGAAGTCCGCGCCAGTGGCGAAGGCCGATTCGTCCGAGGCCAGCCAGGAACAGATCGAGGCGATCTCTTCCGGGGTACCCAGGCGGCGCATGGGGATCTCGTGAACGATGCGATCCATGAGTTCAGTACGGGTCAGGGCCTTGAGTCGTGGCGTGGCGATGTAGCCGGGCGAGACGGTGTTGACGGTGACCCCACGCGCTGCCAGTTCCCTGGCCAGCGCCCGGGTGAAGCCACGGATCGCAGACTTGGCGGTGGAGTAGTTGACCTGGCCGACCTGGCCAAGCTGGGCGTTGACCGAGGAAATGTTGATGATCCGGCCCCAGCCGCGGGACGTCATGCCGTCGATCACCTGGCGGGTGACGTTGAACAGCGAATTGAGATTGGTATCGATGACGGTCTGCCAGTCGCCCGGCTGCATGTCGCGGAACACCACGTTGCAGGCGGTACCGGCATTGTTGACCAGCACATCGACCGGACCGACCTCGTCGCGAATCTTGGCGAAGGCGGCGCGGGTGGATTCCCAGTCAGCAACGTTCCCTTCGGCCGCGATGAAATCGAAGCCCAGCTTGCGTTGCTGTGCGAGCCAGTCGGTCTTGAGCGATGAGTCCGGGCCGCAGCCGGCGATGACGGTGAAGCCGTCCCGGGCCAGGCGTTGACAGACGGCGGTACCCAGACCGCCCATTCCGGCTGTGACGAAGGCGATGCGCTTGCTCATGTGTTGCTCTCCTGTTGTCGTTCTTGTCGGGCGTGAGCCGTGTTGGAAGCAAGGTACGTCGAACGTTATTGTCCTGTAAACACACAAGATACAATATTGCGGCTAGGATGCTGCTTCTGTGGCGTGGAAGCAGCATGGATCCAGTGGGTCAGCTAGGCGTCAGGCCGGCGCCTCACTCAGTGCCTTGCGGATGACGTAGGGCAGGATTCCGCCCTGGCGCAGGTAGAGAATCTCCTGGCTGGAATCCAATGGCAGTTCCAGAACGATGCTGTCCTGCCGGCCATCCGGGCGGGTGATGCTCAGGGTGATGGGATTAATACCCACCTGCAGTTCGTCGAGGCCGACGAAATCAAGGCGTTCTTCGGCGCTCAGGGCCAGCGCTTCGACGGTCAGGCCGGCCGGGAAACGGACCGGGAAGATGCCCATTCCGATCAGGTTGCTGCGGTGGATGCGCTCGAAGCTCTGCGCCACCACCAGCCGAACCCCCAGGGTGGCCTGGGCCTTGGCCGCCCAGTCGCGACTGGAGCCGGCGCCATAGTTGATGCCGGCGAACACCACCAGCGGCGTGCCTTGGCGGACCCAGCTGAGGGCGGCGTCGTACACCGGCAATACCTCGCCGTCGGCTGCCCGCGCCCAGCCGCCCTGGCCCGGATGCGCCGGCAGCAGGCGATTCTTCACCGCGCGGTTGACGAAGGCACCGCGCATCATCACCTCGTGATTGCTGCGCCGGGTGGAGTACTGGTTGAGGTCTTCCGGCAACTCGCCGTGGGCCACCAGCCACTGGCCGGCGGGGCTGTCCAGGGGAATAGCGCTGGCGGGCGAAATATGGTCGGTGGTGATGTTGTCGCCCAGCACCATCAGGGCCCGGGCACCGCGCACGGCCAGCGATGTTGGCGGCTCCGGTGCGATACCTTCCAGATAGACCGGACGCCGCAGGTAGGTCGAGCTGGGCGACCAGGGAAAGCGTACGCTACCCTCGGCCGACAGCGCCTGCCAGTGATGGGTCCCATCCCAGAGAGTGGCGTTGCGCTGGCGGAACAGCTCCGGGCGCACTGTCTCGCGGACCAGCGCCTGGACCTCGTCGTCGTCCGGCATCAGGTCGCGCAGGTGGACCGGCTGACCGGCCTGATCCAGCCCCAGCACGGCCTGTTCGAGATCGACGTCGATACTGCCCGCCAGGGCGTAGGCGACCACCAGGGCCGGTGAGGCGAGGTAACCGAACTGCGCCTTGGGATTGACCCGCCCCTCGAAGTTGCGGTTACCGGACAGCACCACCACTGTCTTCAGGCCCCGGTCGGCGAAGGCCTCCATGTGGGATTCGAACTTGCCCGAGTTGCCGATGCAAGTCATGCAGCCGAAACCGGCCAGGTCGAAACCGAGGGCCGCGAAGTCGCTCAGCAGATCGGCATCGCGCAGGTAGTCCGCTACCACCCGGGAGCCAGGGGAGAGCGAGGTCTTCACCCAGGGCTTGCGGGTGAGGCCACGTTCGCGCGCCCTTCGCGCCAGGAGACCTGCCTGGATCATCTGGCTCGGGTTGGCAGTGTTGGTGCAGCTGGTGATGGCGGCGATGGAAATGGCGCCATGGGTCAGCGGCTGGCCGAAGCTCGGCTCGAAGTAGTCCGCCGCCGGGGTGGAACGCGCGATCAGACCGACGTCCGCATCGACTGGCACCTCAGCCCGAAAGGAGTCTGCGGCTCTGGCCAGGGGCTGCCACTGGTGCGGCTGGTGCGGACCGGCCACGCTGGGCTCGATACTCGCGAGGTCCAGGTGGATGACCTCTGTGAACTGGGGTTCAGGGTCGTCGTCGTGACGCCAGAGGGTCTGGGCCTCCAGATAAGCGGCGACGCGCTCACGCAGCTCCGGCGTGCGGCCGGTGAGCTCGAGGTACTCCATGGTCACCGTATCGAAGGGGAAGAACACCACGGTCGCCCCGTATTCCGGTGCCATGTTGGACAGGGTGCCGCGTACGGCCCAACTCAGGCCCGACAGGCCCGGTCCGCAGAACTCGACGAACTTGCCTACCACGCCGCGCTGACGCAGCAACTGGGTGACTTTCAAGGAAAGGTCAGTGGCGGTCACCCCCGGACGCAGCGCGTTGGTCACGCGGATACCGATGACCTCGGGAAAGCTAATCGGTACCGGTTCGCCCAGCATGGCCGCCTGGCCTTCCAGACCGCCCACGCCCCAACCGAGGATGCCGATGGCGTTGATCATCGGCGTATGGCTGTCGGTAGCGACCATATCGTCCGGGTGCAGCAGTGGCTGGCCGTCGCTGGTCTCGCTTTCCCAGACCACGGTGCCGAGTGACTCCATGTTGACCTGGTGGATGATGCCGGTGCCCGGTGGGACCACCTTGAAGTTGTCCAAACTCTTCTGCGCCCATTTGATGAACTGGTAACGCTCGGTGTTGCGGCGATAGTCGATGTCCAGATTGGCTTCCACCGCGTCCGGCTCGGCGAAGCGTTCGACGATCACCGAGTGGTCGATGGTGAGCACCGCCGGGATGCGTGGATTCATCCGACTCGGATCACCGCCCAGTTCGGCCACCATGTCGCGCATGCCGGCGAAGTCGGCCAGGGCGGGCAGGCAGGTGGTGTCGTGGAACATCAGGCGGTTGGGTAGGAAGGGCGCTTCACACGGCGGGCCTTCACCACGGGCGCGCGCCAGCACTGGCGGTAGCGCCTCGGGAAAGCAGCGGGCGACGTTTTCCACCAGTAGGCGCAAGGAGTACGGCAGGCGCGCCAGGGTGTTGGCGTCGAACAGACGCTTGAGGTCGACATAGGCGTAATGCCGGTCGCCGAGGGTGAGCTGGCCGGCGTGGGCGGAATCCAGGGCAAACTTCATGGGCTATCCGGTCTGATTGGGGAAGGAAGGGACAGGGGCATCCTAGGAGGGCTCGTCAGCCACCGAAATTGGTATCTGGCCAAGGCAGCGTTCTCCGTACACGAACGCAAGGTCTCAGGGCTTGGCAAATATTGTGCTGTGTTGATATAAAAGACAATATTAGCGACCTGAAATCATTGCGGCCCTCTGCTGCCCAAGGGACGTCAGCCCCTAAATAGACGAGGTCCACCTTGCTTACCACCCTGTCCGATCCGATCTTTCTGACCAGCCTGCTCCAGATCGTCATCATCGATATCCTGCTCGGCGGCGACAATGCCGTAGTGATCGCCCTGGCCTGTCGCCGCCTGCCCGAGGCGCAACGACGCAAGGCCATCCTCGGCGGGGTCGCTGGCGCCGTGGTGCTACGTATCCTGCTGCTGTTCGTCGCCAGCTACGTGCTGGGCTGGCCGCTGCTCAAGGTGGTGGGCGGCGTGCTGCTGCTGTGGATCGGCATCAAGCTGCTAGTGCCCGAGGACGACGAGGCCGACGTCAAGGCCGGTACCAGCCTGGGCCAGGCCATCTGGATCATCATGGTGGCCGATGTGGTGATGAGTCTGGACAACGTCATCGCCGTGGCCGGCGCTGCCCAGGGCCATCTGGGCCTGGCCGTCACCGGCGTGCTCATCAGCATCCCCATCATCATCTTCGGTAGCCAGATCATCCTGCGCCTGATGGAGCGCTTCCGCTGGTTGGTCATGGCCGGGGCAGCCCTGCTTGGCTGGATCGCCGGCAAGCTGATCGCCAGTGACGAACTCCTGCAGGGTTGGCTCGGTACCGCCGACATGCACTGGGTTCCCTATGCGGCCGGCGTTCTCGGCGTCCTCATCGTGCTCGTGACTGGTCAGCTGCTGGCACGGCGAACAGTACCGGCCTGATCGATCTTTCGACCACCAAGGAGCACCACCATGACCTTCAAGACCACCGACCTCTGTGACGACCATGGCGACCGCGCGCGCGTCCTGCAGCCGATCTTCCAGGACCTGGGCGGCCGCCAGGACTTCGCCGGGCCGGCGCTGACGGTCAGGTGCTTCGAGGACAACTCGCGGATCAAGGAACTGAGTCAGCAAGCGGGCGAGGGCCGTGTGCTGGTGGTGGATGGCGGTGGTAGCGACCGCTGTGCGCTGCTAGGCGACATCATCGCCGAGGACCTGGTTAAGAACGGCTGGGCCGGCGCCCTCATCTACGGCCACGTCCGTGACAAGGCGGTGCTCGCCGGGCTGCCCCTGGCGGTCAAGGCTTTGGGCGTCTCGCCACGAAAGTCGGTCAAACGCGACGAAGGCCAGATCGGCGAGGCGGTGACCTTCGCCGGGCAGACGATCCGTAGCGGCGATCAGCTCTACGCCGATGCCGACGGCGTGATCGTCCTCGACGTCCGCTAGGCGCCTCTGCGGGCTACCAGCCGCCTTTCGGGCGGCCCTTCCAGGAGCGCTATCGCCATGACCACTGCCAAACGCATCTTTCTGATTCACGCCACCCGCATCGCCATCGAACCCATCAACACCGCCTTCGCCCAGGGCTGGCCCGAGGCGCAGCGCTTCGATCTCTGGGACGACTCGCTGTCGAAGGACGCCAGCACCGCCGGGGGTAGCACGCCGGTGCTTGACCAGCGCATCCAGGACCTCGCCGACCATGCCTTTCGCGGCGAGGCCGACGCCGTGCTCTTTACCTGCTCGGCCTTCTCCAGCGCCATCGAAGCGTGCCAGCGCCGCTATCGACGACCGGTCCTCAAGCCCAACGAGGCCATGGTGCAGGAGGCCCTGGCCCAAGGCGGGCGCATTGCCGCCCTGACCACCTTCGGCCCGGCGGGGGCGGCCATCGTCAGCGACTTCGAGGTCGAGGCACAGCGACTCGGCCAGGCCGTGAACATCACGCCG
Source organism: Pseudomonas oryzihabitans (assembly GCF_001518815.1). Classification (NCBI taxonomy): domain Bacteria; kingdom Pseudomonadati; phylum Pseudomonadota; class Gammaproteobacteria; order Pseudomonadales; family Pseudomonadaceae; genus Pseudomonas; species Pseudomonas oryzihabitans. The sequence continues at coordinate 2,067,528 of NZ_CP013987.1, forward strand.
ATCCTCTGCGAAGGCGCGCTCGAGGCGCTGCATGGAGGTGACCAGGCCCGCCACGACGCCCTCATCGCCACGACTGCGGCCCGCCTTCGTGGCGATTATGATGTGCTCTGCTTCGCTCAGTTCTCCATGACCGCCGCGCAGGCGGCCAGTGAGATCGCCTGGGCCGGGCCGGTGCTCACCACCCCGGCCAGCGCCGTACGGCGCCTGCGGCAGCTGCTGGAAGGGTAGTGCCGTCGCGGCGGTCGACCTGGACCTTTGCTCATGTGCCGCCGCGCATATGGTTAGACAAATTCTGTCTTTACCAAAAGTTATAACAGCTCATTAGCCTATAACGCTTTCGGGGAGCCAATTGGCACGGAGCGTGGTGGATGAGCAGGGTAGGCAATGGATTCGCGGCGATCCTGGCAGTGGTTGGCGCCCTGGGTTTTGCCGGCCAAGTCGTGGCCGAGGGCAAGATCAGCATCGCCCAGCAATTCGGCATCGGTTATCTGATCCTCGACGTGGTGCGCGACCAGCGGCTGATCGAGAAGCACGGCAAGGCAGCCGGCCTCGACATCCGGGTGGACTGGAACAGCATTTCCGGCGCTACTGCCATGAATGAGGCGCTGCTGGCTGGTTCGCTGGACGTGGTGTCCGCCGGCGTACCGCCGATGCTGACCGTCTGGGATCGCACCCGCGGACGGCAAAACGTCAAGGCCATCGCCGCCCTGGGCGCCATGCCCAACTACCTGTTGAGCAATCGCGCTGAGGTCAGGTCGATAGCGGACCTGACCGATAGGGACCGCATCGCCGTCCCGGCGGCGGGTGTGGGCTTCCAGTCGCGCACCCTGCAGATCGAGACCGCCAAGCTTTTTGGCGACGCCCAGTTCAAGAAATTCGATGCCATCAGTGTGAGTCTGCCGCATCCCGATGCCAGCGCCGCCCTGCTGGCGGGCGGCTCGGAGATCACCACCCATTTCTCCAGTCCGCCGTTCCAGTACCAGGCGCTGGAGAATCCCCGGGTCCATCGCATCCTCAGCAGCTACGACGTCCTCGGCGGTCCGGGCACCTTCAACGTGCTCTACACCACCGAGAAATTCCACGACGAGAATCCCCAGACCTACCGCGCCTTCTATGACGCCTTGGTAGAAGCCGCCACCTTCATCCGCGCCAACAAGGCCGCGGCCGCGGAAGCCTATATCCGCGTTGAGCATTCCAAGCTGCCGCTGGCCCTGGTGCAGCGCATCGTCGAAGACCCGGAGATCGACTTCACCGTCGAGCCCCAGCGGACCTTCGTCTACGCCCAGAAGCTGCACGAGCTGGGCGTGCTGAAACACCAGGCTGCCGCCTGGCAGGACTATTTCTTCCCCGAAGCCCACGAGCGTCCCGGCAGCTGAGCTGGACCACCAAGGAGAACACTCCAATGACCCTCGCTTCCCCCCGTCCGGCCGCCGACCAGGCCTTCGAGATCCGTCCCTTCGGTAACCTGGGTGCCGAGATCCTCGGCATCGAGCTGGCCCGGCCGCTCAATGCCGAAGACTTCGCCCGCGTCCATCGCGCCCACCTGGATCATCACGTGGTGGTGTTCCGCGATCAGCGCATCACCCCGGAGGAGCAGATCGCCTTCAGCCGCCGCTTCGGTGAATTGCAGATCCATGTGCTCAAGCAATTCCACCTGGCCGGCCATCCGGAAATCCTCATCGTCTCCAACATCGTCGAAGACGGCCAGCCCATTGGTCTCGGCGATGCCGGCAAGTTCTGGCACTCGGATCTCTCCTACAAGGAGCTGCCGAGCCTGGGCTCCATGCTGCACGCCCAGGAGTTGCCGGAGGAGGGCGGCGATACCGTCTTCGCCAACATGCACCTGGCCTACGACACCCTGCCGGCGGCGCTCAAGCGTCAGGTCGAGGGTCTCCAGGCCGAGCATTCCTATACCGCCACCTACGCCAAGCCCAAGTTCGAGGGCAACTGGCGGCCGACCCTGACCGCCGCGCAACTGGCCGAGGTCAAGGCGGTGGTGCATCCGGTGGTGCGGACCCATCCGGAAAACGGTCGCAAGGCGCTGTTCGTCAGCGAGGGCTTCACCACCCACATCGTCGGCCTGCCGGAAGACGAGAGTCGCGAGCTGCTGGCCGAGCTGCATGCCCACAGCGTCAAGCCCGAGCACCTCTATCGCCACCAGTGGCGGCCCTACGACCTGGTGTTCTGGGACAACCGCTCGCTGCTGCACCTGGCGGCCGGCTGCCCCAATCATCTGCGGCGCAAGCTGTACCGCACCACCATCCAGGGCGATGCGCCTTTTTGAAAGCTTGCTCAAAGTCTGCTGCGCGTCGGCCAAACCGCGTTGAAAAGCCCGTCGGAATGCTCATTTACCACCCGTAAATTCCGCTTCCTCCGGCCTTTTCGCCTTGTTTGGCTCTAGCTCGCAAAACTTTGAGCAACCTTTAAATACCGGAGACGACCATGAATGCTCCTCTTGCTTCCCGTCCGCACCTGACCCTGGCGCAGACCCAGCCGCTGCTGCAGGTGCAGGATCTCGACGTCGAATACCGCACCCGCGAGCGCCGGGTGCGGGCCACGCACCAGGTGTCCTTCGAGGTGCATGGCGCCGACCGTTTCGTGCTGCTCGGCCCGTCCGGCTGCGGCAAGTCCAGCTTGCTCAAGTCGGTGGCGGGCTTCCTGCCGCCGCTGCACGGCGAGATTCGCCTGGAGGGCCAGCCGATCAAGGACCCGGGACCGGATCGCATCGTGGTGTTCCAGGAATTCGACCAGTTGCCGCCCTGGAAGACGGTGCTGGAAAACACCATGTTCCCGCTGCTCGCCAGTCGCCAGGCCAGTCGTGGCGAGGCACGTGAGCGGGCGCTGCATTACCTCGACAAGGTCGGCCTGACGCGCTTCGTCGATGCCTATCCGCATCATCTCTCCGGTGGCATGAAGCAGCGGGTGGCCATCGCTCGCGCCCTGGCCATGCAGCCCAAGATCCTGCTGATGGACGAACCCTTCGCCGCCCTCGACGCCCTGACCCGCCGCAAGATGCAGGAAGAACTCCTGACGCTCTGGGATGAGGTGCGCTTCACCCTGCTGTTCGTCACCCACTCCATCGAAGAGGCGCTGGTGGTGGGCAATCGCATCCTGCTCCTGTCGCCCCATCCGGGCCGGGTCCGCGCGGAACTCAACTGCCACCAGTTCGGCCTCGAGGACTTCGGCGGCGCCGAATTCCAGAGTACCGCGCTGCGCATCCACAACCTGCTGTTCCCCGACAACGTTCAGACCCTGCCACCGGAGGTCGCCGACGAGCGCCTGCGCCTGCAGCAGGCCATCGTCCAGGGCCGAATTTCCTACTAGCTTCGAGGTAGACCATGACTCGACAGCCCCCGGTGCGGGCCGAATACCAACGGGACCTCGCGCCCCTCGACGATCTGCCGCTGGCGGTCGAACTACCCCTGGCCACGCGCCTGTGGAGCCAGGCCTGGCTGCGCAAGCTGGTGATCCTGGCGATCCTGATGCTGGCCTGGGAAGTGGCCGCCCGTTGGCAGGGCAACGACCTGCTGCTGCCCAGCTTCCTGCAGACCGCCGCCGCCTTCTGGGATGGCCTGGTGATTGGCGAGTTGCCGGCCAAGGTCGCCATTTCCCTCGGCACCCTGCTCAAGGGCTATCTGCTGGGCGTGGTGCTGGCCCTGGCGCTGAGCGCCCTGGCCGTCTCCACCCAGTTCGGTCGCGACCTGCTCGGCACCCTGACCTCGATGTTCAATCCGCTGCCGGCCATCGCCCTGCTGCCCCTGGCGCTGCTCTGGTTCGGCCTGGGCGAGAACAGCCTGGTGTTCGTGCTGGTGCATTCGGTGCTCTGGCCCATGGCGCTCAATACCTACTCCGGCTTTCTCGGCGTCTCCGACACCCTGCGCATGGCAGGGCGCAACTATGGCCTCACGGGGCTGAGATACGTCGGGCTGATCCTCATCCCGGCGGCGCTACCGGCCATCATCTCGGGCCTGAAGATCGGCTGGGCCTTCGCCTGGCGCACCCTGATCGCCGCCGAGCTGGTGTTCGGCGCCTCCAGCGGCAAGGGTGGCCTGGGCTGGTACATCTTCCAGAATCGCAATGAGCTCTACACCGACCGCGTCTTCGCTGGCCTCGCCGCGGTGATCATCATCGGCCTGCTGGTGGAAGGCCTGGTGTTCGCCACCCTGGAGCGGCTGACGGTGAAGAAGTGGGGGATGCAGCGTTAGGGTCTTCCCCGGCCTATTCGGCTTCGCTGCGCTCAACCCAACCTACGAGATAGCACTGTAGGTTGGGTTGAGACGGCTCCACCGTCGAAGCCCAACAATGCACGGACTTTGGCCGGGTAACCGCGGATCTAGACCTTCGCGCGGAGTGCCCCCTCTCCCCCTGGGAGAGGGCTGGGGTGAGGGCGCCCTTCGCAGCGAATTCCTCCTGTGGAAAAGGCTGCGCCGTTTTCCACGCTACGGTGCTCAACCCAGCCTGCGGAACACCCTCGTAGGTTGGGTGAGACGGCTCCACCATCGAAGCCCAACAATGCACGGACTTTGGCCGGGTAACCGCGGATCTAGACCTTCGTGCGGGCTGTCCCTTCCCCCTGGGAGAGGGCTGGGGTGAGGACGCCCTTCGCAGCGAACTCCTCCAGCGGAAAAGGCTGCGCCGTTTTCCACGCTACAGCGCCATCGCGGTCATGAGAAGAAGTACGGAGCTATCTTTATTAAATGCGCAATGTAAATAAATCTCGCATTAGGATATGCGTATAAGGAATTTCCTTGTTATGCGCTGGCTATCTAAGGTGGACCCCAGCCAACGCCTTCCCAGAAGGCGTCCCCTTTACCTCGGCACGGGATTCACCACCATGAGCGTTCAGTTCCTCGGCATGATCGGCCATCGCCTCACCTCGGAGATCATCGCCCCCTCCGGCCCCATCTTCGACAAGGGCTACATCACCCGCTTCGCCCAGGCCCACGAGCTGGCCGGCTTCGATCGCATTCTGGTCGGCTACTGGTCCGATCAACCCGATGGCTTCCTGGTCACCGCCCTGGCGGGGCAGGCCACCCGGACACTCAAGTTCCTGCTAGCCCATCGTCCCGGCTTCGTTGCCCCGACCCTGGCGGCACGCAAGCTGGCGACCCTCGATCATCTGCTCGACGGCCGCCTGGCGGTGCACATCATCAGCGGCGGCAGCGACGGGGAGCAGCGCAAGGATGGCGACTGGCTCGACCACGACCAGCGCTATGCCCGCACCGAAGAGTTTCTCGACGTGGTGCGCCAGGAGTGGACCAGCCCCCAGCCCTTCGACCATGAGGGCGAGCACTACCGGGTGGCGAATGGCTTCTCCGCCATCAAGCCGCTGCAGCAACCGAGCTTGCCGGTCTATTTCGGCGGCTCCTCGGCGGCCGCCTTGCGGGTGGCCGGCAAGCACGCCGATGTCTTCGCGCTGTGGGGCGAGTCCCTGGCCCAGACCCGCGAGACCATCGCCGCGGTCCGCGCCGAGGCGGCGTGCCATGGCCGCACCCCCAGCTTCAACGTCTCCTTCCGGGTGATCCTGGGCGAAACCGAGGATGCTGCCTGGGCCAAGGCCGAGGCCATCCGCCAACAGGCCAAGGCGCGCCTGGCCGCAGAAGGCGCCGTGCATCCGGCCAAGCCGGAAGCGGTCGGGGCCCAGCGCCTGCGCGACACCGTGGCCCTGGGTGATCGTGTGGATCGTCGGCTCTGGACCGGCATCGCCGCCCTGGTCGGCGGCGGGCACAACTCTACCGCCCTGGTGGGCACCGCCGAGCAGGTCGCCGATGCCCTGCTGGACTACTACGACCTGGGCATCGACAGCTTCCTGATCCGCGGTTTCGATCCGCTCAACGATGCCGTGGAATACGGTCGCGAGCTGATTCCCCTGACCCGGCAAAAGGTCGCCGCGCGCCTGGCCAGCGTCCGCCGCACCGGCTGAAACTTTCTCACCTACCTACCGCGCGACCGTACCCACGGAGCGCTCCCGATACCTTCGAGGAGACGTTTTCGTGATCAAGGGATTGCTATTCGCCGCCGGCCTGCTGGCCGGCACCTCCGCCAACCTGGCCCAGGCGGTCACCCTTACCATCGGTGATCAGTTCTACTACAGCAGTACCCTGTTGGAGCAGGCGGGTGAACTCAAGGACCTGCCGTACCAGATCCAGTGGAAGAGATTCAACGCCGGGGCGCCGGTGGTGGAAGCGCTCAATGTCGGCTCCATCGACCTGGGCATTGTCGGCGACACCCCGGTGATTGCCCTGGCCGCCTGCGGGGGACCGATCAAGGTGGTGGCGGTGACCCGCAACCGCCCGGACGGCACCGCCATCGTGGTCGGCGAGGATTCGCCGATCAAGACGGTGGCGGACCTGGCCGGCAAGCGCGTGGCCATCTGGAAGGGCTCCTGGAGCCAGCAGCTGGTCTACTCGGCGCTGGAGCAGGCCGGGCTGCCCAGTGACGCCCCCCGCTACAGCTATCTGATGCCCACCGAGGCGGTAGCCGCCCTGAGCCAGGGCACGCTCGATGCCACTGCCACCTGGGAACCCTACGTGAGTATGGTGGAGCGTCAGGGCGGACGGGTGCTGGTCACCGCCAAGGACCTGATGCCAGCGCCGGTCTATGTGGTGGCCAACACCCAGCGCCTGGACGAAAACCGCGCCGCCATTGGCGATTTTGTGGCCCGCCTGCAACGGGCCCGCAGCTGGGCACGCGACCACGTCGACGTCTATGCCCAGGCTTGGGCCAAACGCAACAACTCCGATTCGGCCATCGCCGAACGCTGGTTCCGCCGCGACGCCACCTGGGTCGAGCCAATCAGCGCCCAGACCCTGAGCGATGGCCAGAAGACCGCCGACTTCCTGGTCAAGGCCGGGGTGCTGCAGCAGCCCTATGACGTCAAGTCTCTCTATGACCAGAGCTTCAATCGCTACCTGCAAGCTTCCACGGAGGTCAGCCGATGAGTCGCCAATTGCACCTCGCCGGCTTCCTGCTGGCCGGTCCCGTCGTCCATAGCCACGCCATCTGGCGCCATCCCGAGACTCAAGGCGATTTCCTCGACCCGGACTACTACGTCCGCGCGGCCAAGGCCCTGGAGGAGGGGCTGTTCGACTTCCTGTTCTTCGCCGACCGCCTGGCCGTGGGCGATCAGCTCGGCGGCTCGCGGGAGACCGCCCTGCGCCTGGGCGCCCAGGATGCCACCCGCCTCGACCCGCTGCCGCTGCTGTCCTATCTGGTGGCCCATACCCGCCACCTTGGCCTTGGTTGCACCCGCTCCACCACCTACTACGAACCCGCCCATGTCGCCCGGGCCTTCGCCACCCTCGATCACCTGTCCCGCGGGCGCGCAGCCTGGAATATCGTCACCTCGATGAACGACAGCGAGGGCCGGCTGTTCGGCAGGGAGCGCCACCTGGAACACGACCTGCGCTACGACCGTGCCGATGAATTCGTCGAAGTGGCACTCAAGCTCTGGCGCAGCTGGGGGCCAGGCGCTCTGCGGCTGGATCGCGAAGGCGGCGTGCTGGCCGATCCCGCGCAGGTGCGCGCCCTCGATCACCAGGGCGACTGGTTCCGCGTGGAGGGCCCGCTCAATATCTCGCGCAGTCCCCAGGGGCGCCCGGTGCTGATCCAGGCCGGTTCCAGCGGTCGTGGCCGGCGCTTTGGCGCGCGTTGGGCCGAAGCCATCTTCACCATCCAGCCGAACCTCGCCGCTATGCGCACCTTTCGCGACGATGTCCGCCGCCAGGTGCTGGAGCAGGGGCGCTCGCCCGACCGCTGCAAGATCCTCACTTCGGTGATGCCCTTCATCGGCGGCAGCGAAGCCGAGGCGCGCGCCAAGCAGGAGCGGCACAACGCCCTGGCGCAACCGGAAGTGGGGCTGATCACCCTCTGCTCCCAGCTCAACATCGACCTGTCCCGCTTCACCCTGGACACCGCCCTGGGCGAGGTGGCCGAGGTCGGCGACCTGCCGTTGGCCGCTGCCGAGAAGCTGCTGGCGCTGGGGCGGCGCACCACCCTGGCCGAACTGGGTCGCAGCTACGCCGCCAGTGTCCGCGTGCCGCAGCTGGTGGGTACCGCTGCCCAGATCGCCGACCAGTTGGCCGAGTGGTTCGAAGCCGGCGGGTGCGACGGCTTCGTGATTTCCCCCGGCTACCTGCCGGGTTCCTTCGTCGAATTCAGCGAGAGCGTGGTGCCGCACCTGCAGCGCCGCGGGCTGTTCCGGCGCCAGTACCAAGGCACGACCCTGAGAGATCACCTGGGCCTCGGCCCCCTGGAGGACTAGATGAGCACGATCGAGGAGGCTGCTGGCTGGCTGACGCTGGCCCGCGAAATCGGCGCGGAGTTCGCCGCCCGGGTGGTGGCCGACGAACGCGAGCGCATTCGTCCCGACGCCCAGCTGCAAAGACTCAAGGACAGCGGCCTGACCAACCTGGTCATACCCGTGCACCTCGGGGGCGCCGGTCAGCCTTGGTCGCTGGCCATGCGTGTGCTGCGCGAGATCGCTGCCGGTGATGGTTCAGTGGGCCTGCTCTATGGGTACCACCTGCTCAATACCGTCAACCTGCGGCGCGAGCCCCGGCCCAGGCGCGACCGACTACTGGCGGAAATCGCGGAAGGCCGTCTGTGGCTGGCCGGGGTGGTCAATCCGCGTGATGACGACATCCTGGCCCTTCCGCTCGCCGGCGGTGGCTATCGCCTGACCGGGCGCAAGGGTTTCTGTAGCGGTGCCGCCTTTGCCGACCGCCTCACCATCAGCGCCCGCGACCGGGAGAGTGGCGCACGGCTGATGGTCACCCTGCCGGCGGACCGGCCCGGATTGGCCTACGCCGATGACTGGGATCACTTCGGCGTGGCCCGCAGCGACAGTGGCAGCTTTACCCTAACAGACGTCTGGGCCAGCGCCGAGGAGGTCCAGATCTGCGACCTGGAGGACGCCGACGACTTCGCCGCGGTGATCCGCACCCCGGTCAACCAGTCGGCTTTTACCCAGTACTACCTGGGGGCAGCCCAGGGCGCCCTGCGCGAGGCGCGACGCTATCTGCACGAAGAGGCGCGGCCCTGGGTGCATTCCCTGGCCACCCGCGCCAGCGAGGATCAACTGGTGCTGAGCCAGATGGGCGAACTCTGGATCGCCCTCCAAGGCGCCGTGGCCCTGGCCGATCTAGCGGCGCAACGGGTACAGGAGCTGCTCGACGCCGACGATGCCTTTACCGCCGAACTGCGCGGCGAGACGGCCATTGCCGTGGCCAGCGCCAAGGTGCTGGCGGCGCGCACCGCGCTGGACGTCACAACTCGCGTGTTCGACGCCCTGGGCGCTCGCGCCACGCACAACCGTCTCGGCCTGGATCGCTTCTGGCGCGATGTGCGCACCCACAGCCTGCACGATCCACTGGCCTACAAGGTACTGGAGGTCGGTTGTTATGCGGTCAAAGGCCAGTATCCCGATATCCGCGCCTATACCTGACGAACGTCCGTATCACCGCTGTGGATTTAGTGTGGAGTGGACGACGTAGCACTGAACAAGGGCAGGTGAGATGGCCCTGGGTTATGCTTGGGATGCATGTCCAGAACCGAAAAGTCAGGCGCCTCCTCATGAAGACCGACGATATCGAAGCCTTTGTCGCGGTGCTCCGCAGCGGTTCCCTCAATGCCGCCGCACTGTCCCTGGGACTTACCCAGCCAGCCATCACCCGCCGCCTGCAGAGCCTGGAACAGGATCTGGGTGTCGAGTTGCTCGACCGCCACACCAAGCCACTCAAGCCGACACGCCTGGGTCAGGAGGTCTACGGCCACTGCCGCGCCATCCTGCGCGAGATGGACGCCCTGCGCGAGCGAGTGGCGGGTGATGTCCCGCCGTCCGGACTGCTGCGCCTTGGCGTACCCCAGACCTTGGGCGATGCGCTGTTGCTGGAGGCCGTGAAGGCTATCCGCACCCGCTACCCGGAACTGCGTACCCAGGTGGCGACCGGTTGGGGCAGCGTGCTGGTCAGCCGTATCGAGCACGGCGAGCTGGAGGGCGCCCTGGTGCTGTTTCCGGCCAACAAGGTGTTTCCCGACGGCGTCGAGGCCAATGCCTTGGGCGCCATGCCGCTGCAGGTGGTCTGCGCCCGAGACCAGGCGCCGGTCAAGGCGCAACGGCTGGCCGACATCCAGGGTCAGGGCTGGGTGCTCAATCCCGATGGCTGTGGCTTTCGCGCCAGCCTGCAACGAACCCTGGCCGAGCAGGGTCAGGCGTTGCGTATTAACCTGGAAACCTATGGCACAGAACTCCAGCTCGGCCTCGTGGCGGACGACCAGGGTCTAGGCCTGGTCCCGGCACCGCTGCTGGCCTTGAGTGCCCATCGCGAACGCCTGGCGGTGATCCCGCTGAAGGACTTCAAGCCGGAGATCCAGCTATGGCTGATCTACCCGCGCTTTCTCGGACCGCTGCAGGAGGTGGTCGAGGGGTTCGGGCGGGCGGCGAGTCAGCTGTTGGCAACCTCCTGACAGCAGAACGCCCGGTAGCCAGGCTGCCGGGCGTTCGCTAACGCCTGCTTAGGCCGCAGGCTTGGCCAGGAACTCCCGCAGTACATAGTGCAGGATGCCGCCGGCCTTGAAGTAGCTCACCTCGTTGAGGGTGTCGATGCGGCAGAGCACCTCGACGCTTTCCAGGCTGCCATCCTCACGGGTGACTTCCAGGGTCAGCGGCATGCGCGGGCGCAATTCGACACCGTCGATGCCCAACACGGCGATCTTTTCCTTGCCGGTCAGCCCCAGGGACTTGCGGTCGACGCCGTCCTTGAATTGCAGCGGCAACACGCCCATGCCTACTAGGTTGGAACGGTGGATGCGCTCGAAGCTCTCGGCGACCACCGCCTTGACACCCAGCAGGTTGGTACCCTTGGCGGCCCAGTCACGAGAGGAGCCGGTGCCGTATTCCTTGCCGGCGATGATGACCAGCGGGGTGTTCTCCAGCTCGTACTTCATGGCCGCGTCGTAGATCGACAGCTTTTCGCCAGTGGGGACGTGGTAGGTGTTGCCGCCTTCTTCACCGCCCAACATCTCGTTCTTTATGCGGATGTTGGCGAAGGTGCCTCTCATCATGACTTCGTGGTTGCCACGGCGCGAGCCGTAGGAGTTGAAGTCGGCATAGTCCACGCCATGCTCGGCCAGATAGCGGCCAGCGGGGCTGTCCTTCTTGATGTTGCCGGCAGGGGAGATGTGGTCGGTGGTGACCGAATCGCCCAGCAGCGCCAGGATGCGGGCATCGTGGATATCGGCGATACGTGGCGGATCGCCGGCGATGGTTTCGAAGAACGGCGGATTCTGGATGTAGGTGGAGTCGGCGTCCCAGACATAGGTCTCAGCGTCCGGCACCTGGATAGCCTGCCACTTCTCGTCACCATCGAACACGGCGCCGTATTGCTTGTGGAACATGGCGGTGTCGAGTTTCTGCACGGCGTCGGCCACTTCCTGCTGGGTGGGCCAGACGTCTTTCAGATAGACCGGCTGGCCGTCATTGCCGGTGCCCAGCGGCTCCTGGGTCAGATCGACCTTGACGCTGCCGGCGAGCGCATAGGCCACCACCAGCGGCGGTGAGGCCAGCCAGTTGGTCTTGACCAGCGGATGCACACGGCCTTCGAAGTTGCGGTTGCCGGAGAGCACCGAAGCCACGGTGAGGTCGGCGTCCTGGATCGCCTTCTCGATGGGGTCGAGCAGCGGGCCGGAGTTGCCGATGCAGGTGGTGCAGCCATAGCCGACCAGGTCGAAGCCAAGGTCGTTGAGATAGGGCGTGAGACCGGCGGCATTGTAGTAGTCGGTCACCACCTTGGAGCCGGGGGCGAGAGAAGACTTCACCCAAGGCTTGCGCATCAGGCCCTTCTCGGCCGCCTTCTTGGCCAGCAGACCGGCTGCCATCATGACGCTGGGGTTGGATGTGTTGGTGCAGGAGGTGATGGCAGCGATCACCACGGCGCCGTCCTCCAGCTGGAAGGTCTGGCCGTCGAGCTGCACTTCGACGCCACTGCCAGCCTTGGGTGCCTCGGCTTTTTTCGGTGCCAGGGCAGCGAAGTCGCCAAAGGTCTTGGCGACTTCGCCAAGCAGTACGCGATCCTGGGGTCGCTTGGGACCGGCCAGGCTGGACTGGACTTCGCCCATGTCCAGTTCCAGCACGTCGGTGAATGCCGGCTCGTCGCCGGGATTACGCCAGAGGCCTTGGGCCTGGGTGTAGGCCTCCACCAACTGCACGGTTTCCTCGGGGCGACCGGACAGGCGCAGGTAATCCAGGGTGATCTGGTCAACCGGGAAGAAGCCACAGGTGGCGCCGTATTCCGGGGCCATGTTGCCGATGGTGGCACGGTCGGCGAGGGGCAGGGTGGTCAGGCCATCACCAAAGAATTCGACGAACTTGCCCACCACGCCCTTCTTGCGCAGCATCTGGGTCACGGTCAGCACCAGGTCGGTGGCGGTGATGCCCTCGCGCAGCTTGCCGGTGAGCTTGAAGCCCACCACCTCGGGGATCAGCATGGACACCGGCTGGCCGAGCATGGCCGCCTCGGCCTCGATACCGCCCACGCCCCAGCCCAGCACGCCCAGGCCATTGATCATGGTGGTGTGGGAGTCGGTGCCGACCAGGGTGTCGGGGAAGGCATAGGTGCGGCCGTCCTCTTCCTTGGTCCAGACGGTGCGGCCCAGGTACTCCAGGTTGACCTGGTGGCAGATACCGGTGCCCGGCGGGACCACGCGGAAGTTGTCGAAGGCGTTCTGGCCCCAGCGCAGGAAGGCGTAGCGCTCGCCATTACGCTCCATCTCGATCTCGACGTTCTCGTGGTAGGCGTTTTCGCTGGCGTAGCGGTCCACCATCACGGAATGGTCGATCACCAGGTCGACGGGGGAAAGCGGATTGATCCGCTGCGGATCGCCACCGGCCTTGGCTACGGCTTCGCGCATGGCGGCCAGGTCGACCACTGCCGGTACGCCGGTGAAGTCCTGCATCAGCACCCGCGCCGGCCGGTACTGGATCTCGCGATTGGCGGAACGGGTCTTGGTCCAGTCGGCCAGGGCCTGGAGGTCCTCGCCGGTAACGGTCTGGTTGTCTTCCCAACGCAGCAGGTTCTCCAGCAGCACCTTGAGCGATTTAGGCAGCTTGTCGAGACTGCCCAAGGTCTTGGCCGCGTCGGGCAGGCTGTAATAGTGGTAGGTGCGCTCACCGACCTGCAGGGTCTTGAGGCTTTTGAGGCTGTCCAGGGCTGGCATCAGGGGTCTCCTTATCGACGGTTGCCCGCTGGCCGTTCGGGCCTCGAAAGGCAGACGAGACCCGTTCCAGCGCTGCGCGGACTGATTTTTCTAGGTGTAGTACTGGACCGACAGCCGCCGCTGGCGTTCCCCAGACGGCGCGCTGGGGTATAGTGCGCGCCCTGCGTGACCCCTTGAGGAAGCCCTGTCGTGAATACCTTGTTGCTGCTGTGCCGTACCGGATTCGAAGGCGAGGTCTGCGCCGAGCTCGGTGAGCGGGCGGCGCTGCTCGGCGTGGCGGGCTACGCCAAAGGCAAGCCGGGCGCGGCCTATGCCGAATTCGTCTGCGGCGATGCGACCGACGCCGCGCGCCTGATGCAGCACCTGAGGTTCGCCGAGCTGGTCTTTCCCCGCCAATGGTCGCGCGGCGCCTTTCTGAGCCTGCCCGAGCAGGATCGCATCGGTCCGTTGCTGGAGCTGCTGGCGGGCTATCCCGTCTGCGGCAGCCTGGCGCTGGAAATGCCTGACACCAACGACGGCAAGGCCCTGTCGACCTTTTGCAAGAAGTTCGAACGCCCCTTGACCCTTGCCCTGCGCAAGGCCGGCCGCCTGGTGGACGATGCCCGGGCGCCGCGTCTGCAGCTGACCTTCCTCAGCGGCCGCGAAGTCTTCGTCGGCCTGGTCGAGCCGGACAACGCCGCGCTCTGGCCCATGGGCATCCCACGGCTGAAGTTTCCTCGCGAGGCCCCCAGTCGCTCGACGCTCAAACTGGAAGAAGCTTGGCACCAGTTCATTCCCCGCGCCGAATGGGAGACTCGCCTGGCGCCGGAGATGCGTGCCGTGGATCTGGGCGCGGCGCCTGGTGGCTGGACCTGGCAACTAGTGGCCCGCGAGATGCTGGTGACAGCGGTGGACAATGGCCCGATGAACGAGGTGCTGATGGACAGCGGCCTGGTGGAGCACCTGCAGGTCGACGGCTATGCCTACGTCCCCAAGCGACCGGTGGACTGGATGGTCTGCGACATCGTCGAGAAGCCTGCGCGCACCGCGGCGTTGATCGAACGCTGGATCGGCGAGGGTCATTGCCGCGAGGCGGTGGTCAATCTTAAGTTGCCGATGAAGCAGCGCTATCGCGAAGTGGCCGGTATCCTCGAGCGCCTGCGCGACCATTTCGAAGGTCGCGGCCAGCGCGTGGTCATCGGCTGCAAGCAGCTCTACCACGACCGCGAGGAAGTGACCTGTCATCTGCGCCGGATGGATCGGAAACCCTGAGGACCTATCCAAAGTTTGCTGCGCGTCGGCCAGGCTGCGTTGACAGCCGCCTGGATCGCCAGCCCGCCCTGAGGTGGACCCGTCGAAATGCTCATTTACACTCGTAAACTGCGCTTCCTCGACGGCTTTATTCGCTGGCGCTCACCCTTCGGGCCAGCCGTTGGCTGTTACTCTCGCTGGTCGTTGCGCCTTGCCTGTCTCTAGCTCGCGAAACTTTGCACAGGTTCTCGCGCCTACTCGATATCTATTTTTAGCGTTTTCTGGAGTGCCGATGACCCTCGAAGCCGATGCCACCCTCGACGCCAGCGGGCTCAACTGCCCGGAACCGGTGATGATGCTGCACAACAAGGTGCGCGACATCGCCCCCGGCGCCCTGCTCAAGGTCATCGCCACCGATCCGTCCACCCAGCGCGACATCCCCAAGTTCTGCGTCTTCCTCGGCCATGAGCTGGTGGAGAAGAGCGAAGGGGAAGGGCGCTACCTGTACTGGATCCGCAAAAAGGTGGAATGACCTTCAGCGCAGGGCTCGCTTTGCTGCTGTGACTTGGCTCACAATCGCCGGTCTAGCAAGCAGGGATGCCTTTGATGAAAGCCAGGACGCTGTGTGTTGTTTCGTTGATTCTCGCGGGTTGTACCTCGGTACAGGTCGAGCCTGTCGCGGTACGTCCGGATCTGGTGTGTATCCAGGAAAATCCTGCCGTCTGGGTAAAGGATTTCCTGCCCGTGGTCCGTGCCGGCTTCGCCCGCCATGGCGTCCCTACCGAGACCTATGCGCAGGTGCCGCGCCAGTGCCCTTATGTTCTCGAGTACACCGCCCGGCAGACGTGGGATATGGCCCCCTATCTCTCCGTGGCCGAGTTGACGATTCGCGATGCCGGTGGCCGCCAGGTGGGCCAGGCCGATTACCATCTGCGTGGCAAGGGTGGCCTCTCCCTGATGAAGTGGCAGGGAACCGCGGCGAAGCTCAATCCGGTGATAGACCAACTCCTGGGTCAGATGCGTCCCGCGCCCGTCGTCCGGTCCACAGCGCCTGTTGCCTCGACCGCCATGCCGGCTGCGCTGACCTTTGAAGACGAGCTGGCTGCACTTCAGGCCAGAAACCTGGGTTATCAGGCTTACAGCGAGCAGTACCACGCCCTTCGTCAGCGTTATGGCCTGGATCGTTGAAAACGGGGCTGAGCCGAGGGTGTTGGGCTTCGCTGCGCTCAACCCAACCTACGGGGATGCGGTTCTGTAGGTTGGGCGCAGACGGCCCCATTGTCGAAGCCCAACAGGACGATGCCAGCCACCCCGTAGCGTGGAAAACCGCGCAGCGTTTTCCACCGTCGAGCCCCCGACCTCGTAGACAAGGCCGCGCCGTTGTCCAGGCTACGTTCTACGTTCAGGCGCTAGCGGCCGCTCTGACCACCCCCACCAGATGCTCCCCCAGCCGCCGATGCTGGTCCGCTTCGAAATGCACGCCGTCCACTGGGCTTACCTGGATGAGCTCCCCGGCATCGACGAAGGTCGCGCCCTGGGCCTCGGCTACCTGGCGATAGCGCTCGGCCAATTGGCGGGACTTGGCCGCGCCGCCGGCGAAGATCTCGCCGAGAAAGCCCACTTCCTCGATGGGGGCCGGTGCCATCACGATGAGCCTGGGCGTGGCGCCGTTCGGGCCGGCATTGCAGCGTTTGATCTCTTCCAGCAGCACCTGCAACGCACTGGCGATGTCCGCAGGCGTCACCGACAGCCGTGCCTTGAGATCGTTGGTGCCGAGCATCAGCAGCAGAACGTCCACGGGCAGCTGGCTTTCCAGGCAGGGTCGGAGATAGGTGAGGCCGTTCTTGTGCTGGCCGTCGATGGGGTCGTCGTGCACCGTGGTTCGTGCCGGCAGGCCTTCTTCGATCACCTGCCAGTCGCTGCCCAGGCCGCGGGCCAGGATGCCGGTCCAGCGTTCGTCCCAGCCGAAGCGTTCGAGTACGCCCGGCTGGGTCAATGGCCGGGTGCCATGGGTGTTGGAGTCGCCATAACAGAGCAGGGTACGCAGGGGCATGTCAGGACCTCGCCAGGACAGAGTGACGTACACCCTAGAGGCTTTTCCGCAGCGCCGCGAGGACCGACGGTCGTGCCAGCGGCCTCAGCCTTCGCTCGGCGCTTCGCTGCCCCGCGCCGCCTGATCCAGCGGCGAGCCGCCTACCTCGTAGCGCACGTTCATGCGCGGCGACGCCAGTTCGATGCCGGCATCGTCCAGGTAGCGCTTGAGCTTGAGGTTGAAGGCCCGCGAGACCTCCCACTGCTTGATTGGTGCGGTCTTGAAGCGAAATCTCAGGATGGCCATGCCCGAATCGAAGCTCTCCACCCCCTGCAGCTCCAGCGGCGACCAGATGTCCCGGCCCATCAGCGGGTCCTGGCGCAGCGAGCGGCCGACCTCCTGGACCATCTCGATAGCCTTGTCCACCGACATCGCCTGCGGGATCGGCAGGCGGAAGATGGCGTAGCCGAACTGCCGCGAGTAGTTCTGGATGCTCTTGATCTCGCTGAAGGGGATGGTGTGGACGATGCCGTCGATGTCCCGCAGCCGCACGGTGCGGATGGTCAGGCCCTCGACGGTACCCAGGTGGTTGCCCACGTCGACGTAGTCGCCGATGGCCAGGGAATCCTCGATGATGATGAATAGCCCGGTGATGAGGTCGGCTACCAGGCTCTGGGCACCAAAGCCCACCGCCAGGCCGATGACGCCGGCACCCGCCAGCAGCGGGGTGACGTTCACGCCCATGTTGGCCAGGGCGACGATCAGGGCGATGACGAAGATGGTCAGGAACAGCACGTTGCGGATCAGCGGCAACATGGTCTGGGCGCGAGCATTGTTGGGGCTCACGCGGTGCAGATTGAGGCTGCGATGGATGGCGGTGTCGGCCAGGATCCATACCAGCCAGGCCAGCAACAGGGTGCCACCCAGGCCAAAGAACTTGCTGGCGACCGCATGGCCGTCACCCTGGCTGAACCCCAGCAGGGAGAGATTCCAGGCCCGCAGGGCCAGCTCGATTCCCACCAGCCAGATGACGATCCCCAGTACCAGCACGAAGAACGCCCGCAGCCGTTCGGCATAGGCTTCCTGGATTCGGCCGTGATGGCGCCGGTGCAGCAGGCGCGCCCGGACCAGGGCATTGAGCCCCATGGCGGCACCCATGGTCACGGCGAACAGCAGTGCCCGGCGCAGGGCGTCGCTGGTGTCGCCGGCTGAAACGAAGGTAGCCACCACCGAGACGGCCACCAGGATCAGCAGCGGCAGGTGCCAGAGCCGGGCGATCAGGTGGCGCACGCCCTGGAGACCGCGCAGCGCCTGACGCTTGGCCAGGGGCTGGTTGCGGATCAGGTGGGCGATGGGGCGGCGGAATCTAAGGGCGAATTGCGCCGTGAGCAGGGCGGCGCAGATATTGGCGCCAATGGCGATGACCGCGGCCAGGTGCGGCCCCAGGGTCTCGGCCAGGTGCGGATCGCTGGCCACGCCACCCAGGGCCGCCAGGCTGCCGATGATCCACAGCGGGCGAAAGGCGCGCCGGCGCAGGATCAGCAACGCCCGGCTGCGGTGCGCGCCGCTGGGCAGGGAGCAGATCACTACTACCGTTGCCGCGAACAGCGGGCCGATGACGGCGGCATAGGCCAGGGTCACGGCCACGGTCTTGCCCAGGGAATCCGGCATCCACAGGGATACCAGCAGGGTGATGACGAACGCCAGCAGCCAGGGTGCCAGCTTGCGCAGGGCGAAACGCACCAGGTCCAGGGTCCGCGGTCTGAGCGGCAACTCCTCGGCCAGCCCGAACCTGATGCGCAGCCGATGGCTGATGCTCTTCAGGCCCAGGGCACAACCGGCCCAGAAGGCCAGGGTGATGACGAAACCCAACAGCAGATTGAGCCGCTGTTCGGGCGCGGGTGCCAACATGGCCAGCTCCGCGCCAGCCTGATCCAGCTGGAATTGCCAGCGCTCGCGCAGGTTGTCGCGCTGCAATTGCTGCTCGACCACCGTCATGGTGTCGGTGATCAGGCCGATCACTCCCTGGGAGGCGCTGGGTTCCGCCTTGGTCTGGGCGGCCTGCAGCTTCTTGAGATCCGCCAGCAGACGATTGCGCTGCTGATCGCTTTCCAGGGTCTTGATGACCTGGTCCAGGGACTGGCCGAACTGGGGGTCGACCTGATCCTTCTCTGTACCTGGCAGCCCGGGCAGGGCTGCCTGGACCGGACCGATGAGCAGGAAGCAGAGGCAAAACAGCTGTAGCAGGCGAAAGATCATCGAAGCCGCACGCTCGCGAAAGGTGAAAACGCCCGTCCTGAACGGCCCAGGGCCGTCCGACGAGGGGGTCAGTGTAACAAGGGCTTGGCGCCGTGGATGCGTCGACGGGCACTGCGCGCCAGGCGCACCGAAAGCAGGATGGCCGCGCAGGTCAGACCCAGTACCAGGCCCTGCCAGAGGCCGGCCGGTCCGCGTGGCGCACCGAACCAGTCGCTCAGTCCCAGCGCCCAGCCGACCGGCAGTCCCACGCCCCAGTAGGCCAGCAGGGTGATGACCATGGTCGCGCGGGTATCCTGATAGCCGCGCAGGGCGCCCGCGGCGGTGACCTGGATGGCGTCGGAGAACTGGAAGATGCCGGCGAATACCAGCAGCGAGGCCGCCAGCTGGATCACCGCCAGGTCCTGGGAGTAGAGCCCGGCGATGAAGGTGCGCGCGGTCAGCATCAGGGTGCAGGAAACGCAGGCGCAGAGCAGCCCGGCGGCCATGCCGACGCCCGCGGCGAAACGGGCCTCGCGCGGCTCGCCGCGGCCCAGTGCCTGACCGACGCGGACGGTTACCGCCATCCCCAGCGCCAGGGGCACCATGAACACCAGACCGGAGAAGTTGAGCGCCACCTGGTGACCGGCCACCACGGTCGGGCCCAGTTCACCGATCAGCAACGCCACCACGGAGAAGATGCTGGACTCGGCGAACACGGCGATGCCGATGGGCACGCCGATGGCCAGCAGGGCGCGCAGCGTGGGTCCGTGTGGCCGCTCGAAGCGGGCGAAGATGGCGCAGGAGCGATAGCGTTCGGTACGGATTATCGCCAGCATGGCCAGCAGCATCGCCCACATCACCGTGCCGGAGGCGAAGCCGCAGCCGGCGCCGCCCAGGGCCGGCAGGCCCAGGTGGCCCTGGATGAAGATCCAGTTCAGCGGCACGTTCAGCGCCAACCCCGCGAGGCCGACCAGCATCGCCGGCCGGGTGCGCCCGAGGCCGTCGCTGAAGCAGCGCAGCACATAGTAGAAGGCGGTGGCTGGCAACCCCATGGCGATGCCCTTGAGATAGAGCAGGGTCGGGCCGATCAGTTGCGGGTCGACGTGCATGGCCACCAGCAGCGGCCGGGCATTGAGCAGTAGCAGGCTGGCGATGAGGCCACAGCCAAGGGCCAGCCACAGCGCCTGGCGCACTAGCGAGCCGATCTCACCGCTGCGCCCGCCGCCGTGGCGCTCGGCTACCTTGGGCGTGGTCGCCAGCAGGATGCCGGTCATCAGCAGGAACACCGGAATCCACACGGAGTTGCCCAGGGCGACGGCAGCCAGATCCAGCGGCCCGACACGGCCGGCCATCACGGCGTCGACGAAGCCCATGGCCGAATGCGAGAGCTGGGCGATGACGATGGGCGCGGCCAGGGAGAGCAGGGCGCCGAATTCACGTCTGATACGAGGCAGAGAGGAGGTCACTTGAGCGGTCGGTCAGCTTCGGGGCCAATAGTCTAGACCTCATGGCCGGCGTGGCAAGCCTCGCGGCGACCGTTGCCTGGTGCGAATGGCCTGCTAAAGTGCCGATCCCCGCCCCTGCGAGTGCCCAGGCATGCACATCCTTGCCGACGAAAACATACCGCTGCTGGACGCCTTTTTCGGACCCCATGCGACCCTCGAACGCCTTCCTGGTCGCGCCTTCGATCGCGAAGCCGTGGGCCGCGCCGATGCGCTGCTGGTGCGCTCCATCACCCGCATTGACGAGACGCTGCTGGCAGGTTCGAAGGTCGGCTTCGTCGGTACCTGCACCATAGGCACCGACCATCTCGATCTCGGCTATCTGCAGCAGGCGGGCATCCGCTGGAGCAACGCCCCCGGCTGCAATGCCCGTGGGGTGGTGGACTGGGTGCTTGGCGCGCTGCTGGCGCTGGCCGATGGCACCGGCGCGGAGCTGGCGCAGCGGACCTATGGCATCGTCGGCGCCGGTCAGGTCGGCGGCCGCCTCGCCATGGTGCTGCGCGGACTGGGCTGGAAGGTACTGGTCTGCGATCCGCCGCGTCAGGCGACGGAGCAGGGCGACTTCCACAGCCTGGATGAGCTGATCGCGCGGTGCGACGTGCTCTGCCTGCATACGCCACTGATCCGCGAGGGTGCGCAGCGCACCCTGCACCTGTTCGATGCCGACCGCCTGACCAG
Organism: Pseudomonas oryzihabitans; assembly: GCF_001518815.1. Classification (NCBI taxonomy): domain Bacteria; kingdom Pseudomonadati; phylum Pseudomonadota; class Gammaproteobacteria; order Pseudomonadales; family Pseudomonadaceae; genus Pseudomonas; species Pseudomonas oryzihabitans. The sequence goes on from NZ_CP013987.1 coordinate 2,088,423, forward strand.
CCTGCGCCCAGGAAGCTGGCTACTCAATGCCTGCCGCGGCGAGGTGATCGACAACGCCGCGCTGCGTACCCATCTGGCCGGTGGCGCCGAGCTGGCGGTGGCACTGGATGTCTGGGAAGGCGAGCCAGGTATCGACCCTGAATTGGCTCGTCTCTGCCACCTGGTGACGCCCCATATCGCCGGGCACAGCCTGGAAGGCAAGTGGCGCGGCACGGCGCAGATCTATGAGGCGTTTTGCGCCTGGGCGGGAGAAACGCCACGCTTGGGTCTGAGCGACCTGTTGCCGCCGCAGCAGCTGGAACGCCTGGTGTTCAGCGGGGACACGCCGCAGGCGACGGCCTTCAAACGCGTCTGTCGTGCGGTCTACGATCCGCGTGATGACGATGCGGCGCTACGCGCGACCCTCGGCCTGCCGGCCCTGGCGCGTGCCCAGGCGTTCGACGCCCTGCGCAAGGGCTACCCCATGCGTCGGGAGATTCCGGGGCTGGTGCTCGAAGGGGCGGGCATGACTCGGCTGGCGAGTGCCCTGGGCTGCAGCTGGCGACATGGCGACGACTCCGAAAGCGGCGGTGTCGCTTAGGACAGAGCCGAAGCGCAAGCGTTCAGGCGGGGTAGCGGCCCCCGCCAGTCGGCCTGGATGGCCGAGTGACGGGACTCACGGACTCAGTGGTATTCGCAGAGGTAGGCGGTGTCTTCCGCGACCTTGAGCTGGAACTTGGCGTTGGCCGGCACGGTGAACTGGCTGCCCGCGGCGAAGGTTTCCCAGGTCTCGCTGCCCGGCAGCTTCACGGTCAGGGCGCCGGCCACCACGTGCATGACCTCCAGCTGGCTGGTGCCGAATTCGTATTCGCCGGGGGCCATGACGCCCAGGGTGGCAGGCTTGGACTTCAGGCTGAAGGCGATGGATTTGACGGTGCCGTCGAAGTATTCGTTGACCTTGAACATCGGGTTTCCTTGTGCGAGAGCGGTTAGAACCGTCCGCGAGTATGCCCAAGGCCGTCCCCGGCTGTCACCGCTTCCTGCGTCGGTCAGCGCGCGAAGGCCGGCAGACTGGCGGGCAACAGCTTGGCGGTGTTGCGCGCGTCGGTCTCGGCACGATGGAGCACCCCGGTAAAGGCCAGTCCGGCCGACTCCAGCGCGGCGGTAAGACCCAGCGGCCGCGCCAGGCCGCGGGCCTTGGCGAAGGCCTGCTTGAGATTGCGATGCGGCACCCGCGCCAGGTGGGTGTGCAGGTCGTGCTCGCGCCAGGCGCGTTCCAGCAGGCGGCGGTCGAAGTCGCCCCAGCTGCACCAGCCGGCCAGGGTGGTTTCGTAGGCGCCCAGCCAGCGCTCGAAGGTCGGCCAGGTGCCAGCCAGCCGCTCGGCCCCATCGACATCGGCCTGGCTGATATGGGTGAGGTCGCGGCAGAAGGGTGTCAGCAGCGGCAGGCGCTCAGGCTGGACGAAGCTCTGGTAGCGATCCAGCTCCTGGCCCTCGGCGTCCACCATCACCGCGCCGATCTCGATGATCTCCATCAATTCCAGCGGCCAGCCACCTTCGTCGGTGGTCGCTTCCAGGTCCAGCACCAGCCAATGCTTCATTGTCACGCCCTCGGGCCAGCCGCCTCGCTCATCGCAGATAAGACGGCCGAAAAATCTCTGGGTTGCGTAGCATCGTGCGAATGGATGTTACATTCATGACTGTATAGCGACATCTGGTCACGATTCGCTTGTGAGGCCCCAGCCTTGGTTTTAAGCTTCAAGCCTCTTCTCTGCGAGTTTCACCATGGAATGCCGTCCGGGTTGTGGCGCTTGTTGCATCGCGCCGTCGATCTCCTCACCACTGCCACGCATGCCCCAGGGCAAGCCATCCGGCGTGCGTTGCGCCCATCTGGACAGCACCAATCGCTGCGATCTGTTCGGCTCGCCGCTACGTCCTGCCGTATGCGGAGGCTTCCTGGCCGAGCCGGCCTTCTGTGGCGCCAGCAGTGCCGAGGCCATGGCCATCCTGTTGCGGCTCGAAGGCGAGACCGCCGCCTGATCCGATCTCTCGACAACGCTCTCCGACAACCACAACAACAAGGGACGTCCCATGCACAAGCCGCTTCGCTCCATCCTTGCCCTGACCCTGCTCGCAGCCACCGGCCTGGCCCAGGCCGAGGACTGGCAGCTCGCCAAGCAGGAAGACGGTATCCAGGTCTATACCCGTGCCGTCGCTGGCTCCAAGTACAAGGCCTACCGCGGCGTGGTACAGATCAAGGCCGTTCCGGCCACCATCGCCCGCCTGCAGGATGATCCAGTGGGCTCGTGCAAGTGGATCTTCCGCTGCCAGTCGCTGCAGGTACTCAAGCGTCAGGACAACCAGGCCTGGACCTATATGCGCATCGACATGCCCTGGCCGGTGACCGCGCGCGACGTGGTGCTGCACATCACCGAGCAGAAGACCCCTGACGGCGGTTTCACCCGTACCCTAGAAGGTCAGCCGGATTACCGTCCCGCTGCCGATGGCTATGTACGGGTGGCGAGCTTCCAGGGCCAGTGGCGGGTGGTGCCGAAGAATGGCGGCTCGGAAGTGACCTACGAGGCCCAGAGCGAGCCGGGTGGCAGCGTGCCGTCCTGGCTGGCCAACAGCTTCGTGGTGGATGCCCCGCTCAACACCCTGAAGGGCCTGCGCCAGGCCGCGCAGCGCTGATCGATCATCTCTACCCTTAGGCCTGGCGCCCCTGGCGCCGGCCTTTTAATACCACCCCTATGATTTTGAGGCGTGGAGAATTTGCCTCCCTGCCTCGACAGCTGTAATCAACGAGCAGGGAGGGTGGCTGCCTGATTGCGTCTTCTACGACGCCAGCCATCCACCAGGCGGAAGGCCAGCAATGCAGCGCCGATGGCGGCGTAGATCGCCCATTCTTCCAGGTCCGAGCGCACAATCCAGAGATAGTGCAAAAGCCCCAAGCCCAGCACCAGGTAGGCCAGCCGATGCAGCTCCTTCCAGCGCTTGCCCAGGCGGCGCATGGCCGGGCGGTTGGAAGTGACTGCCAGGGCCAGCAGGATCAGCAGGGCCGCAGCACCGACGATGATGTAGGGCCGGCGCTGCAGCTCCACGCCCAGTTGCGACAGGTCAAAGCCCAGCACGAAGGCCAGGTAGCCCAGGAAGTGCAACAGGGCGTAGGTGAAGGTCCACAGCCCCAGCTGACGGCGGATAACCGGCCAGAGCTTCCAGCGGGTGAGCCGCGACAGTGGGGTCAGGCTGAGGGTCAGCAACAGCAGCACCAGGGTACCGGTGCCCAGCTTGTCCACTAGCGCCTTGCCCGGGTCCGGGCCGAGGGCGAAGATCCACGCCTGGTACAGCCACCACAGCGGCGGGCAGAGCGCGGCGACGAACACCGCGACCCGCCAAAGCAGCAATCCCATCAGTAGTTTCTCCGCAGATCCATGCTGGCATAGAGCGAGGCCACTTCCTCGCCATAGCCATTGAACATCAGGGTCGGCCGAACATTGGGGCTGAAGAGACCGCTGGGCAGCCGACGTTCGCGGGCCTGGCTCCAGCGCGGGTGATCCACTTCCGGATTGACGTTGGCATAGAAGCCATATTCATTGGGCGCCATCCCCTGCCAGGTGGTGCGCGGTTGTTCTTCCACCAGGCTGATCCGCACGATGGACTTGATGCCCTTGAAGCCGTACTTCCAGGGCACGATCAGGCGTAGCGGCGCGCCGTTCTGGTTGGGCAGCACCCGGCCGTACATGCCCACCGTCATCAGGGTCAGCGGATGCATGGCCTCGTCCAGGCGCAGGCCCTCGACATAGGGCCAGTCCAGCAGGGCGAAGCTGGAGTTCATGCCAGGCATGTGCTTCGGGTCCTTGAGCGTCTCGAATCTGACGTAGCGGGCCTTGCCCGTGGGTTCGACCCGCTTGAGCAGGCTGGCCAGCGGAAAGCCCAGCCAGGGAATGACCATCGACCAGGCCTCCACGCACCTCATGCGATAGATGCGCTCTTCCAGGGTGTCGGGCCCGAACAGATCCTCCAGGCCATAGGTGCCGGGTTTGCCCACCTCGCCATCGACCACCACGCTCCAGGGTTGGGTCGGCAGCTGGCCCGCGTGGGCCGCGGGATCGCTCTTGTCCGGACCGAATTCGTAGAAGTTGTTGTAGTGGGTGGCGTCCTTGAAGGGGGTGATGTCTTCGCCCTTGACCGTGGCCGCCTGCCAACGGGTATCCGGCAGCTTGCGCTCGAACCAGTCGGGGCCCTTGGCGGCGTCGACGTCACCATAGGTAGAGGCGGCGGCCATTGCCCAGCCGGGCAGGGCGGCGCCAGCGAGCAGGGCGCCACTGGCACCGAGCAGCTGGCGCCGGGACAGGTAGACGGCTTCAGGGGTGATCTCCGACCCACGACAGGCAGAGCGCGGAACGATCTTGATCGGCATGACGAACCTCGACGGGATGCGCGCAGGAGGGCGCGGCTGGCTATCAGCGTGAGACATCCCGGTCGTGAAAAGCTTCCAGACCAGACGATAGCCTGCCGCCACGGTCTGGCGGAAGGCCGTTTCGCTCAGCCGAGCAACTTGTCCAGGGTGATGGGCAACTGCCGCACCCGGATGCCGGTGGCATGGAAGACCGCATTGGCGATCGCCGGGGCAACCCCGACCACGCCGATCTCGCCGAGCCCCTTGATACCCAGCGGATGCCCCAGGCGGTCGTCTTCGTCCAGCAGCAGGGCCTCAAGTACGGGCACGTCGGCCTGGGTAGCCACCAGGGCTTCGGCCAAATCCGCGTTCATCCAGCGCCCTTGCGTCAGGTCCAGTCGACTCTGTTCCAGCAGCGCCTGGCCGAGGCCCCAGATCATGCCGCCCTCCAACTGATTCTGGGCCAGACGGCGATTGACGATACGGCCACCGGCGAAGGCACCTACCAGGCGGCGGACCCGGACCGTTCCCAGCTGCGGATCCACCGCCACTTCGGCGAACTGGGCGCCAAAGGCGGCACGACCGAGCGCCGGGCGTTGGGCCACCTGGTCGGCGGTGCTGGCTTCAGCGCTCACCTCGGCAAGGCCATGGCATTGCAGCAACGGGCCCAGCTCATGACGTTGATCTGGGGCACGCTCGCTGACCAGAGCGCCGTCCGCGAGGCGCCAGCCCCCGACGTCGGACGCATCCGCCCCGGTCAGCGCTACCAGGCGCCGACGCAGCTGGTCGGCAGCGGCCTGGATGGCCGCACCGAGACTGAGCGTGGTGGAGGAGCTGGCAGTCAGGGAACTGTAGGGGAGGTCGGTGTCGCCCCAATGCAGCTGAACACGTTCCAGCGGTAGCCCCAGCGCCTCGGCGGCTAGCTGAGTGAGCGCCGTCCAGCTGCCCTGGCCCAGCTCGTGGGTGGCGCTCTCGACCACCGCCGTGCCATTGGCGCTCAGCCGGATGCGTGCCGAGGCGGCCATCTGGGCGACATGGTAGACCGAGGTGGCCATGCCGTAGCCGATCAGCAGATCGCCATCGCGCATGGCGCCGATGCCGGGATCACGGTCCGCCCAACCGATGGCCGCGGCACCGGCCGCGTAGCATTGGCGCAGGCTCTTGCTCGACCAGGGATTGCCGCTCTGGGGTTCCACGTCGGCATGGTTGCGTAGCCGTACGTCCAGCGGGTCCAGGCGCAGGTGATGGGCCCATTCATCCAGGGCGCTCTCGACCGCGAACTGGCTGACCGCCACGCCCGGGGCGCGTAGCCAGCTGGGTGCATTGAGGTGCAGCCGCGCCGTGGCATGGCCGGTACGCAGGTGATGGCAGGCATAGAGCTTGGGCGTCATCTCGCCGACGGGTTCTATGAAGTTCGAGGTGTGGGCGTTCTGGATCAGGGCCTCCTGCAGCAGCACGCTCAGCTGGCCATCGCGAGTGCCGCCCAGGCGCAATCGCTGGCGGGTGGCGCCCCGAAAGGGCATCAGCGAGAAGGTCTGCCGCCGGGTCAACACCAGCTTCACGGGCCGGCCGGCGAGCCGCGCCGCCATGGCCGCGAGCAAGGGATGGGCATTGCCTTTCTTGCCGCCAAAGCCGCCGCCGACCAGGGGTGAGCGAAAGCGGATGCGCGTGGAGAAGTCCGCCTCGGCGCGACCGGCGCGCATCACGGCGGGGAAGTCCGGGCTGACGCCGAGGTCGAACGCCTGCGCCAGGGCATAGGCATCGCCATAGGTGAACTGGGTGCCGGCGTCCACCACCAGTCGGCCCTGGTTGTCCCAGGCGGCGAGGGCCGCCCCGGGCTCCAGGGCATTGTGATGCTGGGGCTCCGTGGTGTACTCCAACTCCAGGCGCTCTTCCGCCTGCGTCCAGGCCGCATCGGGCTGGCCGCGCTCGGTGATCGCCGGTTCGCCGGCGCCGACCACCTGCGGATATTCAGCCGGCAGCCGGGTGAAGTCGAAGTCTTGCTTCGGCGCTTCTGCGCTGTATTCCACCTCGATCAGCTGCGCGGCGAATTCGGCCTGGTCCGCCCGCTCGGCGACCACCACCGCGAGGGGCTGGCCGCTGTATTGGAGGCGGTCGTCCTGCAAGGGCAGGAAGCGGCCCAGCTCGCCGCCGGGCAGGGTGTTGATCGGCCGCAGGCGCGGGGCGTTCAGGTGCGTCATGACCAGCAGCACCCCTGTTGCCTGCTCGGCGGCCGCCACCACCAGCCGCGCCACCTGTCCTTGCGCGTGATCGCTCTGCACCAGGGCGGCATGCAGCGGCGTGCCTGGGATGTCGCTATGGGTGAGATCGGCGCTGTAGCGGGCGGCACCCGTGACCTTGGCCAGGCTTTCGAGGCGGTGAGGGGCAGGGGGCATGGATAGGCTCCGGTGGGTGGCCTTTCGGCAGACTGCCCCTGGCGGCGTGCCGTTCGTGCCGCTGGTCGCGTGCCATACTGCGGCGACCTCTCGCCCTCAGGAGTGCCCGATGAAGAAGCTGATCAATAACCCCGTCACCGTGGTTCGCGAGCTGCTCGAAGGTCTCGTGAGCCTGGACCCCGGTCTTGCCCTGCTGGCCGACGAACAGGTGATACTACGCCACCCCCTGGCCGACGTCCGCGAACGCCCGGTGGCGGTTATCTCTGGTGGCGGCAGCGGCCATGAACCGGCCCATGCCGGCTACGTCGGCGAGGGGATGCTGACGGCGGCGGTGGCGGGCGACGTCTTCACCTCGCCCAGCGTGGATGCCGTACTGGCAGCCATCCGGGCGGCAGCCGGCCCGGCGGGCGCGCTGCTAGTCGTCAAGAACTACACCGGTGACCGCCTCAACTTCGGCCTCGCCGCGGAACTGGCCCGCAGCGAAGGCATTCCCGTCGAAACGGTGCTGGTGGCGGACGACGCGGCCTTGCGCCATACCGTGGCGCCGGAGAAGCGTCGAGGCATCGCCGGCACCGTGTTGATCCATAAGCTCGCTGGCGCCGCTGCCGCCGCCGGGCGACCCCTCGCCGAGGTGGCCAGCCTGGCGCGCGAGGCCAGTGCCGAACTGCGCAGCATGGGGGTCGCCCTGGGCGCCTGCACGGTGCCGGCGGTGGGGCACCCAGGCTTCGAACTAGCGGACGACGAGGTGGAGTGGGGCCTTGGCATCCACGGCGAGCAGGGCGTCGAGCGCGGGCCCTGGCTAGGCGCCGATGCCACCGTGGCGCGACTGCTGGATACCCTGGTCGAGGATGGCGGCTATCCTGGCGGGACGCGTCTCGCCTTGCTGGTCAATGGCCTGGGCGCCACGCCACCGCTGGAGCTCGCCCTGGTGGCCCGGGCGGCGCTGATCGAGTTGCGTCGGCGCGGCCTGAGCGTGGAGCGGGCCTGGACCGGTACCTTCCTCAGTGCCCTGGACATGCCGGGCTGTTCGCTGTCGCTGCTGCCGGTGGACGAGGCGCGCCTGGCATTGCTGGATGCGCCAACCCAGGCGCGGGCCTGGCCCGGTGACGGTCGGGTGCCAGCGGCGCCGCGTCTGCTGTCCGCGCCTGAGGTGACGGCCGAGGCGACGACGTGCACGCCCGGGCCCCTGGCGGAGCGCCTGCATGCCGCAGTGGACGCCGTGATCGCCAGCCTGCTGGCCAACGAAACCCGTCTCACCGACCTGGACAGCCGCGCCGGTGACGGCGATCTGGGCACCAGCCTGGCCCGTGGCGCCGAGGCGATGCGCGCCCTGCCAGGCAGCGCCTGGTACACCCCGGCCAGTGCCCTGGCAGCCATGGGACAGGCCCTGCGGCGTGCCATCGGTGGCAGTTCCGGACCCTTCTATGCCTGCGCGCTGGTCCGCGCGGCCCAGGTGTTGGACGGGGTCGCGCGACCGACACTGGCCCAGTGGGCCCAGGCCTTCGATCAGGGCGTCCTGGCGCTGGCGGAGCTGGGCGGCGCCCAGCCGGGCCAGCGCACGATGCTCGATGCGCTTCGACCTGCCGCGGATACCTTGCTGGCAGCTGCCCAGGCTGGCTCCAGCCCAGCGCAGGCCTTCGCCGAAGCGGTGGCTGCCGCTCGGAAGGGCGCCGAGGCTACCGCCGAGATGGTTCCGGGCCAGGGCCGTGCCAGTTACCTGGGCGAACGTACCCGTGGCATTCCCGATGGCGGCGCCGTGGCCGTGGTCTGTTGGCTGGACGCGTTGGAACCCGTGATCGCCCGCTAGCGCGAACCAACGTCATGGCCGGTCCCGCGACGTCCGGGCCAGCCATGGCGGCAGACCAGCGAGAGCAAGGCGCCGAGAAAGGCCAGTGCCATGTCTTTCTGTGCGTCCCAGGGATCGCCCTGGGCGCCGACGAAGGCTTCCGCGTCATCGCCCGCCAGCAGGTCAGCGCCCAGCCATTCCATGAGCTCGTAGCCCGCCGAGGAGGCGAGCACGAACTCGAGGGCGGCATAGGCACTCTGCCAGCCGCGTAGCCCGGTCAGGCCCTGGACCACTTCACGAAAGGGGCGGGCCAGCAGCAGCCCGTAGGCGAAGTGCACCAGGCGGTCGTAATGGTTGCGCTGCAGACCCAGGGCCTCGTCCAGGCGGAAACCGGTCAGCGCCTGCCAGGCATCGTCGTAGGGAACCTGGGAATAGGTGTAGTGGGCGCCGATCTGGTGCAGTACGAGAAACGCGAAGAGTTGCAGGCTGGCGCTGGCCGAGAGCGGAAACCGTCGCTGGATAACCACGATGGCTACCACGGCCAGGATCACCAGCAGCTGTTCGATCCCCCAGGTCAGCCGGTCCACGGGTGCCCAGCCGAGTGCCAGGGTAAGCGTGACCAGGGTCAGCAGCAGGACTAGTTGTAGCCGGGAACACGGGGAAACGTTCAAATGCTTGGGGGCCTTGCGGGGACGGAAGGAGGCGAGTCGCGGTGGCGACCACTGCTGCATGGACAGATCGACACCTGCCAGCGTTCCAGCACCTGCGCGGCTTCGGTGAGAAAACCCCAGGCGCAACGTAGGCACCTGACGCCTGGGTACCGTCGTCCAGTCGGCGCGGCGCTTCTATGCTTTCTTGCCCTTCAGTGTGGCATGGGTACGCGAAACCTTCGCGGGGCCCCTGTAGGTTCCAGGTGCTGCTGGATCTCAAGTGCCGGCCCAGGATCTAGGCAGCAATCTTGCTCGGATGCCGATGCGCCCCGTCTGCGGCCTGATCCCTAGCGAGATCAGGCGGTGCAGCGCGCTCGTCATGGTTCCCTTGCCTGACTGATCAGGCCGACACGAAGGGTGCTACCTCGCGCAGCTCGATCAGCAGTGGCCGATCGGTTGGCGCGGTGGCGAGCAGGTCCTGGACATGATCCAGATCCCGTGCGCGTTCGGCCAGGCAGCCGAAGGCCCGCGCCAGCGCGAGAAAATCCGGGGTGACCAGGTCGACGCCCAGGGGCGTGATGTCCCGCTGTTCCATATAGCGGCGGATCTCGCCGTAGCCGTGGTTATTCCACAGCAAGATGACGATGCCGATCTGCGCCTCCACGGCGCTCGCCAGCTCGCTGAGGGTAAAGAGCAGACCGCCGTCCCCGACCAGGCAGATCACCGGGCGCCTGGGGTCCGCCAGGCGTGCGCCCAGGGCGGCGGGCAGGCCATAGCCCAGGGTGCCGTAACCGGTGGAGGCATTGAACCAGCGCCGTGGTCCGTCCAACTCCACCAGGTGATTGCCGGCGTAGACGGTCTGGGTGGAATCGCCCACGTAGCGCGCGTCCGGCAGCGCCCTTTGCAGCCGCTCGAACAGCTGGCGAAAGTGCGTCCAACCGGCCAGTTCGCGCGCCAGGCCAGCCTGGGCAATGGCCGTGCGCCGGGCGCCGGGACCGGTCGGGTCGAGTTCGCGGCGGGGCAGGCGTTGCAGCAGACCCTGCAGCGCGGCCTGGGCGTCGCCCACCACGCCTAGCCAGGGTGGGTGACCAGCCACCAGCATCCTGGGGTCCAGGTCGATGCGGATCAGGTCGCCGGTCAACTGGAAACCGCCGTCGAAGACCACATCGTAGTCGGTCTCGCCCAGTTCGGTACCCACCGCCAGGATGACGTCCGCCTCTCGCGCCAGGGCGCGTACCGGTGGTAGCGCCTGGTTGCTGCCCAGTGCCAGGGGATGGCCAGGCGGCAACAGACCCTTGGCATTGATGGTGGTGGCAGTGGGCGCATCCAGCGCGGCGGCCAGCGCGCGTACCTCGTCAGCCGCGTCCTGGCAGCCCCCACCGATCAACAGCAGCGGACGTTCGGCCTCGCGCAGCCGAACCGCGGCGCAGTCGAGCAGGGCCGCGGCCGGCTCCGGGCGGGCCAGCTTGGGCTTGGGCATCAGTGCCAGGTGATCGGCCGGTGCCGTGATGATGTCCAGCGGCAGTTCCAGATGGACCGGCCTTGGCCGCTCGCCGTCGAACACGGCGAAGGCACGCGCCAGTACGCTTGGCAGGCCGTCCACCTCCAGCAGGGTATGGCTGAAGGCGGTAACCCCGGCCGTCAGGTTGCGCTGGTTCGGAAGCTCATGCAGATAGCCGGCGCCATGGCCGAGCCGCGCGCGTTCGTTGACGCTGGAAATCACCAGCAGCGGGACCGAATCGCCATAGGCCTGGGCCATGGCGGTCAGGCAGTTGGTCAGTCCGGGTCCGCTGATGACGAAGCATACCCCGGGCCGTCCGCTGGCCCGGGCATAGCCGTCCGCCATGAAGCCCGCGCCCTGTTCATGGCGTGGGGTGATGTGGCGAATACCGCTGCCGGGGAGGCCGCGATAGAGCTCCACGGTATGGACCCCGGGGATGCCGAAGACGGTGTCCACGCCCCAGGCGGCCAGTTGGCGGACCAGAAATTCGCCACAGGTGGTCATGCGCATTCTCCTCCAGGGTCGATCAGGCAGGACGGCCGGCAACCTCGGCGCGCGGCGTGAGCAGGCTTACCAGCACGAAGCTGAGCAGGCTCAGCGCCAGGCTGAAGTAGATCGGCGTATTGGCTTCCAGGCCATCCTTGAGCATGAAGACGATGGCCGCGCCGGATCCCAGCAGCATGCTCGCCAGGGCCCCGGGCGTGGTGGCGCGCTTCCAGAAAATGGCCCCTAGCAGGGGCACCAGGATGCCGCCCACCAGCAGGTTGTAGGCCAGTGTCAGGGCGCCGATGACGTCGTTCACCAGCAGCGCGATGACGAGCACGGCAAGGCCGGTGAGCAGGGTGAACAGTCGGGCCATGCCCAGGGTCGAGGCCTTGCCGCCGCGCAGCCGGGGCAGAAGGTCTTCGGTCAGGGTGGTGGACGCGGCCAGCAGGCCGGCGCTGGCGGTGGACATCATGGCGGCCAGGGCGGCGGCGATCACCAGGCCGCGAATGCCGTCCGGCAGGGCGCTGCGGACGATGGCGGCGAAGGCATTGTTGGCACCGCCCAGGTCCGGCAGCAGCACCCGGGCGCACATGCCGATCAAGGCGCCCACCAGGCCATAGATCACGCAGTAGACCCCGGCCAGGCTGCCCGCCACCCGCGCCACGCCTTCGCTGCGAGCAGTGAAGACGCGCTGCCAGATGTCCTGGCCGATGAGGATGCCGAAGAAGTAGATCAGGAAGTAGGTGAGGATGGTGTCATAGCCAATGGTGGTCAGGGCGAAGGCGCTGGCCGGCAGCTTGGCCACCAGGGCGTCCCAGCCGCCTACTCGGGCGAGACAGATGGGCAGCAGCACGAACATCAGGCCGGCCGTCTTGATGATGAACTGGACGATGTCGGTCAGCGTCAGCGACCACATGCCGCCAATGCTGGAATAGATCACCACCACGCTGCCGCCGAGCAGGATGGCGCTCCAGAAGGGCAGTTCGAACAGCACCTGGATCACCGTACCCATGGCCAGCACCGAGACCACGCTGAGCATCAGCGCATAGACGAACATGATGGCGGCACTGGCCTGGCGTGCCAGGGGGGTGTAACGCCGTTCCAGCACCTGGGTCACGGTGAAGATGCGCAACTTGAGCAGTGGTTTGGCGAGAAACAGGTTGAGCACCAGGATGCCGCCGCCAAGCATGGCGCACAGCCAGAAGCCGGAAAGACCATGGACGTAGCCCAGCCGTACCGTGCCGACGGTGGCGGCGCCACCCAGCACCGTGGCGGCCATGGTGCCCAGATAGAAGGCCGGGCCGAGGTTGCGGCCGGCGACGAGGAATTCTTCCTGATTGCGAGCACGGCGCATGCCGTACCAGCCGAGCAGGAGCATGGCCAGGGCATAGGCCAGGACGACGGAAATATCCAGGATCATGGGAGCGGATCTCTTGTAGGGATGGGCAGGGCCGGGCACTCCGGGCCCGTGATGACTCGGTCTTCAGGCGACGCGAGCGCTATCTAGAGCGGAGCCGGCCGCGGCGTGCCTGGGTCGCCGTGCGCTGGCCGGACCGTATACGGCGGCCGGTTCCGAAAACAACCGGAGCAGGGCCAGGTAGACCTGGGTGGCGCCGCCCAGGCCCCCACGAGCGATGGCCAGCCCCCCGGTCGTGAACGACCGCCCGAAGAGGATCGGAGCACGGCCAAGCGCGGCGGTGGCGAAGGTGTTGGCGCCGCCGAAGATCAGGCGGAAGAGATCGAAGGGGGTGGCATGGCGTTCGTGGTCGGGAATCTGCTCGACCCCGAAGGTTTCGATACGGGTGATGCCGTCATGATGGTCCATGGATGACGCCTCGACACGGTTATACGCAGGGCAGGGCCCGCGTTCTTGTTGTCGGCGGGCCAGGAGCCCGCCGGTGTTCGGCAGCGAAAGACAGCGGGTGGGCGACCGTCATGGCGGGTCACCGCACCGAAGGGGTTAGCGGTAGGTCACCCCCGGCAGCACGCAGAGCATCTCGTAGAGCAGGTTCGCGCCGAGCAGGGCGGTGTTGCCGGTGGTGTCGTAGGGCGGCGACACCTCCACCAGGTCACAGCCCACCAGATCGAGGCCGCGGCAGCCGCGGATGATTTCCAGCGCTTGGATGGTGGTCAGGCCGCCGATCTCCGGGGTACCGGTGCCTGGCGCCCAGGCCGGGTCGATGCTGTCGATGTCGTAGGACAGGTATACCGGCCCGCCGCCCACCCGCGCGCGCACCTCGGCCATCAGCGGGGTCAGGGACTGATGCCAGCACTCCTCGGCCTGCACCACCCGGAAGCCCTGTTCGCGGCACCAGTCGAAGTCGTCGGCGGCATAGCCCTGGGCCCGCAGGCCGATCTGCACCACCCGGTTGCAGTCCAGCAGGCCTTCTTCCACGGCGCGGCGGAACGTGGTGCCATGGGCGATCTTCTCGCCGAACATGTGCTCGTTGACATCGGCATGGGCATCCACGTGCACCAGGCCGATCTCGCCGTATTTCTTCTTCATGGCCCGCAGGATGGGCAGCGTCAGGGTGTGGTCGCCGCCCAGGGTGAGGGGGGTGACATCGTGCTCCAGCACCCGGTCGTAGTGCTCCTCGATCAGCCGCACCGTGTCCAGCAGGTTGAAGGTATTGATGGCGACATCGCCCAGATCGGCGACGCTCAGGGAGTCGAAGGGCGCCGCGCCGGTGGCCATGTTGTAGGGACGGATCATCACCGATTCGCTGCGCAGCTGCCGCGGACCGAAACGGGTGCCGGAGCGCAACGAGGTGCCGATGTCCAGGGGGATGCCGATGAAGGCGGCGTCGAGTCCGGCCGGGGAAGCGAGGTGGGGCAGCCGCAGCATGCTGGCGATGCCGCCGAAGCGGGGCATCTCGTTGCCGCCCAGCGGCTGGTGCAGGATCTTTTCCACGGGTCATCCTCGTTGTGCTGATGACCCGATTGTGCAAAGTCGCTGACAGGCGAAGAATCGGCGCGGGCAAAAAATCACTTCAGAGATTTCTGAACTAATGGCTAGACTGCCGGGCCGCGTCCACCGGGAGTCCGCCATGGCCAATGCTCTCCACGACATCCGTCTGCTCAAGCTGTTCGCCTGCGTGGTACGCCACCAGGGCTTCGCCGCGGCGCAGCAGGAACTGAACCTGTCCACCTCGGCCATCAGCACCTACATGAGTCAGCTGGAAGGGCAGCTCGGAGTCACCCTCTGTCATCGCGGCCGTGGCGGCTTCGCCCTCACCAGCAAGGGCGAACTCTTCCACCAGGAGACGCTGCGCATCCTGGGCGAGATCGAAGGCTTCGAACGCTATGCCACGACCCTCAAGGGCGAGTTGAGCGGCACCCTCAACCTGGGCGTACTGGATTCACTGTCCAGCGAGCCGGCGCTGCCGCTGGCCGATGTGATCGGCAGCTATACCCACGACTATCCCGGCGTCCACCTGCATCTGGCGGTGACCAGTCCCTACGAGTTGCAGCTGGGCGTGCTCGAAGGACGGCTGGACCTGGCGGTGGGTGCCTTTTCCGCGCGCATGAACGGGGTGGTCTACCAGCCGCTGTACCGCGAGCAGCACTGGCTCTACTGCAGCGATCGTCATCCGCTGTTCCCGGAACGACGCATTCCCGCCGAGGTGATCACCCGCCAGCGCATGGTGCGGCGCGGCTACTGGAGTCAGGCTGAGCTGGCACGCCATGGCTTCAAGGAAAGCGCCGCCACCGTGGAAAGCATGGAGGCCCAGCTGATCCTCATCCTCTCCGGCGCCTATATCGGCTACCTGCCGGAGCACTATGTCCATGCCTGGGTCGACCAGGGGCGCCTCAAGGCGCTGCAACCGGCGACCTTTGGCTATCAGGCGCCGTTCTCCCTCATCACCCGCCGAGGGCGTGGAAGGGAGCCGCTTATCCAGAGTTTTCAACGCATTCTTAAAGCCCAGATGCAACATGCCGATAGCGACTAGGACGATAACCAAAGGGTTACCGTTTTCACCTGTGCGGGCAATTAGCCACCATTTAAATGGTTGATGTCCCACGGAGTAGATAACCTGCTAGATAAGGCACCCGCATGCGCACGAATTTGCCGGTCACCCAACAGGGCCGTACCTTCAAGGAAGAAGAACGACTCATCTCCACCACCGACTTGCAGGGGAACATCACCTACTGCAACGAAGCGTTCATCGCCATCAGTGGCTATACGCGGGAGGAGCTGATCGGCAGTCCGCACAACCTGGTGCGTCATCCCGACATGCCGCCGCCCGTATTCGGCCACATGTGGGCGACCCTCAAGGAGGGCAAGCCGTGGATGGGCATCGTCAAGAATCGCTGCAAGAACGGCGACTTCTACTGGGTCAGTGCCTACGTCACGCCGATCCTGGAACAGGGGCGGGTGATCGGCTACGAATCCGTGCGTTCCCTGCCCAGTGCCAATGAGGTGCGCCGCGCCGGCGAGCTCTATGCCCGGATCAATGCCGGCAAGGCTCCCGTGCCCCGGATCCGTCGCCTGACCAGCGCCATCTCCGCCTGCTGGTCGACCGTGGCGGCCGCCGGCGGCATCCTGGGCGGTCACTTCCTCCTGGACGACACCGCTCAGGCAGCCCTTATCGTCGCGGCCCTGCTGGGTGTCAGTGCCCACCAGCTGTATCGCCAGCGCGCCAGTATCGAGCGCATTCTTGCGGATCATCCCAAGATGTTCTCCAGCGATGTGGTCGCGCCGACCTACAGCGACCAGATCGGCGCCCCGGCGCGTCTGGATCTCGCGTTGCACAGCGAAGCCGCGCGCCTGCAGACCGCCTTGACGCGTCTGGCCGACGTTGGCGACAGCGTACGCCAGAAGGCCCGCGAGTCTTCCCAGCTATCCCAGTCCGGGGCCGAGCTGCTGGAACAGCAGCGCCACGAGACCGACCAGTCCGCCGCCGCCATTACCCAGATGACCTCTACCATCCACGAGGTCTCGCAAAACGTCCAGGAGACCGCCCAGGCCGCCGCCAACGCGGAGAACATGGTGCATTCCGGACGCGACAAGGCTGAAGAAAGCCTGATGTCCATGCGCGAACTTGGCACGGCGGTCAGCGACATTGGCCAGGCGGTGGGTGAGCTGGCCAGCTCGACCCAGAGCATCGGCAGCGTCGCCGACGTCATCACCGCCATCGCTGAGCAGACCAACCTGCTGGCGCTGAACGCCGCCATCGAAGCCGCCCGCGCCGGTGAAGCCGGTCGTGGCTTCGCCGTGGTGGCCGATGAGGTCCGCTCCCTGGCCTCCCGCACCCGCGAGTCCACCGAGCAGATCCACCAGATCATCGCCAACCTGCAGGCCAATGCCGAGCGCGCCGTGGCCACCGCCAGTCGCGGTGAAGAGACCTCGCGCCAGAGCGAACGCCATTCGGCGGCGGTGCGCGAATCCCTGGAAGGCATCAGCGAATCGGTCAGCCTCATCACCGCCATGAGTCAGCAGATGGCCACCGCCGTGGAAGAGCAGAGCCACGTCTCCGAAGACATCAACCGGCAGATCAGCCGGATCGCCGATCTTTCCGACAACAGCTCGGCCCAGGCCCGCCGTGGCTCGGAACTGAGTCGCGAACTGGAAGGCATGGCCGACTACCTGCACGACCTCACCGCGCGCTTCAATCGCTGAGGTGCCGGGGGAGCGGCGGTGATCCGGTATGATCGTCGCCGTCCTCCGCTGCGGAAATCTCGATGTCCCGTCCCGCCTGCGCGCGTTGCCAGCGCCCCTTGTCGCTGTGCCTGTGCGCACTGATCCCTTCGCTGTCCAGCCATACGCGGATACTGCTGCTGCAGCATCCCAGCGAACGACGCCATCCGCTCAATACCGCGCGCCTGGCCGCCCTGGGGCTCGCCAATGCACAACTGGAGATCGGCGAGACCTTTGCCGACCTCCCACGCTGGCTCGCCGGCCATGAAGCCTGGCTGCTGTTCCCAGGCCCTGAGGCAGTCACGATCGATCGGCTGCCGCCCGCGAGCGCGACCCCGGCGAAACGGCTGCTGGTGATTCCCGATGGCACCTGGCGCAAGGCGCGCCTGCTGCTGCACACCAATCCGGCGCTGGCGGCGCTGCCGAGGGCCACCTTGCCACCCGGCCCACCGTCCCGCTATCGCGTACGCAAGGCCCCTGCAGCCGAGGCGTTATCCACCGTGGAGGCCGTCGTGGCAGCGCTGAATGCATTGGAGGCACCGGCCCGCTTCGAGGCCTTGCTGGCGCCTTTCGACGCGCTCATCGATGGCCAGATCGCCGCCATGGGCGCTGAAACCTTTGCACGCAATCATGGCGGGCCGGTGCGGGGAGATTGAGGGAATTCCCCTGCTGCAGGACCACTCTACCTAGAGAGTCAGCAGAGGAGTCACGCCATGTCCCGCTTCCCGATCCATTCGCACGACGAATTCGCCACCCTTGCCGCCTATGCCTTACCCCGCGCGGGTGGCGAGGCCGATCAGCCCGATCCCGCCCCCATCCAGCCCAGCGAGCCGGGCGAGCCCACCGTCCCCGACCAAGCGCCGCCGACCCCCATGGCCAGAGCGGCCTGATGCCACCGCATCACCCATGAAAAAAGGGCGATCATCACCGATCGCCCTTTTTTATGCCCAATGCCGGCTAGCGCCGGGTCTTCTGCCGGAGCAGGTAGACCGTTACCGCCGCACAACTGGCAAAGGCCGCTACCCGTGCCCAGACATAGGGCACTAGCCAGCAGGAAAAGCCCACGCTGATCCACATGGCGACGATGGCGTAGACCTTGCCCTTGAGCGGGATCCCTTCGCCTTCCAGGTAGGGCTTGATCCAGGGCCCCAGCCACTTGTGGTTGACGAGCCACAGATAGAAGCGCTCCGAGCTGCGCATGAAGCAGGCGGCCGCCAAGAGCAGGAAGGGCGTGGTGGGCAGCAGCGGCAAGAACGCGCCGATAACGCCCAGCGCTACGCTGAGCCAGCCTAGCCCTAGCAGCAGGTAGCGCACCCACCCCTTCTTCTGCCGGGGTCTGGCGGGGGCTTTGTCCATCGCTCAGTGGCGCGGCTTGAGCAGCGCCGGCTTTTCTTCGGGAGAGTGGCAGAGCAGGAACAGCTGGGTCAGCAATTCCGGGATCTGCACCATCATGTCGGCGACCAGGCGGCGATCCTGGGCGATCTCGGAGAACTCGGGCTGTTCGTCGAACAGGCCCGAGCCGACCATGATCGGCAGCAGCAGCTCGCTGACTTCGTCTTCGGCATCTTCGAACCATACGGCTTCGCGCAGGAACACCCCTTCCATGAAGCCGATGCACCAGCCGCGCAGCTCGGATTCGTCTGGCTCGGGGCCGAGGTCCAGGTCGCACGGCAGATCCAGCTCTTCGTCACTGCCCAGCACGCGCAGGATATGCGCCTTGAGCTGCACCAGGGCGCGCTCGATCTCTTCCTGCTGAGTGGCATCGCGATACTGCGGCGGCTCGGCGAAGAGAGCGTCGATCCACTCGCGTTCGGGAACCTCTTCCGGGCAGATGGACAGGGCGGTCAGGTAGCCATGGGCGGCTACGTAGTCGAGCGCTTCTTCGTGCAGATCGTCTGCATCGAGAAAATCGCGCAGACGGGTCAATTGTTCGGCGAAGGACATCGGCTACTTACCTCGGAAAGGAATCGAAAGGGCAGAACGGCCGGAATTGTAGACGAGCGCCCGAGTCACGTCGAACCTGGCGGCCGGTGGCCGGCCGACGGAAAAGCACCGCCGCAGCGACCTCGGCATCCGTATAATGGCCTTTCCATTCGAGGAGGCTTCATGTCAGAACCCGCGCTGCGCATCCTTAAAGACGTCTTTGGCTACGACGCGTTCCGTGGCAACCAGGCCCGGATCATCGAGCGTGTGGCCAGCGGTGGCGATGCGCTGGTGCTGATGCCCACGGGCGGCGGTAAATCTCTGTGCTACCAGGTGCCCGCCCTGATGCGCCCCGGCGTGGCCGTAGTGGTTTCGCCGCTGATCGCGCTGATGGACGACCAAGTCGCCACCCTTGAAGAGCTTGGCGTGGCGGCCACCGCCCTCAACTCCACCATGACCGGCGAACAGCAGCGTTCCGTCGCCGCGCGGCTGGAGCGCGGCGAAATCAAGCTGCTCTATCTCGCACCGGAACGGCTGGTGCAGCCGCGCATGCTGGACTTCCTCAAGCGCTTGCCCATCGCCCTGTTCGCCATCGATGAAGCCCACTGCGTGTCCCAATGGGGTCATGACTTCCGCCCGGAATACATGCAGCTCGGTCAGTTGGCCGAGCACTTTCCCGGCGTGCCGCGCCTGGCGCTCACCGCTACGGCGGATTCCCGCACCCGCGAAGAGATGGCCAGCCGCCTGCACCTGGAGGAGGCCGAGCGCTTTCTCTCCAGCTTCGATCGTCCCAACATCTTCTATCGCATCGTGCCCAAGGAAGCGCCGCGCAAGCAGCTGCTGGCCTTTCTCGCCGAGCGCCGTGGCGATGCCGGCATCGTCTACTGCATGTCGCGCAAGAAGGTGGAGGAGGTGGCCGAACAGCTCAGTGGCCAGGGGTTTCCTGCCTTGCCCTATCACGCCGGCCTGCCCAGCGACGTCCGCGCCGCCAACCAGAAGCGTTTCCTCAATGAGGAAGGGCTGATCATGGTCGCCACCATCGCCTTCGGCATGGGCATCGACAAACCCAACGTGCGCTTCGTCGCCCACCTCGACCTGCCCAAGAGCCTCGAAGCCTACTACCAGGAAACCGGTCGCGCCGGTCGTGATGGCCTGCCGGCCGATGCCTGGATGGCCTATGGGCTGCAGGACGTGCTGCTGCTGCGGCAGATGATGCAAAGCTCTGAAGGCGACGAACGCCACAAGCGCATCGAACGGCACAAGCTCGAAGCCATGCTGGCGCTGTGCGAGGAAACCCGCTGCCGCCGCCAGGTGCTGCTGGCCTATTTCGACGAGCACCTGCCCCAGCCCTGCGGCCATTGCGACAACTGCATCGACACCGTCGAGACCTGGGACGCCACCGAACCGGCGCGCCAGGCGCTGTCGGCCATCTACCGTAGCGGTCAGCGCTATGGGGTAGGGCACCTGGTCGACATCCTGCTCGGTCGCGAGACCGAAAAGATCACCAGCCTCGGCCACCAGCGCCTGGCCGTGTTCGGCCTGGGCAAGGCCCGCGGCGAAGATGAGTGGCGCACCCTGTTCCGCCAGCTGGTCGCCCGCGGTCTGGCCGAGGTTGACGTCGATGGCTACGGTGGTCTGCGGCTGACCGAAAGCTGCCGACCCCTGCTGCGCGGCGAGGTGCGCATCGAATTGCGCCGAGATCCCAAGCCTCAACGGGGGCGAGGTACGGGTACCAGCGGGTCGGCCAGTGCCGCCAGCCAGCTGGTACGTGCCGATGAGCGCGAGCTGTGGGAAGTCCTGCGCACCCTGAGGCGCAAGCTGGCCGAAGAGCACTCGGTGCCCCCGTACGTGATCTTTCCCGATGCCACCCTGCTGGAGATGTTGCGCAGCCAGCCGCGCTCGCTGGACGAGATGAGCCGTGTCAGTGGCGTGGGCGCGCGCAAGCTGGAGCGCTATGGTCAGGCCTTCCTCGATGCCTTGACCGATGGCAGCGCCGCCCCGGCCCCGGTCGCCGACGTGCGCCATGAGGTCTTGACCCTGGTGCGTGCCGGCATGACGCCAGAACAGGCCGCGCGGCAGCTGAGTTGCTCGGAAAAGAATATCTATGCCCTGTTGGCCGAAGCCATCGCCCAGCAGCAGATCGCGCTGGAACAGGCCTTGGACTTGCCCGAGGACCTCTTGGCGGAGATTCAGGACGCCTTCCTCGAAGACGAGGGCGAATTGCCGCCGGTAGCCCAGATCGCCGCGCGCTTCGAGGGGCGGGTGGCGAGCGGTGCGCTGTACTGCGTGCGGGCTGCCCTGCAGGCGGAATTGGCCGACTAGCGAGGCACGGCGGTTGCCCCGCCGTGCCTTCAACCAGAATAATGAGAAAATCCAAGTACAAGGTTTAGCCTGAATGACCCCTACCGATCCACATCTGTTCGGCCGCCAGATCTTTCATGTCTCTCGTGCCTGGCGCGCCGAGCTCGACCGTCGCCTGAGTCATCTGGGGCTCTCCCAGGCCCGTTGGCAGGTGTTGCTGAACCTCGCCCGGATGAAAGGCGTCCAGCCTACCCAGCGCGAGCTGGCGCAGAGCATCAGTATCGAGGGGCCGACCCTGGCCCGGCTGTTGGACGGTCTGGAGAAGCAGGGGCTGGTGAAGCGTCTGGCGGTCACCGAAGATCGCCGCGCCAAGCGCATCATGCTGACCCAGGAAGCCGGTCCGCTGATCGAGAAGATCGAGACCATCGCCGAGGCCCTGCGCAAGGAGCTGCTCAGCGGCTTGGATGACGCGGAGATCGCCATCTGTCAGCAGGTGCACCAGCGCGTCCTTGCCAATCTCGAACGCGGTTGAATGCCGTCTGGCGGCTTGACCAGCCCCGAGGCCGGGGCCAGATGCCGGCGCAAGTCCGGGCCGAGACGTCTGGCACCGCCGCTGGCGGCCTAACTCACCCACCGTCGCCTTTTCTACGCTGACGACCATCGGTTTGCCGTCTGTCGGTATCGATGCTACGTTCCAGCGTAGCGGAGGCGATTTTTGTGAGCCACCACGCTAAAACACCGGTTTCTTCGAATACCTGACGCAGCGGTATCCATGGTCGCGAAACGCCGTCCCCTTGCCTTATTCCTTCTGTCGGCCGCCACGCTGACCACTCTTCCTCAAGCGGCGCTTGCCCTCGGCCTGGGTGGTATCACGCTCCAGTCTTCTCTCAACGAGCCCCTGCGGGCGCGAATCGAGCTGGTCAACATCGGTGCTGCCGAGGCCGGGGACTTCCGCATCCACCTGGCCACGAACGAAGCGTTCGCCCAGGCGGGGGTCGACCGTACCCAGTTCTTGAACGATCTGGTGTTCACCCCGCACCTGCGCACGGCCGCGGGCAGCTACATCGAGGTCACCTCCCGCCGCTCCCTGGTCGAGCCCTATCTCGGCTTCATCGTCCAGCTGGAACAACCAGACGGCAAGCAGCTGCGTGAGTTCACCCTGCTGGTGGATCCGCCTCGCAGCAGTGGTGCGCCTACCAGTGTTGCCAGTACCGCCCCGATGCCCGCCCCGGTTGCCCCTGCTCGCGCCGGTACTTCGACCGCTAGCCCGGCGGCTCGTGAGTCCGCGCCTCGGCAGCCCGAGCTCGCACCCTCGCCAGGCCTGGCCGCCGGTGACGGCATCTACCAGACGCGGCCCAAGGACACCCTCTGGAGCATCTCCAAGCGTCTTGGTCCGTTGGCCAATCGGTCGGCGGAGCAACTGATGGCGGATCTGTTCGCGCTCAATCCGGCGTCCTTCGCCAACAACGATCCTGGAAGGCTGAAAGCCGGCCAGCGACTGCGTCTGCCGGCGGGTGTCAATGAGCCCGCGCCGCGGCAGCCGGTGGTGGCCAAGGCTGCACCACAGCCCGCAGCCAGCCCGGTCCCTGTCGCGCCCGTTACGCCTGCGCCCGCACCTGCGCCAGCCGCGCCGGGGGCTGCCACAGCGCCGGTTTCCACGCCAGCACCCGCAGCCGATTCTGCAGCACCGCCAGCGACCCCGTCTCAGCCAGCTGGAAGCATCCCGGAAGACGCCAAGCCCTTGCTGGTGACCCAGGATCTCGGGCGGCAGGTCGGCGATCTGGAGGGGCAGCTCACCCAGTTGCAGGAACGTTACGATACGCTGCTGGCGCAGAAGGAAGCCCAGATCACCCAGCTTCAGCAAGACCGGGATGGCTTGCAGCAGCAACTGAATCAGGCGCGGTCGGTAGCCCTGGCCACGCCAACGCCTGCTCCGACACAGGTGTCGGCGACGCCAGTAACGGAAACGGCTCCTCCTCCGGCGGCTGCTGTTGCCAGCAGTCCTGTCTCAGGCGAGGCCGACGAAGGCCTGCTGTCGCCGCGCTTGCTCCTGCTGGCCGGTGCTGCGGCCATCCTGGCCCTGGCTGGTGTGCTCTGGTGGCGTCGTCGCCAGGCGGAGCAGGCAGCGGTCTTCAGCGAAGACGAGGAGCTGGACGTGGAGCCGGCCGAGCCCTTGCCCGAGCCGGTGCTGGCGGCTACCCAGCCGGTGCCCGTCCACGCCAAGACTCCTGCCGCGGCCAGTCCGGCACCGGTCGACGATCATGCCGGTCGAGCGGAAATCTACATCGCCTATGGTCGCTATGGTCAGGCGCGAGAGGTGCTGGAGAGCGGTCTCGCCGAAGACGATCGTCGCCAGGATCTACGTCTGCTGCTGCTCAGGGTGCTGGCCACCCTGGGTGAGGCCCAGGCGTTCAGCCAGCACGAACAGCGCTTTCTGGCCCTGGGCGGGGCGGCGGCCAGTCTTGTCGTCTTGCACGCACAGTTTCCGGGCATTTCGGCCAATGCGCCAGATGATCTACCCGAAGATGATCTGGATCTCGATCTGCCGGCGTTCGATGCGCCGGCCAGCGAGTGGTCGGCGGAGCTGCAATTCGCCGAGCCGGCTGCGCCAGCGCCGGTGACCGAAGAACACTACGATCTGGATCTCGCTGATCTGAGCCTCGATGAGGCCATCGCCCTGACCGAAGAGCTGGACGCAGATTCCGGCTGGAAGCAGGCCGATGCCCTGGAGATCACCCTGGAAGACGACTTTCCTGAGGGGCTGGGCGAGTTGCCGGCGGTCTTGGAGCTGGACATGAGTCTCGACGAGCACTTCATGACCGACGACATCGCCCGACGCTTCGCCGAGGCCGAGGCGTGTCTCGACCAAGGCGACCTTCAGCATGCCACCTCGCTGCTGCAGGAGATCGTCAGCGAGGGCAGTGACAGCCAGCGCGAGCGGGCGGAAATGCTGCTCTCCCGTATCGCCTGATCAGAAGCTGTTGCCCAGGTTGATGTAGAACGCATGCTCGCCCTGGTCGCTCAGGCCATAGGTGAACTTGAGCGGTCCCAGTGGCGTGTCCAGGCCCAGGAACAGGCTGGCGGCGCTGATGTTGCCGCTGTCATAGTCGTCGTCTCGATTCCAGATGCGCCCCTGTTCCAGGCTGCCGCCTAGGTAGACCGGGGTGTCCAGCGGGAATAGTGAACGCTGGGTGAGCTGGTGGTAGTAGATCAGCCGCGCCAGGCCGTAGTTCTGGCCAGACAAGGCGTCCTGGCGATAGCCCGAGAGCTGCCAGGCGCCGCCCAGCAGGAAACTGCTGGTCACCACATTGGTATCGCTGTCGGTCGACAGGGTGCGACCCAGGCCGCCGCCGATCACGAAGGTGTTGTAGCCATAGCTGAGCGCCTTGTTCAGGTGCAGGTCCAGCTGCCGGTAGCGGGAGTCGGAACCCAGGCTGGGATCGAATTGCTTGAGTGTCAACGCCAGGTCCTGGCCCTCACGCGGGAAGTTCACGTCGTCCAGATCGTCCAGCGAATAGCGCAGCTCATAGAAGCTTTCGGTGAAGGATTCCTCCGGGGTGTCACGCGGTCCGACATGCACCTTGGTACTACCCCAGTCGTGGCCGATGCCCAGCCGCACCTCGGCCTTGTTGCCGATCTGCCGGCCCAGGTTCAGGCCGAAGCCATAGCGTTCGCGACGGTACTCTGCGATGGGGTGATTGCGCTCCAGCTGTTCGATATTGCGTGCCTCGCCACCGACGTAGGGCGCGATGAAGTAACGTGAACCGACATCCAGAGGTTGGTAGAACTCGCTGTAGAGCTCCTGGTGATCGCCGATCTGGGCCCGCGTCAGCCATTCGCCGCCCAGGCGGTTGAGGCCGTTGATGCGATAGCTGGCGCCGAAATTGAAGGCGCTGTCGCCCCGCAGGTCGTCCGACAGGTTCAGGCCCAGCCGCAGGAAGTCCGTGCCGCTGCGCTTGCCGCGGGCATAGATCATCAGCACATTGTCGCCGGGCCCGTCCCGACGGATGCGGTATTCCACCTGGTCGAAGTAGTCCAGGCCGTAGAGCGTGCTCATGTCGTCCTGGAGGCGTTCGACATTGAGCGGCTCCCCCAGCCGCTGACGGATGTAGTGACGGATGACCTCGTCTTCTACCTTGGAGTCGTTCTCGATGCGGATGGCATCGATGACCGGGGTCCGGCTGCTGGGCGACCGGGCGGCAGCCACCGCCGAGGACGGCTCGCTCGGCGCATTCCTGCGCAATACCGCCAGTTCGCCGGCCATGGCCATGGTAGCCCGATAGCCCGCATCGATCAGTGCCTTGACCTCGCTGAAGTCGGCGCTGGTATAGCTGGCCAGCGGCGGCTGGATGAGCAGGTCCTGCTTGCCCAGCGTTGCCAGCTGCGCCTGGGAGTTGTTGCGGGTCATCAGGGTGGTGGACTGGTTGAGCACGTCGAGCACCGTGGTCAGGTCCTTGCGCTTGAGCAGAGGGGTGCCGATATCGACCACTATGACGCGTTGCGCCCCCATGTTCCGGGCAACGTCGATGGGAATGTTGTCGACCATGCCGCCATCCACCAGCAGTCGCCCGTCGATTTCCACGGGGGCGAACACCGCCGGAATCGACATGCTGGCGCGAATGGCGCGGGGCAGATGGCCATGATCGAAGACCACCTTCTCGCCGGTGGTGATGTCCGTCGCCACTGCCCGGAAGGGAATGGCCAGCTGGTTGAAGTCCCGGGTATCGCTGGTATGCACGAACAGCTTTTCCAGCATCATCCCCAGGTTCTGGCCCTGGATCACGCCGATCGGGAGGCCCAGGGTGCCGTCATCGCGAAAGCTGAGCTTCTGCTTGACCAGGAAGTCCCGGTCATCCTGCTTGCGGCGAAAGGGGACATCCTTGCGTGGCGGCTGGTCGGACAGCACCTGGCCCCAGTCCATGTCCAAGGCGATGCGCTCCAGCTCTTCGGCACTGTAGCCGGCGGCATAGAGCCCGCCGATCACCGCGCCCATGCTGGTACCGGCAATGGCATCGACCTGGATACCTTGCTCTTCCAGTGCCTTCAGCACGCCGATATGGGCAAGTCCTCGCGCGGCGCCGCCGGACAGCACCAGGCCGACGGTAGGCGGTGGCGCGCCCCAGGCCAGGGCGGACAGGAGAAGACAGGCTACCAGCAGCAACGGGCGCATAGGTCGGACCACATGGCGGACAGGATCGAGGGCTGCGTATTATAAGGAGCCCAGGCCTTGCGAGGTGTACCGTGGCTGATGCCAAACCTTTCATCACCATTCACTACTGCACCCAGTGCCAATGGCTACTGCGCTCGGGCTGGCTGGCTCAGGAGCTGCTCAGTACATTTGGGACCGACCTGGGTGGAGTGACGCTGCTACCGGGTACCGGTGGGGTGTTCGAGATCGCCTGTGGCGGAGAGGTGCTCTGGGAGCGAAAGAAGGACGGCGGTTTTCCCGATGCTAGAACGCTGAAGAACCGGGTCAGGGACCTGCTGTTTCCGGAGCGCGATCTGGGGCATGGCGAAGGCAGGCGAAGCGGGTCGGGAGATGGCGCCCCCGAAGGGGCGTGAGATCAGGCTTCCGTACTGACCGTATCCCGTACATCGTGGGTGTTGGTGGCAGGCGCGGCAGCGGTCGCGCTCACTTCAGCCGCACGGATCTCCACGGCATGCAGACCCTTGGGGCCCTGAACGATATTGAAATTGACCGCCTGGCCCGCTTTGAGTGTGCGGTAACCGTCCATCTGAATGGCCGAGTAATGAGCGAATAGGTCTTCATCACTGTTTTCTGCAACGATGAAGCCATATCCTTTGGCGTTATTGAACCATTTGACCTTGCCACTGAGCATACCGGCTCCCTCTGCAAAGGACTCCAAGCCTGGAGTATCATTCGACTACAGTTCCAGTGAATCCACACAGGCGCCACTACTACGGAACCCTTGGTACCTCGTCGGGTACAGGATGTTTGTAACACCCTTTCAGCCTTAGTCAAGGCAAGGCAACGGGTGGCTGAGACGTGGATCAAGCTCTTTTTTCCTGCTATTCATCCCGAAATTCGGAATCGATCAGAATGCGTGCAATCGACCCCATCCGACTGGCGGCGGACGACAACGAACATCAGGACGGCGACAACGGTGGCCTGGCAGTGCAGGAGGCAAAACCTGCGCTAAAACGGCCAGCCAGATATCGTGTTCTGATGTATAACGATGACTACACCCCCATGGAGTTCGTCGTAGAGGTGCTGGAGAGCTATTTCAGCATGAACCGCGAAGCCGCTACCCAGGTGATGCTTACCGTGCATACCCAGGGAAAGGCAGTCTGCGGAACATTTACTCGCGATGTCGCTGAAACCAAGGCCATGCAAGTCAATCAATATGCGAGGGAGTGCAACCACCCGCTATTGTGTGAAATCGAAATCGAAAGTTAGATTTGTGCTGCTTGGGCTACTGTGCTGCTTGGGCTATGAGGTGAAGCTATGTTGAATCGTGAGCTCGAAGTCACCCTGAATCTCGCCTTCAAGGAGGCGAGGACGAAGCGTCATGAATTCATGACCGTTGAGCACCTCCTGCTGGCGCTGCTGGACAATGAAGCGGCCGCCACCGTGTTGAGAGCCTGCGGCGCCAACATCGATCGCCTGCGCCGCGATCTGTTGGAATTCATAGATTCCACCACACCACTCATTCCTCAGCAGGATGATGAGCGCGAGACGCAGCCGACGCTGGGCTTCCAGCGTGTCCTGCAGCGCGCGGTCTTCCACGTGCAGAGTTCGGGTAAGCGCGAAGTAACCGGCGCCAATGTGCTGGTCGCCATTTTCAGCGAGCAGGAAAGCCAGGCGGTCTTCCTACTCAAGCAACAGAGCGTGGCCCGGATCGATGTCGTCAATTTCATCGCCCACGGCATCTCCAAGGTGCCTGGTGCCGCGCCCGAAGCCGAGCAGGATCAAGACGCCGCCGAGGAAGAGGGCGCCGAGCCCAGTTCCTCCAACAATCCGCTCGAAGCCTATGCCAGCAATCTCAACGAGCAGGCCCGTCAGGGTCGCATCGATCCGCTGGTCGGGCGTGAGCACGAAGTGGAGCGCGTCGCCCAGATCCTGGCCCGGCGCCGCAAGAACAACCCGCTGCTGGTGGGGGAGGCAGGCGTTGGCAAGACGGCTATCGCCGAGGGCCTGGCCAAGCGCATCGTCGATGGTCAGGTGCCTGATCTGCTGGCTGATAGCGTGGTCTATTCCCTGGATCTTGGCGCATTGCTGGCTGGTACCAAGTACCGCGGCGATTTCGAGAAGAGATTCAAGGCGCTGCTGGCCGAATTGAAGAAGCGGCCTCATGCCGTGCTCTTCATCGATGAGATCCATACCATCATTGGTGCCGGCGCTGCTTCAGGCGGGGTGATGGATGCCTCCAATCTGCTCAAGCCGCTGCTGTCCTCCGGTGAGATCCGCTGCATAGGCTCGACTACCTTCCAGGAATTCCGCGGCATCTTCGAGAAGGATCGGGCGCTGGCCCGACGTTTCCAGAAGGTCGACGTGGTCGAGCCCTCGGTGGATGACACCTATGGCATCCTGCGGGGCCTCAAAGGGCGCTTCGAGCAGCACCACCACATCGAGTACACCGATGAAGCGCTGCGTGCCGCGGCGGAGCTCGCCGCCCGCTACATCAACGACAGGCACATGCCCGACAAGGCCATCGACGTCATCGACGAGGCGGGTGCCTACCAGCGTCTGCAGCCCGAAGAGCGTCGCGCCGCGCGCATCGATGTTCAGCAGGTTGAAGACATCGTCGCCAAGATCGCGCGGATTCCGCCCAAGACCGTCAATAGCTCCGACAAGGAACTGCTGCGCAACCTGGAGCGGGACCTCAAGCTGACCGTCTTCGGTCAGGATCTGGCCATCGAATCCCTGTCCACGGCTATCAAGCTCTCCCGTGCGGGTCTGAAATCGCCGGACAAGCCCGTTGGTTCCTTCCTCTTCGCCGGTCCCACCGGCGTGGGCAAGACCGAGGCGGCGCGGCAACTGGCCAAGGCCATGGGTGTGGAGCTGGTGCGCTTCGACATGTCCGAGTACATGGAGCGCCACACGGTGTCCCGTCTGATCGGCGCGCCTCCCGGCTACGTCGGCTTCGACCAGGGTGGGTTGCTGACCGAGGCGATCACCAAGACACCACACTGCGTGCTGCTGCTCGACGAAATCGAAAAGGCGCATCCCGAGGTATTCAACCTGCTGTTGCAGGTCATGGACCATGGCACTCTGACGGATAACAATGGCCGCAAAGCCGACTTCCGCAACGTGATCCTGATCCTGACCACCAACGCTGGTGCCGAAACCGCCTCGCGTGCCTCCATCGGCTTCACCCTGCAGGACCACACGTCCGATGCCATGGAAGTCATCAAGAAGAGCTTCACGCCGGAATTCCGCAACCGCCTGGACACCATCATCCAGTTCGGTCGCCTGAGCACCGAAGTCATCAAGAGCATCGTCGACAAGTTCCTCACCGAACTCCAGGCGCAACTCGAAGACAAGCGTGTCCAGCTGGAAGTCAGCGATGCGGCCCGTGGCTGGCTGGCGGAGCGTGGCTATGACGTGCAGATGGGCGCTCGTCCCATGGCGCGACTCATCCAGGACAAGATCAAGCGGCCGCTGGCCGAGCAGATCCTGTTCGGGGACCTGGCGGACCATGGCGGTATCGTCCACATCGATGCGGTGAACGACGAACTGGAGTTCGAGTTCGAAACCACGGCCGAACCTGCCTGAGGGCAGGTCGCGGTTTTATTAGCGCCCATGAAAAAGCCCGGCATTGCCGGGCTTTTTCATGAAAGGATCCGCTTAACGCGCGCGGTAGGTGATCCGGCCCTTGCTCAGATCGTAAGGCGTCAGCTCCACGCGAACCTTGTCGCCCGTCAGGATGCGGATGTAGTTCTTACGCATCTTTCCGGAGATGTGCGCGGTGACGACGTGCCCATTTTCCAACTCCACGCGAAACATGGTGTTGGGCAGGGTGTCGACGACAGTACCTTCCATTTCGAAGCTGTCTTCTTTCGACATATATAGAAAAGCCCTCGGTGACAAGAATAGGCCCAGAGCAGTCCGGGCGAAAAAGGCCCATATTCTGACAGAAATTCAGAAAAAGCGCTATTTCGTCAGGCCAGGGCTACCCAGCGTTGATTGACGAAGAGCTCTATGGGGCGATACTCGGTCTTATAGGACATCTTGCGACACCCTTTGATCCAATAGCCGAGATAAACCGCATCCAAGCCCAGTCGGCGGGATTCGGCGATCTGCCACAGGATACCGAAGACACCCAGGCTGCGCTTCTCTTCGTTGGGGTCGTAGAAGGTATAGACCGCCGACATGCCATTGGGCAGCACGTCGGTAACGGCGACACCGACCAGGCGATCCTCTACGCGCATCTCGTAGAAGAAGGCGTAAGGCAGGTGGCTGACCAGGAAGGTGGAGAACTGCCCCCGGCTTGGTGGGAACATATCGCCATCGGCATGGCGCTCGCTGATGTAGCGGGCGTACAGCTGATAGCGTTCTTCGGTGAAGCCCGGGTCGCAGCGGGTGACCTTGATGTCGAGGTTACGCTTGAGGACGCGGTTCTGTTTGCGGCTGGGGCGGAAGCGGATCACGGGAATGCGGGCGGGAACGCAGGCTTTGCACAGCTGGCAGTGAGGGCGGTAAAGGTGATCGCCACTGCGCCGAAAACCCAGCTCGGACAGTTCCGCGTAGATCTGGCCGTTCATGGGCTGCGAGGGGTCGAGAAACAACGTGGTCGCCTGCTCGTTGGGCAGGTAACTGCAAGCGTGAGGCTGGGTTGCGTAGAACTTGAGTCTCGCCAGCTCGGTCATGTCGAACCTCTACATAAGCCTAGCCTGAGTGTAAGTCACCCGCATGAGGTAGGCCAGGCGGCCATACTGGCCTGATCCAGGTATTTGGCCAGGTAATCGGCAAAGCGTTCCCGAGGAAGGCTGCTGGCGCCAAGGCTCTGCAGATGTGCCGTCTGCATCTGGCAGTCGATCATCACGAAGCCCCAGGCTGCCAGGTCGCGCACCAGGGTCACGAAGCCGATCTTGGAGGCATTGTCCGCGTGGCTGAACATGGATTCGCCAAAGAACAGCTTGCCCATGGCGATGCCATAGAGTCCGCCCACCAGCTGGTCGCCGTCCCAGACCTCTACCGAGTGGGCCCAGCCTTGGGCGTGGAGCTCGCCATAGGCCTGCTGCATCTCGGTGGTGATCCAGGTGCCGTCGGCGTCGCGCCGTGGTCCGGCACAGGCCTGGATGACCTGGGTGAAGGCCTTGTCGTAGGTCACGCTGAGCCGGGTCTTGCGCAAGGTCTTCGCCAGGCTGCGAGAGACGTGCAGGTCGGGAGGAAAGAGTACCGTGCGCGGATCGGGCGACCACCAGAGCAAGGGCTGGCCATCCTGGTACCAGGGGAAACAGCCGTGGCGGTAGGCACTGACCAGGCGCGCTGCGCTCAGGTCGCCGCCGATGGCCAGCAGGCCATTGGGTTCGCGTAATGCCTGTTGCAGGGGCGGAAAGTCAGGGCTTTCGCGAGTCAGCCATTTTACCATGGTAGGGGAGGGCGCCTTCTGATGCAGGAAGCTGCAGGTGGGAGCCTAGTGCGTAACCAGCTCAAGAAATCGTCATAACTCTTTGTCAGGACAACGAAAGAATGCTCCAATGTTGTGCCTGAAGGCGGTTCCGGTACTGCCGTCCGCTATCGTGCCATGTTTCGCCTCGGGACTGTAGAACCAGGGCCCGGGCGATCTAGAATGGCGCACTGTTTTTGATTCACGGTCACACGTTCCGTGTGCGGGAAAAGCGCGCTTGAAGCAATCCAGTTCTGTCAGCCACGTCAACCAATGGCGTGAGCATCTGCATTATCGTCTCAAGGAGGTGGTGCTCATCGCACTGGCCGCCTTGTGCCTGTATCTGCTCATGGCTCTGCTGAGCTATGACCCCTCTGATCCGGGTTGGACCCATACCAGTCGCATCGATCAGGTCCACAACGCCGCCGGCCGCGCCGGTGCCTGGCTGGCAGATGTCCTGTTCATGGCGCTTGGCTATTTCGCCTTCGTGTTTCCCGTGTTGCTCGCGGTCAAGACCTGGCAGATCTTCCGCAAGCGGCATCTGCCCTGGGAATGGAGTGGCTGGCTGTTCTCCTGGCGACTGACCGGCCTGGTGCTGCTGATCATCTCGGGGTCGGTACTGGCCTACATCCATTTCCATGCGGTATCGGCACTGCCGGCTTCCGCAGGAGGTGCCCTGGGTGAAAGCCTCGGGCAGCTATCGGTCGCTGCGCTCAATGTGCAGGGCAGTACACTGCTGTTCCTGGCGCTGTTCCTGCTGGGATTGACGGTATTCACCGACCTGTCCTGGTTCAAGGTGATGGATTTCACCGGCAAGGTCGTGCTTGATCTCCTGGATCTGGTGCAGGGCGGTTTCAGTCGTCTCGCGGGTGGCCGTCGCCAGGCGCCGGAGCTGGACGTCTTCGACGAACCGGTATCAGCGCCGGTCGCGCGCAAGGCCAAGGCCCGCGAGGTGCCGATTCCGGTCGCCGACGAAGACCTGGACGATCTGCTCGACATCGCACCACCGCCCCGGATGGAGCGTGCTGCACCGCGCATCGAGATGCCGGCGTCCAGTCGCGTCGTTGCCGAACCGGTTGAGCCTGCACCCAAGGCCGCCGCCCCGGTCGCTGCGGCTGCCACCGTCACCACGCCGACGCCACCGCCGCGCAAGGCCACTCCCGCAGCGGCGCCGGTCCCTCATTCGACGCCGGCTGCCGCAACCTGGGTCGATGCGGGCCTGGAAGGCACGCTGCCGCCGCTGTCGATCCTGGATCGTGCCGAGAAGAAACAGCAGAGCTATTCGCCGGAGTTCCTCGAGAACATGTCGCGCCTGCTGGAGGTCAAGCTCAAGGAGTTTGGCGTCGAGGTGCTTGTGGAGAGCGTGCATCCCGGTCCGGTGATCACCCGTTTCGAGATCCAGCCGGCCGCAGGCGTCAAGGTCAGTCGTATCTCCAACCTGGCCAAGGACCTGGCGCGCTCGCTCGCGGTGTTCAGTGTGCGAGTGGTGGAAGTCATCCCTGGCAAGACCACCGTGGGTATCGAGATTCCCAACGAAGACCGTCAGATGGTGCGTTTCTCCGAGGTGCTCGAATCGCCCGAGTACGCGGCGTTCAAGTCGCCCGTTACCCTTGCCCTGGGCCACGACATCGGTGGCAAGCCCGTCATTACCGACCTGGCCAAGATGCCGCACCTGTTGGTGGCCGGTACCACGGGTTCTGGTAAATCCGTGGGCGTGAACGCCATGCTGCTGTCGATCCTGTTCAAGTCGAGCCCGGAAGACGCGCGGCTGATCATGATCGACCCCAAGATGCTGGAACTGTCGATCTACGAGGGCATTCCGCACCTGCTCTGCCCGGTGGTCACCGACATGAAGGAGGCCGCCAATGCCCTGCGCTGGAGCGTGGCGGAGATGGAGCGCCGCTACAAGCTGATGGCGGCCATGGGCGTGCGTAACCTCGCCGGCTTCAACCGCAAGGTGAAGGACGCCGAAGAAGCGGGCACGCCGCTCACCGATCCGCTCTATCGTCGCGAGAGCATGGACGACGAGGCACCGCTGCTGAAGACGCTGCCGACCATCGTGGTGGTGGTCGACGAATTCGCCGACATGATGATGATCGTCGGCAAGAAGGTCGAAGAGCTGATCGCGCGGATCGCGCAGAAGGCGCGCGCCGCCGGTATCCACCTGATCCTGGCCACCCAGCGACCGTCGGTGGATGTCATCACCGGTCTCATCAAGGCCAACATTCCCACCCGGATGGCCTTCCAGGTATCGAGCAAGATCGACTCCCGGACCATTCTCGACCAGGGCGGCGCCGAGCAGCTGCTCGGTCACGGGGACATGCTCTATCTGCCGCCGGGAACCGGTCTGCCGATCCGCGTCCATGGCGCCTTCGTCTCCGACGACGAGGTCCATCGGGTCGTCGAGGCCTGGAAGCAGCGGGGTGCGCCCGACTATATCGAGGACATCCTCAGCGGCCCGGATGAGGGCGCTGGTGCGGGTGGCGAGGGCGGTAGCGGCGAAGGCGGCGATAGCGACGAGGATGATCCGCTCTATGACGAGGCCGTGCGCTTCGTGACCGAGAGCCGGCGTGCCTCCATCTCCGCGGTCCAGCGTAAGCTCAAGATCGGTTACAACCGAGCGGCACGGATGATCGAAACCATGGAAATGGCCGGTGTCGTATCGCCCATGAACACCAACGGCTCGCGCGAAGTCACAGCGCCTGCTCCGGTGAGAGACTGATATCCATGAGGACTTCGATGCACAAGCTGCGTTGCTTTGCCCTGGCAGCCCTGGCTGCCGTAAGCGTTTCCGCCCATGCCGACCAGGCGTCGGTGGGTCGCCTGTCGCAACTGCTGGACAAGGCCCAGACCCTGACCGCACGTTTCTCGCAGCTGACCCTGGACGGCTCCGGGACCCGGCTGCAGGAAACGGCGGGCAACATGAGCCTCAAGCGCCCGGGGCTGTTCCGCTGGCACTCCGATGCGCCCCAGGAGCAGTTGCTGGTCTCCGATGGCAAGCAGGTCTGGCTGTACGATCCGGACTTGGAGCAGGTCACCATTCGCAAGCTGGACCTGCGCCTGACCCAGACGCCGGCGCTGCTGCTGTCGGGTGACATCTCCAAGATCGAAAGTAGCTTCGACGTCAGCAGCAAGGACGCGGGCAACGTCGTCGACTTCGTGCTCAAGCCCAAGACCAAGGACACCCTGTTCGACAGCCTGCGGTTGTCCTTCCGCAACGGGGTGATCAACGACATGCAGTTGATCGACGGCGCTGGTCAGAGAACCAACATCCTCTTCTTCAACGTCAAGCTCAACGAACCGGTGGCCGCATCCCAGTTCACCTTCCAGGTGCCCAAGGGAGCCGACGTCATCCAGGAGTGATCGCATCCCTATGGATCTCTTCAGCACCGCACCCGTCGGGCAGCCCTTGGCTGCCCGCATGCGTCCCGAGACCCTCGATGAATACGCGGGTCAGCAACACCTCCTGGCCCGGGGCAAGCCCCTGCGCGAGGCGCTGGAGCAGGGCGCGCTGCATTCGATGATCTTCTGGGGGCCGCCCGGGGTGGGCAAGACCACCCTGGCGCGGTTGTTGGCCCAGGTCTCCGATGCCCACTTCGAAACGCTGTCGGCGGTGCTTTCCGGGGTCAAGGAAATCCGCCATGCGGTGGAAGTGGCCAAGCAGCAGGCCGCACAGTACCGCCGGCGTACCATCCTCTTCGTCGACGAGGTACACCGGTTCAACAAGTCGCAGCAGGATGCCTTCCTGCCCTATGTCGAGGACGGCACCCTGATCTTTATCGGGGCGACCACCGAGAATCCCTCCTTCGAGCTGAACAATGCGCTGCTGTCGCGGGCCCGGGTCTATGTGCTCAAGAGTCTGGATGACGAGGCCCTCGGTGGTCTGGCCCATCGCGCCCTGACCAGTGCCAAGGGGCTGGGCGAGCGCCATCTGAGCCTGCCCGACGATGCCCTGGCGCTGCTGCTGGCCGCCGCCGACGGCGATGGCCGGCGCCTGCTCAATCTGTTGGAGAATGCTGCCGACCTGGCCGAGGATGGCGGCGCCCTGGACGCCGACCTGTTCCAGAGCCTGCTCGGTGACCAGCGTCGCCGCTTCGACAAGGGCGGTGAGGCCTTCTACGACCAGATCTCCGCGCTGCACAAGTCGGTGCGCGGATCCAACCCCGATGGCGCGCTCTACTGGTTCGCCCGGATGATCGACGGCGGTTGCGATGCGTTGTACATCGCCCGGCGCGTAGTGCGCATGGCCAGCGAGGACATCGGCAACGCCGATCCGCGCGCCCTGAGCCTGTGTCTGGATGCCTGGGACGTCCAGGAGCGCCTGGGCAGTCCCGAAGGCGAACTGGCCATCGCTCAGGCGATCGTCTATCTGGCCTGCGCGCCCAAGAGCAATGCCGTCTACCTGGGCTACAAGGCCGCCCTGGCCGATGTTCGCCAGAACGGCTCGCGCGAGGTGCCGCTGCACCTGCGCAACGCGCCCACCAAGCTGATGAAGAACCTTGGCTACGGCGGCGAATACCGCTACGCCCATGATGAGCCGGAAGCCTATGCCGCGGGGGAGGACTACTTTCCCGAGGAACTGGAGCCGCGTCGCTACTATGAGCCGGTTCCCCGTGGGCTGGAGCTGAAGATCCGCGATAAACTGCAGCACCTGGCGGACCTCGACCAGTCCAGCCCGCGCCAGCGCCGGCGGCGTTCCTGACGCTTCGCCCACACTGCTGCCCCCATTCCTAAGTAAGAGACACGGACATGCTTGATTCGAAACTGGTTCGCACCCAAACCGAGGAGGTAGCCGCACGTCTGGCGACCCGTGGCTACGTCCTGGACGTCAGCCTGGTGGAGTCGCTGGAAGCCCGTCGCAAGGCCGTGCAGACCCGCACCGAGACCTTGCAGGCCGAGCGTAACGCCCGCTCCAAGGGGATCGGCCAGGCCAAGGCGCGCGGTGAAGACATCGCGCCGTTGCTGGCCGAGGTCGATCGCATGGGCAGCGAACTGGAAGAGGCTAAGCGCGAGCTGGACAGTGTCCAGGGTGAACTGGATGCTCTGTTGCTGGGCCTGCCCAATCTGCCCGACGCCTCGGTGCCGGTTGGCAAGGACGAGGACGAGAACGTCGAAGTGCGCCGTTGGGGTACGCCGCGCGATTTCGATTTTGAGATCAAGGACCACGTCGCCCTGGGTGAAACCCACGGCTGGCTGGATTTCGAGACCGCTGCACGCTTCTCTGGCGCCCGCTTCGCCGTCATGCGCGGTCCCATCGCGCGTCTGCACCGCGCCCTGGCGCAGTTCATGCTGAACCTGCACACCGGCGAGCATGGCTACGAAGAGACCTACACCCCTTACCTGGTGCAGGCCGAGACGCTGCAGGGCACCGGTCAGCTGCCCAAGTTCGAGGAAGACCTGTTCAAGATCGGCCGGGAAGGCGAGAGCGACCTCTACCTGATCCCTACCGCCGAGGTCACCCTGACCAACCTGGTCGCTGGCCAGATCCTCGACGCCAAGCGCCTGCCGCTGAAGTTCACCGCCCACACGCCGTGCTTCCGCAGCGAAGCCGGTGCCTCGGGTCGCGATACCCGCGGCATGATCCGCCAGCACCAGTTCGACAAGGTGGAGATGGTCCACATCGTTGAGCCGAGCACCTCCTTCCAGGCCCTGGAAGAACTGACCGGCCACGCCGAGACCGTGCTGCAGCGCCTGGAGCTGCCCTACCGTGTACTGTCGCTGTGCACCGGCGACATGGGCTTCGGCGCCACCAAGACCTACGACCTGGAAGTCTGGGTGCCGAGCCAGGGCAAGTACCGTGAGATTTCGTCCTGCTCCAACTGCGGCGACTTCCAGGCCCGCCGCATGCAGGCTCGCTACCGCAACGCCGAGGGCAAGCCCGAACTGGTGCACACCCTCAATGGTTCCGGCCTGGCCGTGGGTCGCACCCTGGTCGCCGTGCTGGAGAACTACCAGCAGGCCGATGGCAGCATCCGCGTACCCGAGGTGCTCAAGCCCTACATGGGCGGCCTCGAGGTCATCGGCTGATGGATTACCTGCCGCTCTTCCACAAGCTCGATGGCCGTCCGGTACTGGTGGTCGGCGGGGGCGATATCGCCCTGCGCAAGAGCGTGCTGCTGGCCGAAGCCGGTGCCCGCATCACCCTGGTGGCGCCGGAGATCGAGCCGGAGGTACGCGCCTTCGTCGAGGCGCGGGGCGGCAGTTGTCGGGTCGAGCGCTATGCGGCGGACCAGCTCGCCGGGCACTGCCTGGTGATCGCGGCCACCGATGATGACGGCGTCAACGAGGCGGTATCCCATGACGCCCAGGCCCTCGGTCTGCCGGTCAACGTGGTGGATGCGCCGCGGCTGTGCACCGTGATCTTCCCGGCCATCGTCGATCGCTCGCCGCTGGTGATCGCCATTTCCAGTGGTGGGGATGCCCCGGTGCTGGCCCGCCTGGTGCGGGCCAAGCTGGAGAGCTGGATTCCTGCCACCTATGGTCAACTGGCGCAACTGGCCCAGCGCTTCCGTGCCCGGGTCAAGACGCGCTTCGCCGATCTGCAGGCGCGGCGGATCTTCTGGGAAGAGGTATTCCAGGGCGAGGTCGCGGAAAAAGTCTTTTCCGGCCAGCCTCAGGCCGCCGAGCAACTGCTGGAAGCCAAGCTCACCAGCGAGACCGCCACCTTTCGGGGTGAGGTCTATCTGGTCGGCGCCGGTCCTGGCGATCCGGATCTGCTGACCTTCCGCGCGCTGCGACTGATGCAGCAGGCCGACGTGGTGCTCTACGATCGCCTGGTGGCGCCTACCATCCTCGACATGTGCCGTCGCGACGCCGATCGCATCTATGTTGGCAAGCGGCGCGCCGAGCACGCCGTACCCCAGGATGATCTCAACCGGCTGCTGGTCAAGCTGGCCCAGGAGGGCAAGCGGGTCTTGCGGCTAAAAGGTGGGGATCCCTTCATCTTCGGTCGGGGTGGCGAGGAGATCGAGGAGCTGGCCGCGGAAGGCATTCCCTTCCAGGTGGTGCCGGGTATCACTGCTGCCAGCGGCTGCGCCGCCTATGCCGGCATTCCTCTGACGCACAGGGACCATGCCCAATCGGTGCGTTTCGTCACTGGCCATCTCAAGGATGGTTCGGCCGATCTGCCCTGGACCGACCTGGTCGCTCCTGGGCAGACCCTGGTGTTCTACATGGGGCTAGTCGGGCTACCGACCATCTGCCAGCAGCTCATCGCCCATGGCAAGAACCCGTCGACGCCGGCGGCCTTGGTCCAGCAGGGCACCACGAGCAATCAGCGCGTGTTTACCGGCACCTTGCAAGACCTGCCGCAACTGGTCGCCGAGCATGAGGTTCATGCGCCGACCCTGGTGATCGTCGGTGAAGTGGTGGCGCTACGGGAGAAGCTGGCCTGGTTCGAAGGCGCCCAGGCCACGGCTTGAGGTTCAGGCCGATCCCTGGATGCCTGCCCCAGTCAGGACCTCCCGGCCATGGGGCAGGTCCAGCTCCAGGGCCGGCCCCTTGGGGACGATGCCGGTCGGATTGATCTGGGCATGGCTGCCGTAGTAGTGATGCTTGATGTGCTGGAAGTCCACGGTCTCGGCGATACCTGGCCATTGGTAAAGCTCCCTGAGCCAGCCCTGTAGCGCCGGGTAGTCACGGATTCGTCGCAGGTTGCATTTGAAGTGGC
This sequence comes from Pseudomonas oryzihabitans, assembly GCF_001518815.1. NCBI lineage: Bacteria > Pseudomonadati > Pseudomonadota > Gammaproteobacteria > Pseudomonadales > Pseudomonadaceae > Pseudomonas > Pseudomonas oryzihabitans. Next base: position 2,127,725 of record NZ_CP013987.1, read on the forward strand.
CGTGGTAGACGGCGTCGAAGCGGATCAGGGTGGTGAACAGGCGCCAGTCGGCTTCGGTCAGCCATTCCCCAGTGAGATAGCGCTGCTGCTGCAACAGTCGCTCGAGATCGTCGAGGGTGGCGAAGACCTCGTCGAAGGCTTCTTCGTAAGCCTCCTGGGTGGTAGCGAATCCGGCACGATAGACGCCGTTGTTGACCGTCGGATAGATGCGCTCGTTGAGGGTGTCGATCTGTCCGCGCAGGGCTTCCGGATAGAGGTCCAGGCGATTTCCCGTCAGGTCATCGAAAGCGCCATTGAACATGCGGATGATCTCGGCGGATTCGTTGCTGACGATGCGTTCCTGTTGGCGGTCCCAGAGTACCGGGACGGTGACCCGCCCGGTGTAGTCGGCCTGGTCGCGCTGATAGAGCTGGTACAGGCGGTCGAGCTGATAGAGATCGTCGCCACTGGAGCCGTGCGCGGGATCGAAGGTCCAGCCTTCCTCACGCATCAGCCAGCTGACCACTGAAACTCCGATCAGGTCTTCGAGACCCTTGAGCTTGCGATAGATCAGGGTGCGATGGGCCCAGGGGCAGGCCAGGGAGACATAGAGATGATAGCGGCCGGCCTCAGGCGCGTAGCGCGAGGCCTCTTCCGGAATGGCCTGCTCCGGACGGGCTATCCAATCACGGCGCTGGGCCTCTTCCCGCTTGAAATGGCCGTCCTCGCCGTTGTCGTACCAACGGTCCTGCCACTGCCCATCGACCAACAAGCCCATATCGTCATCCTCCGCTACGTTGCGGTTAGGAACCCAGGTGACCACCCTGGGTTCCGACGGCGACGTCAGAGCGTGCGATCACGCGCCTCCCAGCGGCGTTCGGCTTCGATCTGGGCACTCGCCTGATCCTGGCCAAGGGCGCGCAGGGCCACGGCTAGCGTCGCGATGACCGCCAGACGGCCATAGGGGTCTTCCACCTCGCCACGCCAGGTGGCGGCCAGCAGCGCCGGATCGAGGCGCTCCGGTTTGACCTGGCGGCGCTCGGTCAGCGCCGGCCAGCTTTCGTCCCAGGCTTCGCCGCCACGGGTGCCATAGAGATGAGCGATGACATCGGGATTGCGCTCGACCTCGCCCCCTTCGCCCTTGATGACGATGCTGTCGTCACGCAGCAGGCGACTGGCCTCGCGATGTACCTCCTGGTACCCCGGGTGGAAGATGCTCTGCAGGATGCAGCGCGCGTCACTGGGATTGAGCAGCCGGACCAGCGAGTGGATCGGGGAGCGCAAGCCAAGTTCGGCCTTGAGGTCGATCATCCGCTGCAGCGCCGGCATCCAGGCCGCCAGCGGCAGGAAGGCGGGCTGGCCGCGGTCGAGCAGGGCGCCGACGTCCTGCCAATCCTTGGCCGTCTGCAGACCCAGGTCTCCCAGGCATTGCTCGGTGTAGAGCCGGCCCCCCGTGTGGGTGCCGCCGCCATGCATGACGATCCGCACGCCGCTGCCGGCCAGGCACTTCACCGCAAGCAGGTACCAGGGCAGGTGCCGCTTCTTGCCGGCGTAGGACGGCCAGTCGAGGTCGACGGGGAAGCCGGGAGACTGCAGGCGCGCCCGAACGGCGCGGGTAAAGCCTGCCAGCTCTTCAGGGCTTTCTTCCTTGTGGCGCAGCAGCATGAGGAAGGCGCCGAGCTGGGCATCGGTCACCTGGCCGTCGAGGATCAGGCCCATGGCCATTTCGGCTTCGGCTTCAGTCAGGCTGCGGGCACCGCGCTTGCCCTTGCCCAGGGCGCGGACGTAGACGGCGAAGGGATGTTCTTCGGGCGTGGTGAAGGTCATAGGCAATTGTCCGGTTTCGGCAGGCCGGCGAGCTTGGCGCCGAGCTTGGCCGGCGCTCCCTTGAACAGCAGGTTGAGCTGCAGGCTGGTACCCAGTTCGGGGCCCAGTGTCTGGGCGATGTACTTGATCAGCGGCCGATTGGCTGGTGATAGCTGGAATTGCGCATAAAAGTCACGGAGCGCCTGCAGCACCTGCCAGTGGCGTTCGGTCAATTCGATGCCTTCCTGGAGTGCGAGTTGCCGGGCTACCTCGGGACTCCATTGGGAGAGATCGCGCAGATAGCCTTCGGGGTCGAGGTCGAGAGAGTGCATGCTAGGTCCAGCTGATGACCTTGGCGTGGCTCACGCTCAGGTCAACGAAAGTGGGGTAATCGATCAGGGTCACGCCACGCTCCGGATGTAGGCGGCGGGCCTGGACGTCTTCCGCGAGCGCGTAGAGGCCTGCTTCCGCAGGCAGCCGTGCCAACGCCTGGCTGGCGGTGCTACCCGGGCGCAGTGCCTCCACGGCGCCACCGGTGAGCAGGATGGCGTCCCCGCCACGGACCCAGGTCAAGCCGTCCAGGGCATCGGACTCTGTCAGCGGCGAGCGGGAAAACAGGTGCAGAGTCGTCAAATGGAAATCACCTGGTCATGGTCGTGGATCAACGTGGCCAACGCCTCGGGTTCGAGTGGGGTCACCCAGGCGGGCAATTGCTCGGGCGTGATGCCCAGACGCTGCAGGGCCGTGGCTTCCGCATAGATGGCGTCGACGCCGAACAGCGGCAGTGCGGAGAGATTGGCGCTCAGATCCTTCTGTTCGAGGGCAGTGCTGTCGGCTGCCAGCAGTTGGGTCACCCCAGGGCCTGCGAACAGCATCGCCAGGGGCAGCTCGAAGGCGCCACCTGCCAGCACGATATCCAGTGCCTCGCGAGGAGCCAGACCGCCCAGCGCCGGCTGACGAGAGATGACGAGGGTACTCTTGGCCATGCTAGTCGCCTCCAAAGCAGAGCAGGCGATCGGCGTCCTGTACCGCTTCATGCAACTGCCCCAGGCCGGACAACTGCCAGGGCGCATGCACGTTCACTGCGCCACCCCGTTCATAGCGCCGCGCTTCGTTCTCGTCCAGCAGCCCGCGCTTGAGGGCAGCGGCGATGCAGACCACGGCGTCGATCTGGTGGCGTTCGATCAACTCGCGCCAGCGCACGGGCAGGTCCAACTCGTCCTGTCCGCTGACCGAGGCGTGTGAGGCGTTATGGACGCCGTCGCGGTAGAGGAAGAGTCGCGACAGTTCGTGGCCCCCGGCCAACAGCGCTTCGCAGAAGCGCAGGGCCCGCCGCGCCGAAGGCGCCTGAGGGGGAGAAAGGACAACGATGGCAAATTTCATGGATGTAAAAAGGCCCGCCGAAGCGGGCCTCTTGGGCTACCGCTGATGATCAATCGTTGTTGCTGGCGAATCCGAAGATCTGCAGCAAGCTGAGGAACATATTGTAGATCGAGACGTACAGGGTGATGGTAGCCATGATGTAGTTGTCTTCACCACCGTGCACGATGGCACTGGTCTGGAACAGGATGGCCGCGGCGGCGAACAGCACGAAGCCCGCGCTGATGGCCAGTTGCAGGCCGCTGATCTGGACGAAGAAGGACAGCATCACGGCGCCCAGCAGGATCCAGAAGCCCGCCATCAGGAAGCCACTCAGGAAGCTCATGTCCTTGCGGCTGATCAGGGCGTAGGCCGACAGCCCAAAGAAGGCCAGGGCGGTCATGCCGGCCGCGGAGGCGATCACGCTGCCACCGTTGGGCAAGCCCAGGTACATGTTCAGGATCGGGCCCAGGGTGTAGCCCATGAAGCCGGTCAGGGCGAAGGTGCTGACCAGACCCCAGCCGCTGTCACGCGTCTTCATGGTCAGGAAGAACAGGCCGTAGAAGCCGATCAAGACCACGAAGATGTTGGGGTAGGGCAACCGCATCTGCTGCGAGACGAAGGCGACCAGGCCGCTGAACGCCAGAGTCATGGCCAGCAGGGCGTAGGTGTTGCGCAATACACGGCTGACGTCCCGAGATTGCGCGAGGGCAGGGTTGTAGGCGTATTGACGCTCGTTCATGGTGTACTCCAAAGCTAAATAGACGGTGTGATGTACCGTACGACCCCGAAGATAGCAAATGTTGCTTAAGGATCGCTTGCGAGTGTTTGACAGTGTGTTGCCATCAGGTACTATGCGCCCCTCTTACGGAAGTGTGGCCGAGTGGTTTAAGGCAGCGGTCTTGAAAACCGCCGACTCGCAAGGGTCCCAGAGTTCGAATCTCTGCGCTTCCGCCATCTTCGAAGCCCCGTTCTTACGGGGCTTCTTGCTGTCTGAGGGGTCGGATTTCAAGGGCCGTCGGGCAGGTATAAAGGGAGGAGTTCCGAAACTATTTCGGAACAGTTCCGAAACTCCGCCTATTTTGTGGGGCTGGCGATCGCGCCAAGGCGACGATAGACCCGTTCTGTGATGTCCTCTTCGGTATGGCCTAGAAGCTTGCTGGCTTCCTTCGGGTCGAGGATTTCCGAGGCCGCTTTCGGCCGGATGTCACGGAACTGGAATTGGCCGATCCGAAGCGCCAGTTGCGCATCGCCCGCTTCCATCGCGGCGATCTTCGCCAAGTCCCTAGCCGCATCCCAGCGGATCCGCAGCATGGATGTCGTGAGCCGACGCCCTCGGCCGGTGACGATCAGGAACGGGCTGACCCGGACAGGGTAGCGGGCATCGAACATTCGCAGCAGCGCCCCAAGGCTGTTGTCCGTTCCATTGGCCTGCAGCAGGATGCGCAACCGCTTGCTGGTCTTGCCCTGCTGCACGGTCAGGAACTCACCTTCGATATCATCCCAGCGCATGGACAGCACATCGGCCGGGCGCTGGCCGGTGAGGTAGGCCAGGTCCATGGCGTCCTTCAGCTCTGGCGTTGCCTTCTGGTAGACGGCTGCCCATACCGTGTCGTTGGCGTAGTAGTCCCTGGGCGCCTCTCGGTTCTTCCTGACGCCTTGGCAAGGATTCTCCCGGACTGTCAGTCCCCACTCCCTTGCCATGTTGAACACGTGCGACAGCGTGGCGATCTCTCGGTTGGCTCGTACCTTCGCTGTCCTGGCGTCACGGTACTGGGCGATCGTCGCCGGGGTGATGGAGTCGATAGGTGCTTCGTCGAAGACAGGCCGCAGTTGCCGCAGCTCGGCGAGGTTGTCCCGCTGGGTGCGTGGCGCCTTCTTGGGGATGACGTCCCGGACATACCGATCAAAGATGGAGCGCATCACCCGTAGGTCCTGTGGCTTCTCCTTCGCTTCCAGCTCCGCCCACCGCATCCGGGCGATGTCCAAGTCACCTCCCAGCGGGATCTCCTTTCCGGCAGCATCGCGATAGTAGTAGGCCACCCAGACCTTGCCGTTCTTCCTGGCCCGCTTTCGCCGGTAGACGCCCGGCGGCAGGTCGCGATTCTCCTTGCTTCTAGGGCGCATCTCATTTCACTCGGGAGAGGTCCGGGGTCCAGGTCTGGGCCGGTAGTGGAGGAGGCTGATAGGCTCCAGGTACTGGAAGAATGCCAAGCTTCTGCCGGGCATAAAGGCGACCCACCAGTGGCCTCTTGCCGCGGCTTTCGACGTAGTGCCAGCGGTGATCATCGAGCCATCGGCGTTGCCAACCTCTGGCCTTGTAGCCGGTAATCTCGGCCAGCTCTTCATCGGAAAGGATTTCGCTTTCCATGGGCAATACCTCTTCGCGCCGGCCGGCGGCCAGCGGTGCGGGATGATAGGGAATGGCGGGTCTATCGCTAGTGGATTAGCTCATCAGGTGAGCCGATTGCGGGTGCTATTCGGCTCATGGCACCAACTCTGCCGGCACGCTGATGCTGTCGCCTGTCATGGTTCCCACCAGAGCCCGGCAAGCTGCCATCAGCGCGGTATCGCCGAACCAGTAGCGGCTGCCGCCGAATGAGCCTGTATCGATGTGAGCTGACCACTGCCCACCCATGCAGCCGGGCCCGCTCAGGCTGATGCGCTGAGCCTGGATCAACAGTCCGCCCTCCGACCATTCCGTGGACGGGCAATAGTCGTTCGTCCAGCAGCCCTCCCTGTGCGCCACCTCGTAGATGCAGCTGACCCGGCCAGAGCCGGTAACCTTCAGCTCTTCCGCCTGGGTAGCCTTTGCCACGGCCCAGTTCAGCGCCGCGCCATGCAGCTCGGCCGTTTTCACCTTGATGAATTCGCTCATGGCTGCTCCTTGGTCATCGCCTGACGCTGGGCCCGCTGCTCGTCGAGCTGGGTCACTCGATCAATGGCGGCCCGCAGGTCCATCCCTCGGTGTTCGCAGGCATTGACGCCCGGCACGCCGGTCATGATGTAGCCGCGGTCGAGGCGGTCCTTGTCCTTTCGCAGCTGCGCACTCTCCGCCGTGAGCTGGTCGATCTCATCCAGCAGGGCCAGGACGGCGGCAGGGTTTGCCAGTTCGGTGAAGCGCTCCACCGTTGCCGGCCAGCAGTTTTCGCCCTCGGCTATCAGGCGCTCGGTGGCTTCGCGCAGTTGCTGCTGTACGAGGATGGTCATGGCTGGGCTCCTGCAGGATCGACCTTGCGGTAGCCGGCGTCGAAGATGGCTGCAGGTCCGCCGTCAGCGTAGAGGGCTTCAATCTCGGCCAGAGTCCGATCTATCGCCCGCTCCTCATCAGTACGAATAGGCCGGAAGCAAGCGCCACGGTTGTCGCTAGTGCCTATGTGATCTTCGTACTGGAACACAGCGTGGTCATCGCCGCAGATTTTGGCGTGAGCAAGGACCTTTACCTCTACCCACTCGGTGTCCTCGCCATGGCTCAGCATCTCGCAAACGATGCCAACCGGCGGTAGGCCATCGCCTGGCCACGAATCTACAGGCGCAGCCAGATACAAATCGGGTCTTGGATCTTCGACCTCCACCCAGTTTTCTTCGTCAGGGTTCCATCCATACCAATCCCCATCGTCTTTCATGCGCCAGGGCTGCTCGTCATTGAGCGGGCTGAAATGCGTTGCACCTTCCGGTGCGCTGGTCCAATCGATATGTTCCGTAGACATGAAAGTCCTCATCCCGCGCTGGGCGCAGGTTCAATGGGGTAGGGGTTAGGAGGGGCTCAGGCGGGCTTGCGTCTCGCGGCCCAGGACCGGGCGCGGCTGACTGTTTCGTAGTGGGTCCCCAGCGCCTTCGCTGCGGCGGCACAAGTCGCGCCCGGATTGGCCTGCAAGTACGCCAGGATTGCGTCGCGCATCGGTGCCTGCCGCGGTGGGCGCATCCCGATCTCCAGCCGAAGCATCTTCGGGTAGCTCAACGCACAGCCCAGTGCGCCTGCTATCTCCTGGTCACTGCGGCCGGCCAGCAGCATTTCGATGATCTGCGGTTTCAGGCTCATGGAGCACCTCAGCTGGCGTGCTTGGCGATGTTCATCTGCTGGCGGAGCTTCGAGCACTTCCGGTGATTGGCGGCGCCCTGGCCCTTGGTCCTGGGCTTGCCGCAGATGTCACAGATGCTCGATAGCCTCCGCATGTCGAAGGTCTTCATGAAAACGCGCGTGGCTAGGCGTCCTCGCGGGGTGGTGGGGGAGTGCAGCGGAGGCACGCGCAGGTGCCGACGCGCTGGCCGCTGGTACGGCAGTAGATCGGGGCGTTCATAGGCTGTTGCTCAGGGTAGGCACGCCAGCATAGGCATTCGGGAAGTTAGAGGGTTGAAAATGGGCCTCAACCTTTTGCTCGCTTCGCCGATATCTACTTGCACATTTGTAGGCAGTTGCAGGAAGCAGGTGATGAGCAATCTAATTATTGAAAGCGGTGACAATGCAAACAAAGTTGTAGTTGATAATTCTGGGCAGACGTCTCTGTCTATGCAGCAATTTCAACATGTGTACGCAATGTTTACTGGAAAAAGTGAGGAAATAGTAAGGACTTCAAATAAGCCTATAAGACTTGAGTTGGACGACCTCTATCAGCTCGACACCATGTTCCGCCAATTGTTAGAGCAGTATAAAGTAGCTGGTCTTTCTGCTGTTTATAATATTTATCATGAAGGTGGTGAGAAAGGGGTATATAGCTCTTACGAACAGTTTGCGCGTAGCGTAGGGGCGAACAGTTCGGCGACTGAAAGTATCTATTTTAAATATCACGTTGCTATAGTGCTTCCGCAAACCCAGCAGCCTCAGAATTATATAATTTCTATACGCTGTTCAAATAGCTTGGTCCTTCGGCGCAAAATGAGGAACGAGCTTCCTGCTGGAGTTCCGGCACAGTTGCTAAACCTGTTTTCAACGAAGACTGTTGAAATTAAAGTGGAATATATTGATTTTGCCGTCGCACGATCAGTAATGTCTGCGTTGGATGCTTGGTTGACCGGTTTGGCTGTAGGAGAGAAAAGCGCAGCTCTCAAAGCTCTTCGCGAGAGATCGTCTCTCATTCCTGTGCTATTTCGCTACTTAGGTCTAGCCTTCATGGCTTGGGGTTTATTTGGTGTGATACCGAAAGTGCTGGACGATAATGGCAATCTCGAAATATTAGCTAAGTTCTCTATATCTGCGGCGTTGCTGGTTTTTGTCGGCTGGAAGATTCTTAGCTCTCTTGGCGGGATGGTCGAAAATTTTGTCGATAGCACTACGGAAATATCGCATACCAATATTACACGTGGCGATAAAAACGACTTGGCGGCGGCATCAAAAGAAAATGAGGGCTACATAAAAAAAGCTATCATTGGAGGCGCTGTTTCTGGGGTTGCCAGTTTTTGCTCTAAATATTTGGTCGCGCTAACCGTGTTTGTAGGGGGTTGAAACTAATGGCTGCCATTGGACCGGTTGGCTAACTCGGTCCGTTTCTTAGGGCTAGAGTTATTGTGCGAGTATGGGGGTGATTAAGAGACCTCCGCGCGCAGCGAGTTAGTCGCGGTAAACCAAGCTGGCGCTTTCTGGTCAGCCTTACGATAGTAGTGGACCCAGGCGCCGTTGGCGCGGCGCTCGGCGCGATAGGGCCAGCACTCGAAGCCCAGCATGCGGGCACGCGAAATCACTGCCGCCGGGCTACGCCCGATGATAGGTAGGGTGATCATGATGATGGTCCCGGGATGGCGCCGAGCGGCGCGGGGAATGGATGCCGGCTTCAGGGTTGAACCGTGGCCGGCGGTGATGCAGTGCCAGTGCCTGTTGTGTGCTAACTGGCGCGACTCCGTCTTCCTGCATCGGAAAGGGGTGGCCGGTGCTTATCTCCAGCTCGCAGGCGATTCATGCTCGCCCCAGCAGGTCACGCTACCCAAGGGCCACGTATTCACCCCTTTCCGATGCAGTCCCCGTGACGTGGGGAATACGGCCTGGCCCTCGGCGGAGGTAGAAGCTGGTGACCAATGCCAGGCTGCCGGTGATGTGCGCTCCGCCGGCTGGCGCTCCTGGGTATCCGCCGGGGCGGCCCGCCAGGTCGGGGCTAGATCACCAGAAGCCGAACCAGACGCCCACGCCGTGGACGATGGCGACCGGGAAGAAGATGGCGCCCCCGATCAGGAAGCCCCATTGCTCCTCGGTGAAGCAGCGGTAGAGGTGGGTCACCCAGGCGCCGAAGCTGCTGAGCATCAGCGCGATGGTGATGATGGTTGCGGTAAGGTCTTTCATGACTCTCTCCAAGATCATTTGCCGCTGGGGGCGGACATCAATTCAATGAAACGTGACATGTCACGCTGAGCAATCTTGTCAGCGGCATGAATCAGCATAGTGATGACCTCGGCGCGCTGCTCGAAACCGCCGGCGGCGCACAGCCGGTCCAGCGCCTGAGCGGTGCCCTGATACATCTCGAACGGCATCACCTGGTGACCCAGGGCGGCCAGGCGCTCGGCCTCGCGCTTTCGCTGGTCAGCCTTCCGCTCGGCGGCAGTCTTCGGTGTGGTCATGCGTAGATCTCCGGGGCTTCAGCGCGGCGCATCATCCGGACCTGGGCGGTGCGGCGCTCCGGCGCGCGGCGGTCGCGGCGCATCGGGTCTTCATCGAGGGCGGCATGGGCAACCACCAGGGCGGCCAGCATCAGGCAGAGCGGGCTGATGATCTGGCGCTTCATGGCCTCTGCCACCAGCTGCGGGGCGCGCTGCACGCCCAGCTTAAACATGGCGCTGCTGACCCGCTTGGTGACGGTCATGGGAGCGATCGCCATGTCACGGGCGATCTGCTTGTGGGTCAGGCCGCTGGCCAGGCCCATCACGCATTCCAGTTCTCGGGGAGCCAAGCCCATGCCCAGGCGTCCTTGCCATTGCCCGAATTCGATCACGGTGTGGATCCTTACGCCGCGGCGGCGTGGTACTGGTGTTGGTTGAGGAGTTCTTCGAAGCCCGCCAGCGTGCGCTGGAAGTAGAGCTTCAGGCCGGGAGTGGAGGCCTGCTGCATCTCGCGCCGGTACATGGCCGCGAGGTCTTCAACGTGCGGCAGGATGTTCAGGTGCAGGGTGGCCGGCGTGGCCGCTTCGATCTGGGCGCGCAGCCAGGCGACGTAGTGCTGGTTCATGACGAGCTCCTCAGCAGCCTGATCCCTCGGGCCGTGTTGGGGGTGAGCGTGAGAAATCCCTTTTCTTCCAGCGCTGCCAGGTGCTCCTGGGCGCCGTTGGGCGATGCCATGCCCATCAGCTCGGCCAGCTCGGCGCGGGTGGGCGGGTGGGCGGGTAGTTGTGGGCCGACAGGAAGGCTTCCACTTCCTGCAGGGTCTGCAGCTGGCGCGGGGTGAGATCGTTGGCCATGTCGGCCTCCTGTTCGGTTGGCATCCCGTCTGGCCCTCGTGGGAAGGCCAGTCAGTGATGCTTAGGCTTCGGCGGGTGCCGCGGCTTCACGCTCAAGGCGCTTGGCGTGAGCTTCAGTCAGCTTCGCCAGGACCTTCTGCTGCAGTGCTGCAGTAGGGATCGCCTGGAAAGTCTCGATTGCTACGCCGGCGATTGACCCCTCGATGTCAGCCGTCATGGATTCCATCCAGATCTTCACCTTCGCGTAGTTCGTGCGCTTCGTTCGTGCCATTGCGGTGTCCTCGGTTGTCTTCCCGGCTGGCCCTATCTCCAAGGCCAGCGAGGAAAACTGCTATGCCGGTGTTACGCGCCACCGCCGGCTGGGCGACTACTTGTTCGGGGGATCTGAGATCCCAACAGCCGCCCGCGCTGGTGTGCCGGCGGCTCTCCATTTCGGTGCTTTACGCTGCACACCTTGGGGGAGGCGTCCCATCTCAGGAGGTCGGCTTCAAGCCCTGGGTCTCCTGATCGCTACCCGGGGCGGCTTGCGCTGCCGTGGATAAAATATGCACTGGTGCAATTATGTAGTCAATGCACCAGTGCATTATTTTTCTGAGAATATTCCCTTGAGGCATCGTTCCGCTTGGTCTACTGTCTATCCATACAGTATACTTGTGAAGGAGGTCACAGCATGTCCAAGCCCGCCAAACCGACAATGTCCGCCCAGGAACGCCTGTCCATCCGCATCTCGAACATGATTACGTCACCCAAGGCTCAGCTTGAGCGACGGGTAAGGGTGCATCAGCTCGATACCGATCCGGACGATGTATGGGAACTGGTGCTGGAGTGCCTGGCGGAATCGGCCGAGCTGGACGTGACCTTTGAAGACGACGGCGACGTGACGATCCGGTGGGAGTCGGATGCCCGAGAGGTGACGGACGAAGGAGAGGTGAGCGTGGAGCAGGTCAACTGCTGACCCGCTGAATGGAAAGGCCTCGGGCGCCCTGAGCAGTATCAAGGCGCCCGCATCAGATCATGAGACGACCTATGTCTTTCAACTTCGCCGACTTGTCTATGAACAAAAACGCAGTTTCTCAAATTGTCATTTGCGGCTTCGTTCTTTTTTTAGAGACCTTGCTTTTGGCTATTCTTGACTGGGCATCACTACGTGCTACGTAAAGGTAAGATTTCCCTTCTTTTGTTTTTGCCATGAATTTGAGAGAGGCGAGTTTTTCTAAGTCCGCCCGCGCTGTACCTTCGGATACATCAAACTCATTTTTTACTTCTTTTGCAGTGAACACTCGTCCCGGATTACGCAGGACCTTTTTAAGTAAGTGAATTTGCCGGAAGCTTAAATCTTTGCTGTAACCCGCCTGATCTATGAAAGCCATTATTTCATAGAATTCTTTCTTTTTGGTCTCGATATGAGTCAAGAAGTCATTGATGGCGCGTTCTATAATCCGCAGTTGATAGCAAATAAAATATGTGAGGTCAAAGTCGTCGTTTTCAGTGAAAAGATACGACTCGCCGTATTGGGTAGGTGCCTGCTTTAGCAGGTTGCTAATTGAGATATATTCAAATGCCCAGTATCCACTTTTAAGCATATACCAATAGAATAGGCATCTGGCCGTTCTACCGTTTCCATCATTGAACGGGTGTTCGTAGCCTATCATAAAATGCAAGATAATCGCTTTCACAGCAGGATGTATGAACGTCCGCCCATCCTCTCCGTCATGATTCGTATTAGCAAAATCACAAAGCATTTCAAGTCTGAACAGCAAGAGCTTTTGGTCAGGAGGCTGATGAGCAATTTCCTCGTCCCTCCCTTTGACATAGATGTCATTACTCTTCCGGATTTCTCCAGGACACGAGTGTTCTTCTTCTACTCCACGCGTAGCGTCAGTGTGAAAACGCCTGATGAGTTCGATAGTGAGTGGTTGGTCTTTATTGTATTTTGCTTGCTTCATTAATATGAAGTTATTGACGATCATTCTTTCATCGTCATTGACGGGTGGGCGCTCTTTTTCAAGCATCTCTTTTGCAACTTTTCTAGTAGTTGCTGCCCCCTCCAGTTGTGCACTTGAGATGGCCTCTTCCATCATCAAAGATTCAACTAAATATATATCGCTCGCTCTGGTGCGTGCGGTATCCAAATTCGCGCCTATTTCTGCGTTTAGCCTATCTATTTTGTGTAGGATGTTTTGAGATGAGTCAGGAAGACAAAATTGAAAGGGGTGTCCGGTTTCGGCATTCAGCTCTATAGGCTTTAAAAGAGACTGCCTTGATAGCTTGATTACAGCCCATGCGAGCTCGGCGTCGTCGCCATTTTGAACGCGATGACGGATATCGTGCCAATGGAGATAGCGTCCCTTTTCGTCTACAGCTTTGTACTTACCAAAATATCTTGGGAGATCGCCAGACTTCTCTTTCAAGATATCCCCGACTTTCCTAGGCCGCTTGATGTGTGACATGACTTCAGCTCAAAAACGCAAAAATTGTTCTGAACGTATCCGCAGAGAGCATCTAGGTCAAGAAATTCGTCTAAGACGGATGTTCCGGTTCCTGCTGCTCCAAATTCTGGTTGCTTGAAGGCTGCGGTTTAGACGTTTTCACAGGCACCCGGCTCTATTTTTTTGCTACGGAGGAAGAAGAGCTATGGACCTAGATCTCCCCTGGCACGGCAAAAGGAGCGCTGCCCCCCGATGTAGACGCAACAGGGTTGCCTTCGCTGCGCACGAGCGGGGTCAAGTCAGCGCTTGTGAAGCCAAAAAGTACAAGGCAACTCGGGACCTGACGCACTTTACCGTTTCAAACGCGGTGTGCGTTCCAAACCAGCAGGATGCGCCCCCGGATGTAGATGTCTTCCTTCCTCACCTGGCGATCCTTGTGCTTCTCATTATCCGAGATCACTTCGAATCGCTCAGCATCGGCCAACTGCAGCCGCTTGATGAACAGGTACTCGCCCTCGTTGAAGAGGTAGATCCCGTCGCCGGTGTACTCGGTGATGCTGACGTCGATCAGCAGCGGATCCTTGTCCTGGATCGTCGGCGCCATCGACTGGCCCCAGCCGGTGATCAGCTTCAGGTGGTACGGACTCTCGTAGTCCACGCCCAGGCGGCGCAGGTGCTCCTGGCTGACGGTGACATCCTGCAGCAGCTCGACATAGTCGGCCGGGATCTGCCCGCCGCCCATGGCCGCGCGCACGTCGTAGTGGGGGATGCGGATCTCGTCACCCACGGCGCCAGGCCGGGAGAAGTCGGCGGTGATCACATTGCCGCGTTCGGCAGCGACCGTTGGCTGGTCTTCGGCGGCGGCCTGGATACGCTGGCGCGCCTCCTCCGGAAGCCCCTTGCCATGCTTCAGCAGCATCTCATTGACGAGGTCAGAGAGCTTGCGCACCTTCTCTTCCGGCGCGGGCTCAGTATCGCCCGGTAGGGGAGAGTGGCCACGAAGCTGATCAGTGGTGATCCCGAAGAAGTCCGCCAGCGGCTTGACCTGCTTATCAGTCGGCTCCTTGATGCCTTTCGCGATGTTTTTCGGACCAAGGATGCGGGATAGCGTCGACTGGTTGAGGCCAGTCTGACGAGCCAGTTCGGTCTGATTGATCCCTCGCTGATCCATGAGATGGCGAAGGATTTTGTCCACTGTTTTATGCATGGGTGCAATGCTGTCCCTAGCCGGTGCATAACTCAATAGCGCGGTGCATTGACGTTTATGCACTAGTGCATGATCATGTGCATACCGATCCAGGAGTAAGCCATGAGCGCTACTGACCTCTCCCAGAAATTGGATGCGTTGTTCGCCGCCGGGCTGACCTACAAGGCCATTGCCAAGCGCGCTGGCTGCGACATCTCGACGATCTTCCGCATTCGTTCGAAGCAGATCACCAACCCCAGCTACTCGGTGGGTGTGGCTATCGACTCGCTCTATGCGGAGTCCGTGAAGCGCGCTCGGAAAGCTGCGCGTCTGGCGTCCTGACCATGGAACCCATTATCCGCGTCATGGCCTTGCGCCAGCAGTCACGCGGGATAGCTGTGATTCCGTCCAGTACGTGAATCGCAGACAAGAAAAAGCCCGGCGGCAACCGGGCTTCGAAGTAACGCTAAACAGGTGACCATTATGAATCGTTTCGCTGCAGTTTCAAGCGGCAAGGCAGAGCGCCATGGCCGGTGACTGGATCAAGTTCGAGCTGACCACCCTGGACAAGCCTGAGGTGTGCCAGATCGCTGATGAAGCCAACATCGATTCCGACGCGGTGGTAGGCAAGCTGCTCCGCGTGTGGGGTTGGTTCGATCAGCAGACCTCCGAAGGTAACGCTCCGAGCGTTAGCAAGCGGTTACTGGATCGCCTGGTAGGCGTTACTGGCTTCTGCGATTTGATGCGAAAGGTCGGCTGGATGGTTGAGGACGACGGCGTCATCAGCATCCCCAATTTCGAGCGCCACAACGGGAAAACCGCCAAGAACAGGCTTCTCACGGCCAAGCGCGTAGCCAACCACAAGGCTGCTAACGGTAAAGGTAACGCTCGCAGCGTTAGCGATGCGTTACCTAGAGAAGATGTAGAGAAGAGAGAGAAAGAGCAAGAGCCAAGAGCTGGCTCCGCAGCGCCGCAACACCAGGCCGAAGCCAATCCCGAGACCGATCAAGCCAAGCCCCGGGCAAGCCGCCTGCCGAAGGACTGGGCGCTCCCTGAAGACTGGGCAGCCTGGGCTCTCGCTGAGCGGCCCGAGTTCACCGAGCAGCAGGTCCGCGCCATCGGCGCCACCTTCGCCGACTTCTGGCATGCCAAGGCTGGCAAGGACGCCTGCAAGCTCGACTGGCTCGCCACCTGGCGCAACTGGATCCGCAACCAGAAGGCCCATGGCGGCAACGTCCGCCAGCTGCCCAGCCGCCACGTCGGCCTGAACGACCAAGACTATTCCCGCGACCTGGAGGCCAATGGCGATGGCACCTACCGGTTTTAACTCGTTGCTCGAACGCACCCAGCGCCTGGCGGGCATCGTCGGCCAGGAACAAGCCACCTGCGATCGCCATGGCGCCTACGAGGCCCAGGTCTTTCGCGATGAGCGCCGCTCTGGCTGCCCGGCCTGTGCCGAGGACGCCCGCGAGAAGCGCGAGGCGGAGGAGTGGGCAGCCCAGCGCCGCCAGGGCGCCGTGGCCAAGCTGGAGCGCCGCCTGGGTAGCGCAATGATCCCGCCGCGCTTCACCGGCAAGACGTTCGAAAGCTACCGCGCCGAGACCGCCGAGCAGAAGAAGGCCCTGGCCTCCTGCCGCCGCTACGCCGAGCAGTTCACCGAGAACGCCCAGGGTGGCCGCTGCATGTTGCTGCTGGGCAAGACCGGCACCGGCAAAACCCACCTGGCCGCCGCAGTCGCCCAGCACGTCATCCGCGAGCACGGCGCCACGGCGATCTACACCACCGTCAGCCGCATATGCCAGCACATCAAGGGCAGCTTCGGCAGCGACGCTACCTACACCGAGGCCCAGGCCATCGAGCTGTTCGCCCAGGCGGATCTGCTGGTGATTGACGAGGTGGGCGCCAGCCGGGACAACGACTTCGAGCGCATGAGCATCTTCGAGGTGGTGAACAAGCGCTACGAGGAGATGAAGCCGACCGTCCTGGTCTCGAACCTCTGCGCCACCAAGTTCGAGGCGAGCGTAGGTGACCGCACCGCTGACCGGCTGCGCGAGGGTGGCGGCTTCGTTCTCCTGTTCGAGTGGGACAGCGCCCGCCGAGGTGCTGCATGAAGGCCTGCTGGTTCGTTCTGCTCCCAGGTCGCCCGCCGTTCGCAATGGTCGGCGCCCAAGTAACCCGCGACGAGGCGCTGACCTCGGCGCGCATCATCTGGCCGGAGGCCGACGTAGCATGATGTTCACCGAAGCAGAGATGACCGAAGCCCGCCGCCTGGCCTATGACCAGGGCTTCTGCCGCGGCAGCGGCATGGACCCCAAGGTCCAGCACACCGAGGCCTACATCCACTTCCGTGAGCAGGAGCTGGCCCAGCCGGTTAAGCGCGAGCGAAAGGCGCCGGCACCGCGTCGACCGATCGGCGACTGGCTGGGCGACGGGGAGGGCCGTGATCAATGAGCCGCGCCCAATCCAAGAAGCTTCGCGACAGCGCCCGTGGCCAAGAATGCACCTTGCGTATCCCGGGCGTCTGCAACTTCAACCCCGAGACCACGGTGCTTGCTCACGTCGCCTGCGGCCAGAAGGGCATGGGTCTGAAGAGCCCGGACAACATGGCCGTGTTCGCCTGCAGCTGCTGCCACGACCTGCTCGACGGCCGGCGTCAGGGTGAGCTGGATCAGCGCGACGTGATCCGGGCCCTGGGCGAGACCCAGGCCATCTGGATCAGCCAGGGCCTGATGACGATCAAGGGGGCGGCATGACCGGAATCGTCCTGCCATGGCCGCCGAGCAACAACACCTACTACCGCCGAGTCGGGGCCAAGACGCTTATCAGCGAGAAAGGTCGCCAGTACAGCCGCGCCGTGACCCAGCTATGCGCTGTGGCCAGATTAAAGCGCAGGGAAGGGCGCCTTCAGGTGGTCATCACGGCCTGCCCGCCAGATCGTCGTCTGCGCGACCTGGACAACATGCTTAAGGGGCTGCTCGACGCGCTGACACATGGCGGTGCCTGGGTCGATGACAGCCAGATCGATGACCTGCGCATTGTCCGCGGCCCGGTTACTGCCGGCGGCACGGTATCGGTTGAGATTCAGGAGATCCTGGCATGAACCACCCAGCACAAGACCTGGCCGGCCTGGCCCGTCAGATCCTCGGCCACTCCATGATGGTCTTCCTGAGCCATCACGACGAAGCGCACCAGGCGGCCCCGGACAATGCCCAGGAGCTGATCGGCCAGATGCGCGCCCTGGCTGCCCAGCGCATGGCCGACGCGACTGATGACGACCTGCGCCGCCGGAAGATGGTGCTGCAGTCGCTCTACACGAACGCCGCCAGCACCGCGCACGCCTGCCGCGGCTACCAGTCGGCCCGCCGCCCTGGCTCTCGCCTTGGTGGCCGCATTTGGAAGGACCGCTCCAGCGTCAACAAGGCCGGAGAGCAGAAAGCCCAACGTGACATGTCACACGCCCTCGGCGAGATGGAAGACATCCAGAAGGAGATCGACCGGAGGGCCAATGCGCAAGAAGCACGGGCCTGACCTGAAACGGAAGGTGAAGCCGATTTCGCGTTGCGTGACATGTTACGGGCGAGGAGTCGTGAAGCCGCTGTTCTACGACGTTGAGTGTGCGGCCTGTGACGGTGCTGGCTTCGTCGATGCCGCCACTGGTGAGTCCCTTGGCAAGGACGACGCACCATTCCAGATGCGTGCCTACATCGCCCGGCTGGAAAGCCAGGTAGCAACCCTGCAGCGGATGCAGCCCTACGAATCGAGCAACCGCCGCGGCCCGCACGGCTCGCACTTCACCGGAGACTGACCATGAGCTACTACCGTGACACCCTGAGCGCAGTCGTCCGCTGCCTGTCCGCCGAGACCATCGACAACACCAGCAAGCAGGCCTGGCAGAAGCTGTACGACGCCGGCTATCCGGAGGCGCGCGGTGGTAGCGGCCTTAGCCCCCAGGAGCAGCGCGACATGGACTGCCTGCTGCACGCCCGGCTGCATCGTCAGCTGTCCGCCCTGGACTGGGCCGTGCTGGTGGCCAAGTACAGCACCCACAAGGCGCGCAAGGTGGACGCCATCGGCTTCGTCATCCCGCGCATCGAGTCCCCAGCGCCGCGCCTGTTCGTATCGAAGGCGGTCACCGCCTGGGCGATCCCAGAGCTGCGCGGGGTAGAGGGGCGTCGGTCCACTGACATGATCGTTCTGCCGAAGGCGTTCTACTGCATGAACGCCTGGGACCCGGATGCACGCCCTGAACAGACCCGGCGCCGGTGGCGCGGGGGCATTGGCAAGCGCTGCGAGGAGCTGGTGACTCAGGCGCTTCGTCGGGCCGAGGCAGTGCTAACAGAAGAAGGGCTACTAGCTCACATTGCCGCTTGACGTCTGTGAGCGGTTGAGCGAATATTTCCCTATCTTGTCGATTCTGCGCGTAAATAAGATTCGACTTAAAAGCCCGGCCACTGAGTCGGGCTTTTTTATGCGTGCTCCAAAAACAGAAGCCCCGCCAATGTGCGGGGCTTTTGCGTATCTGGAGGAAAAAGAGGGCGACCACTGACGGTGTTACGAGCACCGCCGGCGGCCACCAACCTGCAGTCTGTACCTGCAAGCCAGCCAAGGCCCCCTGCTCGCGCGAGCGTGGCGGAGCCTAGCAGAACGAGGCTTTGCAGACCATGTTGAAAGATTGCCGTTGCGGACAGTGCAACCGACTACTCGCCCGCGTGGGTGAGTTCACCGAGCTCCAGATCAAGTGTTCCCGCTGCGGGACATTGAATCATGTGAAGGCCAAGAGCCTCGAGCAATCGCCTCTGAGCGACATTTCCAGCGACCAAACGCTGAAACCATCATTACTCAGAGGTTAACTATCATGGCTGAAACTTACTCTCCCTTCGCTGATAACGGCAACGCGATGCTGCCCCCTTTTCAAGTGATGTCTGTAGGTCAATACCTACAGTCTCCGAATGGGCAGTACCGTTTGGTTTTCCAGAGCGACGCGAATCTGGCGCTCTATCAGGGGGATCAGGCGATTTGGGCTGCAAACGAAGATGTTCCTTATAGCCAGACGATCAAGCTGAATACTGGCAAGGGCACATCCAGCGCTTATAACCGGGGCACTTTGGAAGTGACGGACTACATGCGCAAGCGGCAGTGGAATGCGTCGCCTTCCACCTATCCAGCTGAGGACAGGTATCGCGTGTATTGCGTACTGCAAGACGATGGAAATATCGTATTGACGGTATTCAAGCCGCTTTGGCAGAGCGATGCGGGTCGTGCGGTAGTGCCTGATGCTCGCGGCATTGTTAGCTTTGCCCCGGGAACCCGTCTGGACCAAGGCCGGGAGTATCACGCGGGGGATAAGCGAATTGTGTTTCAAGGCGATGGTAACTTGGTTGTCTACGATGCCAATTCGGCTCCTGTATGGAACTCGGGTACGCAAAACCAAGGCGGTGATGAAGCGGTCATGCAGCCAGATGGCAACTTCGTCATCTACAATTCTAGGGAAGGCCGGCCGCTGTGGAATAGCCAGACTGCCGGTAATCCCAACGCCTACGCGATGCTCACCGACAACGGCTGCTTCAGTGTGCTTACTCAAGAGCCTATTTGGGCACGCTTTGGCTTCACGCCGACTATTCAAAAAGGAAAGCCGCGTAGCAAAGGAGGTATCAGCCTCAGCACGCCGCAGATAGTCATCTGGACCTTCTAGTCCTGCCTGCTGCCCCCACCATGGCCCGCCCTGCGGGCCTTCTGCTTTCTTGGAGTAATGAAATGGGCGAACCCTCATCCACGAGCATCGGGCTGGCCGGCTTGTTCGCCAGTCTGGGCCTGGGTGCAGTGTTCCCCGATCTGGATCCGGCTGCGCTGGTTGGAGCCTTCGGTGGCGCCTTCTTCTACGTGGTCTTCGCCAAGGACATGCCCTTCTTTCGGCGTGTGGGCTACCTGTTCGTTGGCTGGATCGGTGGCTACTTCGCGGCGGCCGAGGCGATCGGACAGGACTGGACGAGAACCACCGGCCTGGTGGCCATGGCCTGCGGCGCCGTTTGTGTAGTCTTCCTTGCCGGCCTGGTCGAATGGGTTGAAACGGGCACTATGCCGCGCTTTTTGCGCTGGGTGCTCACCATTCGTTTTGGTAAAGGGGGCTGATCGATGGCCACTATCCTGCAGGCGCTGTTCTGCGCTGGCATCTTCATCATGATCGGCTTCGTCTACCGGCCCGATCCTGACTCACGGTACCGCCTGGGCGTATCGGTGATTGCCTTCGCGCTGTGCGCTGTCACCGGGATGCAGTTCATGAGCATCACCGCCCGCATCATCCTCGAACATCATCTGCCGGTAGTGTCCTGGTACAACACGGCGTTCTATGGCCTAAGCCTGGCGCTGGTCGTCCAGGCCCGCGGCAACGTAGCTAAGATCTGGCCGGCGGGCTTCGAGCGTTGGGATGGCAGCGAGCGGCGGAGGGGCAGGGGATGAACCAGCAGCAGATCAAGCTGGCCCAGCAGCTGTTCTCCGAGCGCGACCGGCTGAAGAAGTTGCGCGACGATGCTGAGCGAAAAGGCGGCTTCTCTGTTGCCGTCAACGGCAGCTATCAGGATGACGAGATGGTGAATGTTGCGCGACGTCCAGTGCTTGATCTGATAAGCCAGCGGATTAAGCGTATCGAAGGCGACCTTCAGCAGCTGGGATGGGATGGAAAATGACCGAGCACCAGGAGCTGATCGCAGCACTGGCACGCCAGACCCAGGCGATGCTGGAGCTGGCCGAGAGCAACAGGCTGTTGGCCGAGAGTAACCGCGAGATGGTCGACTACCTGGCCGACCAGCAGGACGACGGCGGCGAACGCGATGGCCCTCGCTTTGATTTGGCAGGGAAGCCCCTCTGATGGCGCTGCGACCCAACAAGCCATGCCGCGCCCGCGGCTGCAACGCGCTGACCCGTAACGCTGGTGGCTACTGCGATGAGCACGCCGACCAGGCCAAGGCCTGGGCCAGCAGGCAAGGCTCTGGTCGTGGTGGTCGGCCCTGGCGACGGATGCGCGAGCAGGTGCTGAAGCGTGATGGCTACCTCTGCCAGTGCGAGGACTGCAAGCATCTGGGCCGTGTCAGGCCAGCGCACGAGGTCGACCACATCGTGGCCCTGGCCCAAGGCGGCAGCGATATCCCGGACAACCTGGCGGCCATCAACCATGACTGCCATCGGGTCAAGACGCTGCGCGAGTCAGCAGCAGGCCGGCGGCCCAATCTGTAGCACGTCACAGCCCCGATATAGGCTTGGCCTATGGGTGGGGGTTGGTCAAAAGTCCAGGGCTATAGGGTCGGACACCGTCCGCCCCGTCAATTTTTCACGCCCGCGAAATTAAAAATTCAGGAGTAGCGCCATGGGCGGCACAGCGGCGGTCGCTGGCCGAGGTCGCAAGCCCAAGCCCACGGCCAAGAAACAGCTCGCCGGCAACCCCGGCAAGCGGGCCTTGAACAAGGCCGAACCCCAGTTCTCCACGGTCACCAACGTCGATCCGCCCGAGTGGTTGAACGACCGAGCGGCTGACATGTGGAAGATGATCATTCCCGAATTGCTTCGCGAGAACGTGCTGGCGCTCACCGACCTGCACAACGTCGAGGCCTTCTGCACGGCATATGGCAACTGGCGCCTGGCGCAGGAATCGATCAACACCCACGGCATCGTGGTGGAGGGCGCCCAGGGCGGGCCGATGAAGAACCCGGCCCTGACCGCCGCCAACGAAACGATGCGCCAGATGGTGACCTTCGGTTCACTGCTCGGGCTCGACCCGGCCAGCCGGACGCGCCTGATCGGCGGCAACAAACAGAAATCCACCAACGAGTTCGCTGCTCTCCTAGGTTCCTGATGGCCAAGACCCCCACGCCCAACGTCGACAAGGCGATGGCGTGGGCGCGGTCCGTCCTGAAGGGCAGGGTGCCGGCGTGCCGGTTCATCCATCTGGCGATCCAGCGGCACTTCGAAGACGTGGCCGAGAGCCGGGGCAAGGGCTTTCCCTACAAATTCGACGCTGCCCAGGCGGAGAAGAAGCTGCGCCTGGTGCAGCTGATGCCGCACACCAAGGGCGAGTGGGCGTTCAAGCGCCAGCTCATCACCCTGGAGCCCTGGCAGCTCTTCGGCATGGCCTGCACCTTCGGCTGGCTGCGCAAGAAAGACGGCTACCGGCGCTTCCGCGAGAGCTACTGGGAGGTGCCGCGCAAGAATGGCAAGTCGGTGATCGCCGCCGGCGTCGGCATCAGCATGTTCGTCGCCGACAACGAGTTCGGCGCCGAGGTGTACAGCGGTGCCACCACCGAGAAGCAGGCCTGGGAGGTCTTCCGCCCGGCCAGGCTGATGGTGAAGCGGACGCCGATGTTGATCGAGGCGGCGGGGATCGAGGTGAACGCCTCGAACATGAACGTACCAGCCCAGGGTTCGCGCTTCGAACCCCTAATCGGCAACCCCGGCGACGGCGCTTCGCCCAGCTGCGCGATCATTGACGAATTTCACGAGCACGACAGCTCGGCCCAGTACGACACCATGCTGACCGGCATGGGCGCCCGCCGGCAGCCGCTGATGTTCATCATCACCACGGCCGGCGCCAACATCGAGGGCCCGTGCTACGACAAGCGCCGCCAGTCCATCGAGATGCTAGAAGGCTCGGTGCCCGATCCGGAGTTGTTCGCCTGGATCTGGACCCTGGACGAAGGCGACGACTGGACCGACCCGAAGAACCTGGCCAAGGCCAACCCCTGCATGGGTGTTTCGGTCTATCAGGAGTACCTGGAAAGCCAGCTGGCCCGGGCGATCCGCTCGGCGCGCTTCACCAACACCTTCAAGACGAAGCACCTGAACCTCTGGGTCAGCGCGAAAGCGGGCTTCTTCAACGTCGAGAACTGGAAGGCCTGCGAGGACAGGAGCCTGACCCTGGAGCAGTTCGAGGGGCAGGAGTGCATCCTGGGCTTCGACCTGGCGCGCAAGCTGGACATGAACTCCATGGCCCGGCTGTTCTGGCGCGTCATCGACGGCCGCATCCACTACTACAGCGTCGCCCCGGGCTTCTGGGTGCCGGAAGACACGGCGTTCAACGACGACAACCGGCGGATGGCCGAACGCTTCCAGGCCTGGATCAACACCGGGCATCTACAGGTCACCCCAGGCGCCGAGATCGACTATCGGGAGATCCTCGAGGAAGCCAAGGAGGCCAACCTGGCTGCCCCGGTGCTGGAGTGCCCGATTGACCCGCATGGCGCGACGAACCTGAGCCACCAGCTTGATGACGAGGGCCTGACCCCGGTCACCATCGTCCAGAACTACACCCACATGTCGGACCCGATGAAGGAACTGGAAGCCGCTATCGAGTCCGGCCGCTTCCATCACGACGGCAACCCGATCATGACCTGGTGTATCGCCAACGTGATCGGCAAGACGGTGCCTGGAAACGACGACATCGTCCGGCCGATAAAGCAGGGCAACGACAACAAGATCGACGGCGCCGTGGCGCTGATCATGGCGGTGGGGCGCGCAATGCCGGCAGCGGCCGAGCCCCGCAGCATCGATTCCTTCCTGGACAATATCCTGAGCGCGTAATGGCAGACACCGACTACAGCATCGACCTGCGAACCCGCAGCCCCTTCTGGGCGCGCATGGCGAGCTTCTTCGTCGGTGGGCGCCTGGTTTCGCCGGAAAAAGGCTCCGTGACAGGTCCCATCTCCGCGTCTGGAGTGGTGGGCGACTCGGTGGTGAGCGACGAGCGCACCCTGCAGATCAGCACCGTCTACGCCTGCGTCCGGCTGATTTCCAGCGTGACCGCCGGCCTGCCGCTGGATGTCTTCGAGACCAAGGGCGATGACCGCCACAAGGTCGGCCTGGACCAGCCGCTGGCGCGCCTGCTGCGCTATAGCCCGAACAGCTTCATGACCGCCGTCGAGTTTCGCGAGGCGATGACCATGCAGCTGTGCTTCTACGGCAACGCCTATGCCCTGGTCGAGCGCAACGGCGCCGGCGACGTCATCTCCCTGCTGCCGCTACTGTCGGCCAACATGGACGTGCGGCTGGAGGGCAAGAAGGTCGTCTACCGCTACCGCCGAGATAGCGAGTACGCCAACTTCAGCCAGCGCGAAATCTTCCACCTGAAGGGTTTCGGCTTCAACGGCCTGGTGGGGCTGTCGCCGATCGCCTTCGCGGCCCGCGCCGCCGGCGTGGCGGTCTCGATGGAAGACCAGCAGCGCGACTTCTACGGGAACGGCGCCAAGTCCCCGCAGCTGCTGATGACCCCGGACGTGCTGAAAAAGCAGCAGCGCGACCAGCTGGAGGAGAACTTCAAGGAGATCGCCGGCGGCCCGGTCAAGAAGCGGCTCTGGATCCTAGAGGCAGGCTTCACCACCCAGGCCATCGGGGTGACACCGCAGGACGCCGAGACCATGGCGGCCCGGAAATTCCAAGTCAGCGAGCTGGCGCGCTTCTTCGGCGTGCCGCCCCACCTGGTGGGTGACGTAGAGAAATCGACGAGCTGGGGATCCGGCATCGAGCAGCAGAACCTTGGCTTCCTGCAATACACCCTGTCGCCGTACCTGGTGCGCTGGGAGCAGGCGATCTGGCGCTGGCTGGTGAAGCCCGCTGACATCAGCCGTTTCCATGCCGAGCACAACCTGGAAGGCCTGCTGCGGGGCGATTCGACGGCCCGGGCCCAATTCCTCACCCAGCTGGTGAATAGCGGCCTGCTGACCATCAACGAGGGTCGGCGCCTCGACAACCGGCCGCCACTGCCTGGAGGCGACGTCGCCACCCGGCAATCGCAGAACGTGCCGATCACCCAACTTGGCCAACCAAACCCCGCCCCGAGCGGGGTTTGATCTATCTGGAGGCTGCAATGCCCAACATCTGCAAGACCCTGGACTTCGAACTGGCCGGGGTGAAGTTCGCCGGCAATGGCGCCCAGGGCATCTTCGAAGGCTATGCCAGCGTCTTCGGCGTGACCGACAGCGATGGCGACGTGATCCAGCCGGGTGCATTCGCCAACGCGCTGAAGTCCCAGACCCGCTCGGTGGCCATGTTCTTCAACCACCGCCGCCACGAGATCCCGGTAGGGAAGTGGCTGCACCTGGAGGAGGACAGCAAGGGCCTGCTGGCCCGTGGCGAGCTGACGCCGGGTAACCCCCAATCCGAGGCCCTGAAGGCCGCCATGCAGCACGGCACCGTGGCGGGCATGTCGGTCGGCTTCCTGGCCGCCAAGGGCGACTTCGAGCCCATCGCCACCGGCATGTCGTTCAAGAACGTCTCCCGGCTGAGCGAAATCAGCATCTGCACCATGCCGGCCAACGAGCACGCCACCGTGGCCTCGCTCAAGAGCATGGATGGCATCGAAAGCATTCGCGACGCGGAGCACTGGCTGCGAGATGCAGCTGGCCTCTCCAAATCCGAGGCGCAGGCGTTCATCGCCCGCATCAAGTCCGCAGTTCGGAGCGAGTCCGAAGGCGGCGACGAAATCGCCGCGCTCTTGCAGCGCATTCAAACCTTCCCCTCCGTGAACTGAGGAACCCCCCATGTCCGATTTGGCAGTCATCCAAAAGGCGATCGAGACCGCGCAGACCCGCATGCAGGAGCTGTTCGACGCCCAGAAAACCGAAATCCAGGCCACCGGCGCTGTCAGCAAGCAGCTGCAGGGCGACCTGACCACCGTCCAGGAAGAGCTCAAGTCGGCAGGCACCCGCCTGTTCGATCTGGAGCAGAAGCTGGCGGGCAACAAGATCGATGATCCGTCCACCCAGAAGTCCTTCGCCGAGCGCACCGCCGCCGACATCATGAAGGGCTGGGACGGCCGCTCCTCGAAGGTAGACGTGAAGTCCTTCGACAAGGCGTTGGGCAGCACCGCCGCCTCGGCGGGCACCCTAGTCGAGCCCCAGCGCAATGCCGGCATCCTGATGCCGGGCCTGCGTCGTCTCACCATTCGCGATCTGCTGGCCCAGGGCCGCATCAGCTCCAACTCCCTGGAGTACGTGCGCGAGAACGTCTTCACCAACTCGGCGGCGATTGCGCCGGAAGGCACCCTCAAGCCCGAGTCGCAGCTGACCTTCACCAAAGAGTCGGCAAACGTGAAGACCATCGCCCACTGGATCCAGGCTTCGCGCCAGATCATGGAAGATGCGCCGATGCTCGAGTCCTACGTCAACAACCGTCTGCTGTACGGCCTGGCGCTGAATGAAGAGGTGCAACTGCTCAACGGCGACGGTACCGGTGACAACCTGGTCGGTATCAACAAGGTGGCAACCGCCTACGACACCGGCCTGAACGCCACCGGCGACACCCGCGCCGACATGATCGCTCACGCGATCTTCCAGGTGACCGAGTCCGAGTTCGAGGCCTCCGGCATCATCCTCAACCCGCGCGACTGGCATGCCATCTCGCTGCTCAAGGACGCCGAAGGCCGCTACATCTTCGGTGGCCCGGCAGCGTTCGCCGCCCGCGTGATGTGGGGCCTGCCGGTCGTGGCCACCAAGGCCCAGGCCCAGGGCACCTTCACCGTCGGTGCCTTCGACCTGGCCTCCCAGGTCTGGGACCGCATGGACGCCACCGTCGAGGTCAGCCGCGAGGACCGCGACAACTTCGTCAAGAACATGCTGACCATCCTCTGCGAAGAGCGCCTGGCGCTGGCCCACTACCGGCCGACCGCCGAGATCAAGGGCACCTTCGCGGCTCCGGCTGCCAGCTGATCACACGAGGCGGGGCAGGCAACTGCCCCGGTACCGCCATGAAGACGATTCGCGCTCTGCGTCAGTTCTCCCACTACCACGCTGGCAACTTCGACCAGGGCGAGACCCGCCCGGTAGACGACTATGTCGCCGATGCCCTGGTGGGCATGGAGCTGGCCGAGGAAGTCAGCACCGAGGGCAAGCCCGAGGTGAAGACCAAGCCGGCCACCCGGAAGAAGGACGACCCGCAATGAGCATCCAGCCCACGGACCTTGTGTCGATCGAGCGGATGCGCGAGCACCTGGTCATCGACAGCGATGACGACAGCGAGGACTCCCTGATCCTGCTGTACGCATCGGCGGCCTTGGGCTGGTGCCTGTGGTTCTGTGATGAACCGGCCTGGACCGTGCCCGCTCAGGTGCCGGCCCAGGTCGCTATCGCCATGCTGCTAGTGCTCACCGACTTCTATGAGCACCGGTCCAGCCAGGCAGAGATTCAGCTCTACGAGAACAAGGCGGCCAAGGCCATGCTCTTTAGCTGCCGTAATTGGTACGGCGGCCCGCTGCCGGTGGAGGGTAGCAATGGAACCGGGACGGCTTAGGCATCGCATCAACCTGCAGAAGCCGGGCAGGGTGCAGGACCCTGATACCGGGGAGATGATCACCGGCTGGACGAACCTGACGGCCAAGCCGATCCGGGGCTCCGTCGAACCGGTGAGCGGCCGCGAATTTATCGCCGGCCAGGCCACCCAGAACGAGGTGACGACCCGGATCGTCATCCGGTACCGCGCCGGCGTCACCGCTGCCATGCGCGCTGTGCACCGCGGCGTCACCTACAACATCGAGGCCGTCCTACCGGACAAGAAATCCGGGCGGGAGTACCTCACCCTGATGGTTTCCGGCGGACTCGACGAGGGCTGACCATGATCACCTTCACCCTCAAGGGCGTGGACGATGCCATCGAACGCCTGACCCAGCTGCCGGATAAGGTCCAGCGCTCTTCGGTGCGCCGGGCAGCGCGGGCGGCGATGAAGATCGTCCGTGACGAGGCGGTCGACCGGGCAAACCAGCAGGATGACCCGGAAACGCCGATGAACATCGCCGACTTCATCGTGATCCGCGAGGGCACGATCAAGGGGCGGCGCGAGGGTGGCATCGTCATGCGCGTCGGCGTCATGGGCGGCGCCCGCTACGACAAGAAATCACCGAACCCGACCTACTGGCGCTTCGTCGAGCTGGGTACCGAGCGCTCCAGGGCCCGGCCATTCATGCGGCCGGCTCTGGATAACAATGTGCCGGACGTCATCCAGACCTTCATCGACGTGCTCGACGACGAGCTGAACAAGGAGCTGGTCTGATGTTTCCCCCTCTGTTCAAGGCTGCGGCGGCATCCGCCGAGGTGAAGGCGCTGCTGGGCAGTGATCCTGTTCGGGTCTATCCCTTCGGCGAGGCCGAGGAAGGCACCGCGCTGCCGTATGCCGCCTGGCAGGTCATCAGCGGCAGCCCCGAGAACTACCTGTCCGGCAGGCCGGACGTGGATGGATTCCGAACCCAGGTGGACGTCTACGGCACCACCGCGGCCAGTACCCGGGCCGCTGCTACCGCTCTGCGCGCCGCGCTGGAAGGTGTGGCCTACCTGGTGGCCTACAACGGCGAGAACCGCGACCGCGACACCAAGAATTACCGGGTCAGCTTCGACATCGAGTGGACTGTGCTCCGCTGACCTTTCACCGACTACCCCTCGACCCGCTCCGGCGGGTTTTTTCATGCCCGCAGGAGACGCTCCATGTCCATCAAGACCCAAGGAACCCAGGTCTATGTCCTGGTCCCGCCCGCCAGCGGCACCGGTGCCAACACCGTGCTGGAGATCGAAGGCCTGACCGCCTTCAACCCCGGTGGCTCGCCGGCCGATCAAATCGACACCACCACGCTCAAAGACAAGGCCCGGACCTTCATGAAGGGGTTGCGCACCCCGGGCAGTGCCACCGGCACCGTCCAGGCTGATCCGACCAAGGCCAGCCACGTCCGCCTGGCGCAGCTCGCCGCCGATGATAGCGACGCCAATCTGAAGTTCGCGGTGGGCTTCTCGGATGGCACTGTCCCGCCGACCGTCGCCAGCGGTGGCAGCGACTTCACCCTGCCGCCCGCCCGTACCTGGTTCACCTTCGACGGCTACGTCTCCGACTTCCCGTTCGATTTCGCCACCAACACCGTCGTGAGCACCGCTCTGACCATCCAGCGCTCCGGCCCCGGCGCCTGGACGCCCAAGAGCGCCAGCTAAGGAATTGCCATGAAGCTGAAAGACCTGAAAGCCGCCGGCGCCTTTGTCGAAGCAGCGCCGGTGAAGAAGACCATCCAGTGGGACCGCGGACAGCTGGATGAAGAGAAAAAGCCGGTGATCGACGAGTTCACCGTGCTGGTGAAGCGTCAGTCATTCGGCGTGATCGAGAAGCTCTACGCGCCGGCCGAGGGTGAGGACGAGGCCGCTGTGGCCAAGCGCAGCCGCAACGCCAAGCTGATCAGCGAGTGCGTTCTGCTGGGTGAGCAGGGCGACGAGCAGATCCCTTACGAGGACGCGCTGAACCTCGAACCCAACCTGGCCTTCGCGCTGCTCAATGCGGTGCACGAGGTCAACGGCATCGGGAAGGGCGCCGCAAAAAACTGACTCCCGCCGATGAGGTGTGGCACGAGCTTGTGCTGCATGGCATCGGCGGGTGCACGATCCTCGAAGCAAAGGAGCGGCTGACCTACGCCGAGGCGATGGACTGGTACGCCTACATCCGCCGGCGCGGCAGCCTGAACCTGGGCAATCGCCTGGAGCACGGCTTCGCCATGCTGGCCACGGTGCTGAGCCGGATCCATGGTGGCGAGGTAGAGATGGAAGCCTTCATGCCTTACGAGGCGGCCCTGACCCAGGAGCAGGACGACTGGTCGAGCATCTCCGTCGAGCGCGCCCGTGAAATCTGGCACTGAACCACCTAGGCGGCGGATCACGCCGCCGGTATGGCCTGTGACTTGTAAGACAATTCATAGCTGGTCTACCGTTTGTGAGCTAGTTATCACATGGAAGGCAGGTCAGAAATGCGCATTATCTCGTTGGCCCTGGCGGCTCTGGTTCTCACAGGGTGTGCTCAGGAGGCGGTACGCAAGCAGACGCAGTCGGGGTACCCGGAGGGCATTTTCAAAGCCTCCTCGTCAGCGGATGTAAGGGGCAAAATAATAAATGGCTGTATTAATAAGGGTCTTCAAATTGAAGATTCTGGCGCCGGTCAAATTGTTTGCTCTAGGGAGCTTGATGGGCTCCAAGCGTCTTTCACTCAGATAGCTATTTCGAATAGCTATAGCACCACCCCTCAAATGAAAGTGAAGTTTGTCCCGGTGCAGGTTGGTGATGATGTGAGAGTCGTCGCATATCCTTGGGTGGAAAGTGTTATGCCTGGCGGACAAGTAAGGAAGGTCGAGGCGAACGGGAACAAAGATAGGAACGCTATACAGGGGTTCCTCAACTCACTTGGTGCAAGTTGAAATAAACCCGCTTCGGCGGGTTTTTTATTGGTGGAGAAAATATGGCAACCCGCTCCCTCGGCAGTTTGACGCTTGACCTGGTTGCCAAGACCGGCGGCTTCGAGCAGGGCATGGACCGTGCCTCGCGCTCCATGCAGCGGTTCAAGACCGAGACCACCAAGCAGCAGAACGATCTGGAAAAGCTGCTGGGCAAGATCGACCCGGTGGTGGGGCGCCTGGGCGAGCTGGACAAGATGGAGCAGCAGCTGGCGGCCCATCGAAAGGCCAATCGCCTGCCGGCCGACGACTATGCCGAGTACCTGGGCAAGCTCAACGCCATGCGCGACGGCCTGACCGGCGCGAGCGCGGCGAATGAAAAGTACACCATGAGCGCCAAGGCCCAGGCCGCGGCGCTGCGTGGCGTGCCTGCGCAGTTCACCGACATCGTGGTCAGCCTGCAGGCCGGCCAGCAGCCTTTGCAGGTGCTGCTGCAGCAGGGCGGCCAGCTCAAGGACATGTTCGGCGGCATCGGGCCGGCGGCTCGCGCCCTGGGCGGCTACGTCGCCGGCATGGTCAATCCCTTCACGCTGCTTGCGGCAGCCGCCGGGGTGCTGGCGCTGGCCTACAAGCAGGGCAGCGCCGAGCAAGACGCCTTCCGTGTGTCCTTGGTCTCCACCGGCAACCTAGCCGGCAAGAACACCGGGCAGATGGCTGACCTGGCCAAGGATGTCAGCGGTGTGACCGGTACCACCGGCGCCGCTGCCGAAGCTCTTGCGCAACTGGTGGCCACCGGATCGCTGACCAGCGATCAATTCAAGGACATGGCGATCGCCGCCGTGGCCTGGGAGTCTGCTACCGGGAAGGCCGTGGCCGACACCGTTGCCGAGTTCAAGCGGCTGGCCGACGAGCCTACCAAGGCTTCGGCCGCGCTGAACGAGCAATACAACTACCTCACTGCCGCGGTCTATCAGCAGATCCAGGCGCTGGAAGAGCAGGGCAACAAGACAGCCGCTGCCAACCTGGCCGAGGCGACCTATGCCGGCGCCCTTCAAGAGCGCGCCAAGGGCATCAAGGAAAACCTCGGCACTATCGAGGCGGCCTGGAAAGGCATCACCAGCACAGCCAAGTCGGCCTGGGATGCGATGCTCGACATCGGGCGCGAGAAGTCGCTGCAGCAGGAGATCACTCAGCTAAGCGAGTTCATCGAGAAGCGCCAGAAGCTCGGCGGCTATGACAACACGGCGTACCAGGCAAAGCTGGACCTGCTGATTAAGCAGAGGGACGCGGCCAATGCTGAGTCGAAGGCGCAGGGCGAGTCGGCGGAAACAGAGCGCAACGCCATTCAGGCGGTGAATACGCTGCACCAGAGCTACCTGTCCAACCTCGACAAGGAAGGGAAGAAAAAGCTCGAGATTCAGAAGCTCGACCAGGCGCGCATCCAGGCGCTGAAGGGTGTCAATGTCGACACCGCTGCGATCGAGCGCGACTACGCGGCGGCGCGCGCGGGTATCGAGGACAAATACAAGGAGAAGGCAGCCCCGCGGGCCAAGGCCTACACCGACGACGAAGCCACTCGAACTCTTCTGGCTCTGCGTCAGCAGCAGAGCAGCCTGGAAGAGCAGCTTTCCAGTACCAACAAGCTAACCGGCGCTCAGCAGAAGCTCGTGCAGTTCGAGCAGCAGATCGCTGACCTCAAGACGAAGCAGACGCTGACGGCAGACCAGCAAAGCCTGCTGGCCAGCCAGGACCAGATCAAGGCACAGCTGCAGAAAAATGCTGCTATCGAACAGGAGATCGCCCAGAAGCAGGAGCTGCAAAGGCTCACAGAGCGGGCAGCACAGCTCGATGCTTCGATTGCCAACTCCTTGGCCTCGCAGCAGGAGCAGTATGGCCGTCAGTTGGACGGCGCCGGTATGGGCGACCAGTACCGAGATCGACTGAACCAGCAGAAGGCGATCTATCGGGAGTTTCAGCGCTACCGCGAGCAGCTGGACAAGGCCACGCCGAAAGACCTTCTTGGGAGTGAGCAGTACAGCGCTGCTGTCGAGAAGATCCAGGCTGGCCTGAACGATGCTCTTAGAAGTCATGAGTCCTACTACTCGCAGCTCGACCAGCTCAACCAAGACTGGACTAAGGGCGCCGGTGATGCTTGGAATAACTACGTTTCTGAGGCCAAGAACGTAGCCAAACAAACTCAGGACCTATTCAGAACTGCATTTTCCGGTGCTGAAGACGCAATTGTGAATTTCGTGAAGACAGGCAAGTTGTCATTTTCTGATCTGGCCAATTCCATAATCACCGACCTGATACGAATCCAAGTCAGGCAAGCCTTGGTTTCCGGTCTGAGTGCCGCCTATAGCGCCTATGGTGGTGGCTTTACTTCTCTGTTCAGCGCTGCTCAGGCGAATGGCGGGGCATGGGAAAGCGGAATTCAGAAGTT
The DNA here is from genome assembly GCF_001518815.1 of Pseudomonas oryzihabitans. Lineage (NCBI taxonomy): Bacteria > Pseudomonadati > Pseudomonadota > Gammaproteobacteria > Pseudomonadales > Pseudomonadaceae > Pseudomonas > Pseudomonas oryzihabitans. The sequence continues at coordinate 2,160,474 of NZ_CP013987.1, forward strand.
TGCGAATGGCGGAGCCTTCACCAATCAGGTCGTGTCGACGCCGACCGCTTTTGCTCATTCGGGTGGTCTTGGCCTAATGGGTGAGGCCGGCCCTGAGGCAATTATGCCGCTGACTCGTAGTGCTGACGGCTCGCTAGGTGTGAAGGCTTTGTCCGGCGGCGGTACTGGCGTTGCTGGTGCTGTTGCGGCAAACGTCGGCGGTGTCAGCCAGACCTTCCACATCAACGGCGACGTCAGCCCGGAAACGGTGCGGATGATCGAGCAGGCAACAGCCAGAGGCGCGCAGCAAGGTTATCAGCTGGTGCTTAAGGACCTCAGTCGCAACGGGCCGGCCCGGCAGATGCTCAGGCGCGGATAATCAGGAGTAACCATGGCTATAGACTGGCCCGCCGATCTTGTTCCCAACGAGATGACCTTCGGCTGCGTCTACAACAATCGCGCCTTCACCTCAACGCTGTCCAACGCGCAGCAGGTGGTCGGCTACCCGGGCGACTACTGGCAGTGCCAGCTCTCGTTCTCCGGACTGACCAGGGACCGCCACCGCCTGCTGACGGCCATGCTCGGCCGCCTGCGTGGCATGACCGGTACCGTCCGAGTGCCGGCCTGGGACCGCCTACGCACCGACGACATCGGCGCCCCGGTGGTTGCTGCCGGCCCGGCCTTCGCCGCGTTCCTGCAACTGCAAGGCATGACGCCCAGCAAGAAGGTCTTCAGCCAAGGCGACTACTTGACTGTGGCCGGCGAGATGTTCGAGGTGGTGCAGGACGCTACCAGTGACTCGGCCGGCAAGGCTACGGTCAGTGTCAACAAGCCGATCCGCAAGGCCCTGGCTGCCGGTGCCGCCGTGGAGTACCGCACTCCCTACTCGGAAATGCGCCGGGTCGACAATACCAACAGCTCCAGCGTGCAGCCCATGGTGGCCAGCCTGAGCCTGCAGTTCCGCGAGGCCTTCTGATGGCGACCAGCTTCCCCTTTAGCCAGGCGGTGGTGGACATCATCGCTCAGGGCAACTTCCGCGCGGTCTACGCTGCGCAGCTCGACTTCGTCGACGGCATGGTCTACGCCCACACCGGCCTGGGCGACCTTGTGGTGGACGGCATCACCTACCAGGGCGTGGGAAAGTTTGGCGAGGTAGGTCAGAGCCAGGAGAGCAGCAACAGCAGCTCACCGATGAGCATTGAGCTCACGCTCAACGGCCTGGACACCGCAATTCTCAGCTCCACGACCATCAAGGGCTGCCGCGGGCGCCCGGCGCGCCTGCTGTTCATCGTGATGGATGAAGCGGGCAACTACGCGGCCGACGTGCTGTTCTCCGGCCGGATGGATGCCGCCCAGATCGCCTACGGCGGCAACAGCGAGGACGGCAACAAGATTACCGTCACCCTGATCGACCGCATGGCCGAGTGGAGCCGCACCGGTACCGAGCGCTGGACCGACGAGAGTCACCGCGCGCGCCATGAGGGCGACCGCTTCTTCTTCGCCGTGGCCCAGCTCGCCAGCTGGCCGATTTACTGGGGCTCCGGCAAGGACGCGCCTTCCTTCACCTACGAGTAGCGCGATGCGACATCCCGACTGGACCCTCAAGCTTTCCGACACGATCAAGGCCGCCTCCGAGCGGCCTTTTTCATGGGGCGAGTTCGACTGCTGCACCTTCGCCGCCGACTGCGCCGTAGCGGTGTGCAGTGTCGACCCGGCCGAAGCCTACCGGGGCAAGTACAAGACCGAGCGCGGGGCAAAGAAGGCCATCGTCAAGCGCCACGGCAGTGTCGAGGGCGTGCTGGACGCCTACTTCAGCCGGATCAACCCGGCCTTCATTCAGCGCGGCGACCTGGTGACCTACCAGGGGCCGAACGGCCTGAGCGTGGCCGTGCGCTGGGCAAACGAATACTGGTCCGCCTGTGAGGGTGGAGTCGCGCGCGTCGAGTGCACACCGCAGGCAGCCTGGAGAGTCGAGTAATGGGGCAGGGAGTCAGCAAGGTCGCCCAGGTCGCCATCGGTGCCGTCGTCGGCTTCATGAGCGGCGGCCCCTGGGGCGCTGCCATCGGCGCGGGCCTGGCCCTGTATTCGGCCAACCAACAGGCCAAGCTCAACACCGATACCGCACAGCAGCAGGAGCCATCCGCACAGACCGTCCGCAGCTCCAAGGCGGCGTGCCGCTACCTGCTCGGCCGGGTGAGCACCGGCGGCCTGCTGGCCTGGGCCCAGGAGCAGAAGGGGCCGGAGGGCGACGGCGAGTGGCTGCACCTGGTGTATGTGCTGGCCGAGGGTGCCATTGCCGGCGTGGACCAGATCCTGCTGGGCGAGGAAGACATCAACGCCTACGGCGACAGCGCCACCTTCGAGGTGGTGATCAACCCGACCCAGCCCAATGCCTTCCTGCTGGCCAACTGCCCGGATTGGAAGGATAGCCAGATCGGCCGTGGCCTGAGCTTTGTGCGCCTTTCGCTGCGCTACAGCGCCGAGCGCTTCCCCTCGGGTATCCCGGACGTGCGCTTCATCGTGCGCGGCCGGACCGACATCTACGACCCCCGCAACGGGATCACCGGCTACAGCGAGAACACCGCGCTTCATCTGCTCTGGTACCTACGCGCCCGCTGCAACGTGCCGGACGACGAGATCGTATTCCCCAGCTTCGCGGACGGCGCCAACGTTTCCGAGGAGGTGGTGAGCAACGCCGACGGCACCTCCAGCTCGCGCTACGTGACCTCCTGCGCCATCGGCGCGGATGAGCAGCGCACCCAGGTCCTGCAGAAGCTGGAACAGGCATGCGGCGGCCAGCTGGTGCGCGTGGGCGGCAAGTGGTCGCTGCAGGTCGGCGCCTACTACGGTCCCTACGATTTCACCATCACCGAGGACATGGTGATTGGTACCGTCAGTGGATCCACCGAAGTCAGCAACGACTCGGCGATCAACATCATCCGCGGCACCTTCATGGATCCAGCCCAGGCCTGGGCGGACACCGACTATCCCGAGGTCCGGATTGCTGAGTGGGTGGCTGAGGATGGCGGCGAAGCGGCCGAGACCCTGTCGTTCAGCTACATCACCGACCCGTACCAGGCCCAGCGCCTGGCCAACATGGAACTGCGCCGGCGCCGGGCCGGGGGTACGCTGTCGATCCCGCTGAACTTCAACGGCTACAACTGCCGGCCCGGTCGCGTGGTGCGCGTGAACCTGCCCAGCCTGAACATCGATGGCGAGTTCATCGTCCAGGACTGGACCATGACTGCCACCGGCGGCTGCACGGTCAACGTCTCCCAGTACGATGCCGAGATGTTCGGCGATGCCGTGGGCAAGCCCTACAACCCGATCGGCTTCATCAGCCTGCCCACCGGCGGCATCGGTACGCCTACTGGCCTAACCTGGACGCCTGCGGACAAGGCCGAGGTGAGCCAGGGTGTTCTGTCATGGGTGGCGCCTACCCAAGGGAGCGTGCAGGGCTACGTGGTCACTGTGCGCCAGGGCGCCAAGGCGGTGCAGTCCAAGACGCTGGCGGCTGACTCGCTGCAGATCTCGTTCAACGACCTGCCGGCTGGCAACTACACCATGAGCGTGGCCGCTGTGGGGCCGCTGGCGCGCTCGGGCGAGGTGAGCATCACCGTCAGCATCGATGGCCCGCCGATCCCGGAGAAGGTCGCGGTCTACGCCAACATCGACGCCATCACCCTGGTGCCGAGCAACCCGCTGCACGGCCTCAACGGCGGCACCTACGAATACTGGTTCAGCACCGATCCGAAGGCGACCGCGGACAAGGCTACTTTCCTGGGCCAGGGCCTGAGCTTTACCCACACCGGGCTGGCCTTCTACTCGAACTACTACTACTTCATCCGGACCCGCAACGCCTACGGCGTGAGTGCGTTCCTGAAGGTGAACGCCGCGACCAGCCAGGACGTCGGCGCGATCCTCAACGGCCTCACCGGCAAGATCACCAAGACCCAGTTGGGCGGTGACCTGCTGAAGTCGGTGAACTCGATCGACAGCCTGGTGCCCCTGGTGTGGACCTCCAGCGCCACCTATAAAAAAGGGCAGATCGTCGCCTACACCGATGGTCGGCTCTACAGCTGGAACGGGGATAAAGACGGTAACGAGACGCCCCCAGGGACGAAGTGGGTAGACGCAGGGCAGGGCATCGCCCAGGCCGGCGCCGTGGCTGCTCAGGTGAACAAGAACACCCAGGACATCAGCACGCTGGATGGCCGCGTGAAGGCCCAAGCCGAGAGCGTCAATGGGCTGGTGGCCAGTATCTCGCCGGTAGGTGCCGGTGATGCCGATTGGGGCGCCGGTGATGCCAACGTCTACGCGGGCACCATCACCGTACAGTCGGTAGCCGCGAACGACAATCTGGCCCAGGCGCGCCGCATCGACACGGTGGAATCCACCATCGGCCAGAACGCTGCCGCGGTCCAGGTTACCCAGGAGGCGATCGTCCAGCAGGGCAACTCGCTAAATGGCCTGGCTACACGGATCTCCTCGTCCTACTCCATCAAGACCGAGATCACCGCCAATGGCCAGCGCTACGCCGCGGGCATCGCCCTGGGTGTGGACTACTCAGGCGGAGACGTCATGAGCCAGTTCCTGGTGATGGCTACGCGGTTCGCAGTGCTCAACACCGATGGCACCACGGTCACCTCGCCATTCGTGGTCCAGGGCGGCCAGACCATCATCAACGTGGCGCTGATCGGTGACGGCACGATCACCAACGCCAAGATCGGCAACACCATCCAGTCGAACGACTACGTGGAAGGCCAGACCGGCTGGCGGCTCAACAAGAACGGCAGCTTCGAGATCAACGGCTCGATCGCCGGCGAAGGGCGGTTGAACATCAACAATGTCCGGCTGACGATGTACGACGAGAACAACCGGCTTCGACTGCTGATTGGGAGGCCGTTGTAATGGCGGCCTACGACTTCATCCTCAACGATGCAAGCGGGCGGAGGATCTTGGATCGCGCCCGCTTCGCCCTACGGATCATCCACAGGGGCGTCGTCACCAACCCGACCAACAACTTCACCACGAAGACCTACGACGTGCCCGGGGACCTGGGGTCGCGCTACATGATCTGGGTGCAGGAAGAGAAGCAGGGATATGGCATCCCGGCCTACCGTGTCGATGGCCGACGCGTGACCCTCAACCTGACCGGCAACCAGTCGGCATTGATATTGGCGGTGTCCTTCGGATGAGCTACGCCATTCAGCTGTTCAACGACCAGAACGCCCTGGTGCTCGACGGCCAGAACTCCCTGCTGCACTGGCTTTTCACCGCTCAATACACCGTAGGGGCCAACACCAACAAACCGATCCAGGTGAACTGGCCGCAGGTCGTCACCAGCCAGCAGCCGCCCATGGTCTTTCAGAAGCTGCAGGCCGGCGCCTATGGGTGCGGCAACTTCAGGCAGCTCGGTAGCCCTGGTAACTGGACGGGCATGAGCATCAGCCCTGACATCGTCGGCAGTACCCAGACCTATACCTATTGCGTCGCGGTATTCATGCCGCCACGCAGTTCGGGCGCCTGGGGCGTGCAGATGTGGGATGACCAGGGTGGGCTCATCCTAGACGCTGGCTATCCGCAGATGGTCTTCCAGTACGCCACCCGAACCTATCGGCGCGACGGACCGATAAACCAGTCTGGCTACAACCGCACCTGGTACTGGACTACCACCGAAAACTTCTCGGTCAGCGCCAACAGCTACGTTCTGATTTCAAACTTCACCGGCTATCTGCTCGATGGTGCCGGCGTGGGCAACGTCGCCACCTATGGCTATTTCCGAGCCACCACCACGGTGGCGCAGTACTACCAGAACTACGACATTCTCGGCTCGCCGTCAGGGAATGATCCCTATTTCAACTGGCCGTTCATCTATGCGGTCCCCAGTCATGAGGCCTGACCATGACGCGTGAAGTAATCGACACCACCACGGACCACGGCAGCTACCGGGGCGATCCTGGCCCAACCGCCTTCGGAAAGATCAACTCCAATTTCGAAGAGCTCTACACGGGTATGGACAAGGCCCTGGCCTCGCCTGTGGCGTGCCAGCTCGGAATGTCCGCCAACTACAGCATCGCCAGTGGCGTGGTTCAGGCCATCCCATGGAACACGGAGTTCTTCGATACGGCGTCGATGCACTCAACCAGTTCCAACACCGAGCAGGTCCAGATCGCCAAGGCCGGCTTCTACCTGGTGGCTTGCAACATCCAGTGCGCGGCCAATGCCAACGGCAGCCGTGCCATTCGTCTTCTGAAGAACGGGGCGCTGCTCGCGGGCACCCTAAGCTTTTTCCCTGCCATCAATGGCCGCGCCACCACCTGCAATACCTTCTCGATCGAGCAGCTGGCAGCGGGCGACATCATATCGGCGGCAGCCTTCCAAGACAGCGGTTCAACGATCGTGCTGGAAGCGGCGAACTGCAAATTCTCCATCTACAAGCTGAGTGTCTGACCATGGCTGACAAATGGGTACAGGTAGAGATCGCCGACCTGAGCGTGATTGGCCAGGTGCTGGCGCGGGTTGGCCAGACCGATCCGGAAAAGTCGATGTATGTCCAGGGCATGCTGCAGGTGCAGGGCGTAACCCTGGCAGCACTCAAACGTGCTGTGGCTGCAGTAGACCCCGCGACAATCCGCGCGGAAGGGCTGAAAGCAGACATCAGCGCGCGCCGGTACGCCGAGGAAACGCGCGGGATCACGGTGAGCGGTGTTTCCGTGGCCACTGACCGCGAAAGCCAGGGGCTGATTACCGGCGCTGCATTGGCCGCCACGGTCGATCCGGCCTATGTCTGCCGGTGGAAGACACCCGATGGCTTCGTGGAGCTGGACGCTGCCGCACTGCTGGGCATGGCGGGCGCTATCCGCGCCCATGTTCAGGCCTGCTTCGATCGTGAGGCCGATCTGCTTTCTGCGGTGAAGGATGGCACCTACACCGACGATATGTTGGGAGCGGGCTGGCCGGCATGAACCGATTCCCTGAGCCGCTGCAGGCCGAACTGCAGACCGACCGCAAGACATGGCGCCTCCTGGCGCCATTTTCGTATCTGGACCCAGACCACGGCCTGATCGTGGTGCCGCCGGGCTTCGAGACGGACTTCGCCAGCGTTCCGCGCGTGCCGATCATTTTCGACCTAGTAGGCGCCTACGGTCACGCTGCAGCTGTTCTGCACGACTTCTGTTATCGCAGCCGCCTGCTATCCCGAAAGGACGCCGATGAGGTGTTCTACAACGCCCTGCGGTCGAGCGGTATTGCCCGCTGGCGCGCATGGTTGATGCTCGGAGGCGTTCGACTCTTTGGGGCCGGCCACTACAGCGCTGCCTAAATCCTCACGATCACGCGGAATCCGCTGCGCAGCATCAACACTACCACCATATTCCTCACGATCATGAGGACATCCCAACTACCGAGGATTCCTCGGTAGTTCACCAACCGCTTATTGAGTCCGGCGGCGCCCCCCTAGCTCGCCGGAAATTCCTGCCCACAGACCGCCTCCGAGCGGGCTTTTTTTCGCCTGGAGAAAACCATGGCCCTCGACACTACCCAGACCGGTGCCATTGCTCCGGCCTTCGCGCTGCTGCCCGCCAAGATGGCCGGCAAGCGCGCCACCGTCATGCTGCTGGCCATCGGTCTGCAGGAATCCCGCCTCCAGTTCCGGCGCCAGATCGGCGGCCCGGCGCGGGGGCTGTGGCAGTTCGAGCAGGCCGGCGGCGTCCGTGGCGTGCTGACCCATCCCGCCAGCCGTCCGCACGCGCTGGAGGTCTGCGCTGCTCGCGATGTGGAGCCTACCGCCCCGGCGGTCTATGAGGCCTTGGAGCGCGACGACGTCCTGGCCGCAGCCTTCGCCCGCCTGCTGCTGTGGACCGATCCCAAGCCGCTGCCGGCCCTGGGTCAGGTGCAAGACGCCTGGGATCTCTACGCCCGCGTCTGGCGCCCGGGCAAGCCGCACCCGCAGACCTGGGAGGCGATATACGCCCAGGCACTGGCCGCGGTGCAGTGATGGTCGCGCTGGAGCAGTACAGGGTGGCCATGCTCGCAGTCGCCGTTGTCGTGTTGCTCGCTCTGGGCGGAGTGTTGGGCGGTGGGGTCGCCTATTGGCTCACCGCCGACCACTACCGGCCTATCGTCGAAGGACTGCGCGATGACGTGACGACCTCGGCCAGCACCCTGGCTTCCTGCCGAACCACCAGCAGCACGCTGGAAGGGCAGGTCGGGCAGCAGAACCTGGCGCTGGCAGATCTCCGGCGCGCTATCGACGACCGTGCTGCCAAAGCCCTGGCCGATCAGCAGCTGGCGGCCAAGGCTGCCAGCGAGGACTACCAGGCAGCCAACCGCCTCCAGCAGGAGCGCACCGGGGGTGACCCGGCGTCGGCGGCATCGGCCATCATCGACAAGGAACTAGGCCTATGAGGTGGATCATCGTGGGAATGGTGGTCGCGCTGGCAGGGTGCGCTGGCCAGCCCGTTGCCGAGCCTGAGCCGCGCGTGGTGCGCGTAGAGGTGCCGGTCCAGGTACCGTGCCGGGTGAAGGCGCCGGCAGTGCCGGCCTGGGCGGCGGAAGGGCTGCGCAGGGAGGACAGCTTGGAGGTGAAGGTGAGGGCGCTGTTGGCGGAGCGTCGCCAACGGATCGGCTATGAGCGGGAATTATTAGCGGTAATTGATAGCTGCCAATAAGCGTCCGTAACGCCCTGATCACGGCTGCATTTTATATATCGTTGTCTCTTTCTTGTATTTCTCGTTTACTATGGAGGTCGTCTATGAATTGGTAGTTGGCGTAAATAACGCTGGCTACTGATGAGCACTGTATTAATGTCAAAAAGACGATAAGTCCTGCAGCTGTGGATCTAAGCGGGATGCGGAGCGTTTCGTAGTCAGGGAATCCCGTAATAGCAAGCTTTGCAAAATATATGAGCGTTATGCACATTGCTACGAAACCCGCTTCCATCACACTGCTAACAATGCTTTCTAATCTTCTGGTATCCCGCATGGTTGAGGTAAAGTCTGCGATTTTTATCTTGTCTGGATCTTGAAGTCTTTTAATCGCGTTGGGATACACAAAAGCTATCCAAATCCCCATTATCGTAAAGACCATGCCGGAAACTGCCAGCAAGGTGTTGCAATAGTCTTTGAAGTCTGAGTAGCTAAACTTCGGTTGATAATGGTATGTAAGGATACCTATCAACAGAGAGGCTATTGCCATCACGATAATTTTATGCATTTTCTACTGCCTGACTGGCTAGGAGGTCTTTCCTAATCGGGTCAAGGTATCTTTCCCGGTTTTGCAGTATTTTAGCATATAGATAATCAGCTTTGAAAATGGGTTCGCTTCCATCTTCAATGGAAAGGTTTTCGGTCAGCCTGTACTTACTTGCCCATACAATCCTAGTCGAGTTTTCAACCGCGAATCCGACGTCTTCCCATGTAGGAGAGCTTCCGTCGGTGCCATGCTGCTCGATAATTTCCTTAATCTCACCAGGAGTAGGCTTCGCCTCGATTTTCAGCTCCACTTTTCTAACCGAGTCATTTACGGCTGAAGCAAAAGGTACTTCAAATCGCCTAAAGAACTTGGCAAACCCCCTGCGTTTATCCACATTTTTTATAGAGATGGTTTCCCTTTTTACAATGTGCGTGACTTTCTTGGCTAGTTCAGTGATTTCTGCTGAGGAGGTAGAAAGCGAGGCTATTGAGAGGTCAAACTGGAAATAGTATTTGTAGCTATCTTCGGCGTCAGGAAACTCAATCCGAGTAAAGCCTTTTTCGGTGCTGCTAACTTTAAACTCTGGCAAAGGGACCCTGAAGTTCATGCATCCACTAACCCAGTCCTGAAACATTGTTGAGTCGCAGCGGGAATTTTCGAATTTAATTGATGCAATTACATTGACTTCAGGTATTACCCAGTAATAGCAGGGTCTACCCCAAATCAGCTGCTTATTTGATTTTGTTTTTGTCTGCTCTATGGCTTTCTCGGTGGTTCCGTCAGGATTGACAGTTATCCCGTACAGTGGGCCATTTTTATCTGTATCGCCTTTCCATAAGACCAAAAGGAAGTCGCCAGTTCCGGCGTCGTGATATATTTCATGGCTGTAACACGCGGTTTTATTTCTATTTTTCTTGGGGTCCCATGGATTTGTTGCTTCAAAGTTGCGATCTTCTTTCCAATCTTTTAGTTTAGAAAAAGTGGTTATCAGATCGAGACCTTTCGGCTCGACTCCGTGGTGCCTGTAAAGGCCGCATTTGTTTACGTTGAAGAAATTCAAATGACCGTTCTGAAGCATTCCGGCTCTCCCTATTTGGAATGGTGACGCGGTTCACACTATCATTCGTCTTACCAAACGGAAACTGGCTATCTGCCCAGTAGCTGCACGACGTTCTGTCCATCCCATCGCCCTGCCAACACCATCTCGTAGAGCTGGCCGGCGATCTCTGCTTCGGTCGGCGTGACGAATACCCCGAAGGGTTCCCGCTGGAACATGTCCACCAGGTAGATCCGCCCCTCTCGCTGGCGCGTGAAGCTGCCCACCGGATGGATGCCGAGCTCTGGCCGGACAAATCCGCATCCTGAGCAGCGTGCCCACACGTGGCCGCTTTCGTGGCAGGTGAGGGTGTAACTCAGCTGCAGGTCCCAGCCCCTGGGCCAGGTCGCGTGAATCTCCAACGCATGCTCCAGGCCGGCATCGGCCATCTCACAGTGTTCTACGCATTGCTCCTGGCTGATGACCTTCCGGTCGAACAGTTCGGTGACGAGCTGCAGGCAGACGCTGTGCCACAAGTTCGGGAAGTTCAGGCGCTCATGCTCGTTCTCGAACTGGGCCTTCAGGCTTGGCAGTGAGGGGGTGAGGGGGTCGAAGATCATGACAATATCCATACTGTTCATGCGTACAGTACGGCGCCGTGCTCAGATGTCGAGTGGCTGATGACGAAAGGCAGGGGGATTGGGTGTCGGCAGAACGCCTAAGGAGGGGAAAAGCTGTCTAATAGAAACTCGGCAAACCGCGCCAATACTGGGGCAAATTTGACCAAAGTGGCGAAACCAGATTAGACAGCATTCGAAGCGAAGCCAGGAGCAGAGCGGACTCCAGCGCCTAGACACAACTACTGCTGCAGTATGGGAATGAGGTCTGATTTGGATTATTCCATCCAAGTCAGACCTAAAGGTTCCGACTACGGTTGGCAGTACACTTCCCCACGGCTAAACACGCGGTGAGGGAAAGGTGGAACGGCCTTCTTGGTGTTTGTCTTTTCGAACCCGTTGATCTCCATGATGGCGCAGACAATGGCGCCTATTCCCTTCTTAACGTAGTCAATGTCTTCGCTTGGTACGTTTTCAAGCATAGGAGCGACCAAGAAGGTTATCCCGGCAACCGCTGGGTAGCCCCAGCAGACTGTAGCGGATCGCATATGCGAAAAGGCCGCGGCATTGTTCAAGGCTGGCCAAAGTCGAATATCCGCCCGATCAAGCAATGGAGCGAAATTGCGATATTTCGTCCGGAATTCATCTGCATTTGCTTCGCGGAAATCTGGATAGCTAAGGGTCATGGCGGTCTCTCCTGGCTGATGTGTAGGTACATTATATGCACCTGTACATTCCGTCAATGCGCTTCCGATGTGGTCGGTTCACTAAGTCGCGGATTGCTATTTGGATCACACATCTGTAGCGGACGGTGAGAGTGCGCCAAACCCCGGTTGCTCATTCCAGCGCCTCGCTCGGAGCGTTCGTTTTAGAGTTCCGAAACTCAAAGGCACTATCCAGTAGCCATGCGGGTTGTAGCCGGGTAGTCTTGGAAAAGTATCGGAACGCGAACGTGGGTTTAGACGGCGCTAAGACTGACTTTATGTAACGGTCTTGAAAACCGCCGACTCGCAAGGGTCCCAGAGTTCGAATCTCTGCGCTTCCGCCATCTTCGAAGCCCCGTCCTTACGGGGCTTTTTGCTGTCTGAGGGGTCGGATTTCAAGGGCCGTCGGGCAGGTAGAAAGGAAGGTGTTCCGAAAATATCGCGGAACCGCTTAAACGCCCTGTCATGGATGGAGGCGAGCCCCTGACTCCGATCATCCCGGCAGCCATGGCCCGCAGGGTCCCGTGGTCAGTCTGAAGCGCAGGCGCTGCGCTGGATAGGCGAGCCAAGTGGCGTGGTTGTCCAAGGCTCGAAGGTGCCTGCCTCTTGGGATGAGCAATCAGGGCAACAAGCCTTGACTGCAAGGCGTCGACGACTGACCGGCCACTAGCAGACGCCGCAAGTGGAAGCATTTAGCGCCTATCACGAAGCGACCATGGCGATCACGAAGATGGTAGCCAGGCCAACGCACATCGCGCTCAAAGTGACTGCCAGCAGGCCCTCATCGCTGGATAGCGGTCCTCGGCGAAGAGCTGCGGACCTCAGCGGGGTGCTACTTATCCGATAGTGGGGCCTGGGCTCGAAGAGCGTCACTGTCCTTGTTAACTGATAGCGCAACTGAAATATCCTTTTCAGTCTGGGTGCTGGCCGGTGGGAGCCAGCTATTAGCGGCGATTGTGGCGTCAGCAAAGCTCAACAGCAAGACAATTGCTGATACGCAGGTCCCTATGGCAATCGCGTCGATCACCTTCTGTTCTTTCACAGGCGCATTCATGGGTGGTTGCCTAGCACGGTGTCGACGTCGATTGAGGTGGTCTGACAACTAGATATGGCAGAAGTGCAGATAGCCGTTGATCCCTGGTAACCAACAGCAGCCTTTATCACCGAGCATCTTAGGAAAGGCGTCGTCTTTCAGCGGGATGACGAGGGCGCGGGCGGCGATCGGGACGCAGCCTGGGTGGCTGTCGGGAAAAGACTCGAAGCTACGTTTTGCGGTACTGGAAGCCAGGGCAGCTTATCGATCTCTGGATTCGGCCGAGGTAAGTGGGCAGCGCTCGGGGACGGTAGACGTCACGGGCCTTGCCCTGACCTATACGGACTACAGGGTTTTCTTGTATTCCTTGTCCGCCTTCTTGTCCTCGCGATGCCGCTCCTTGTCGAGGTGGTTATCGGTACGATCTGCTTCGTCGGCGGTGTGGGCAGCACCTTTGTCGACCTCCCTGGCGTCGTCGTGGGCATCCTTACGGGTATCACGCCCGTCCTGACGCACGCTCTTTTCCAGCGGGCTTTCCGCCAGTGCCACGCTGGTACCGAAGGCTCCAAGCAGGGCCAACAGGGCGGCCGCTTTAACAGATGGTCTCATCGGAAACCTCTCCTGAAAGACGAAAGAGGAGCGGCGCCTCTGGTGGGCGCCTCGTTTTTCATTAAAGCGGCAAATACCCGGTATCGACGGACAGACGACGAGTGGCGGCGCTGGAGGCAGAGCCTCTGCGTCTTGCACAGGGATCAGTTGGTTGTCCCGGCCCAGGCTGCGGCATCGTGGGGATGCAGGCTTTCCAGGTGGCGGACGTGGATGCTGACGTCCTGATAGCTGTCGCGCAGGGCGACGAGTAGTCGGCGCGCGGCGTCTTCGACGAACATCAGGTTACTGCCGTTGAGGGCAGCGAAGGCCTGTTCGTCGGCGCGTTTGACGGCGGTTTGTACCGGGGTGCCCAGTGCCTTTTCACAGCGTTCGATCAGGGGCAGCAGACCAAGATCGGCTGCACCCAAAGGTATCCCGACGCGCACCTGTGCCAGGCTGCGCTGGCTGTGGGGTGTGGCTAGGGAGGCATGGCGGCGCAGCCAGCCGGCGACCGTGGCGGGATCCAGTTGGGTAGCAGCCCCATGCTCTTCGAGAAAGGCCCGCTCGATCAGCTGGCGCGACAGTGAGGCCGAGCAGGGGCAGGTGGAGGAGTAGGTGATTTCCACCCGGGCATTGAGCTGAAAGACACCCGCTACCCAGCTGGCGTCCAGGCGCACGGGGTAGCGTCTCCAGCCGCTGAGCTCCGCGGTCACCAGGGCGGGACGACGGACCAGCAGGGCGAAATCCAGGCGCAACCGGGCGGCGCGGGAATCACAGCTGCGGTGGCTGCTGACCATTTCGATCAGCAGCAGGCGCAACCGCTCGGGTGTCAAGGGCGCGTCCGTCCTCAGCCGATCCAGCAACTGGTAGAGCCGGGACATATGGATGCCCTTGGCAGTGGCCGCGGGCAGGTCGACCTGGACATCGGCGCTGGCGGGCAGGAGCCCGCCGAGATCACCTTCGCCGAGGCGAAGAGGGAGATCTATGTGCTGCATACCGACCCAATCGAGCGCGGCGGGCAGGGTAGCGGTCTCGCTGAGGGAGACATCGGGGAGGATGGCATTCATCGACAGGGCTCGGATCAGTGGAGGGCGGAGGCCTGGGGCCAGTCGCTGAAGGGGTTGTGCAGCTTTACCCAGGCTTGGGGGCCAGCGGCGAGCTCGATATCGGTCAACAGGCAGGCGTCCAGCTTGGCGCGCAGGGAGGGTTCGTCCATGTTCATGCCGATGAGTACCAGTTCCTGGCGGGCATCACCGACGCCCTCGTGCCATTTTTCCTTGATGAAGGCGACGGTCTCTTCATCGTCCGGCCACTGCTCGGGTGGTATCGCGGCCCACCAGCGCCCGGCCACGCCATGGCGGGCGACGGCGCCGGCCTGGGACCAGGTGCCGGCATGGGCAGGATGGCTGGCCAACCAGAAGTAGCCCTTCGAGCGCACCACGCCGGGCCATTCCTGCTCGACCAGGGCGAAGAAGCGTTCGGGGTGGAAGGGGCGACGGGCCTGGTAGACGAAGCTTGAGATGCCGTACTCCTCGGTCTCGGGCGTGTGTTCGCCACGCAGTTCCTGCAGCCAGCCCGGTGCCTTGGCGGCTTCGTCGAAGTCGAAGAGGCCGGTCTGCAGTACGCGCTCCAGCGGCACGGCGCCAAAGCTCGCCAATTCCAGGCGCGCGCGGGGATTGAGGCTGCGCAGGATGGCCAGCAGGCGGTCGCGCTCCGCCGGTTCGACCAGATCCAGCTTGTTCACCACCAGGACGTCGCAAAATTCGATCTGCTCGATCAGCAGGTCGACCACGGTGCGCTCGTCTTCCTCGCCGAGTGATTCGCCGCGTGAATCCAGGGAATCACTGGAGGCGTAGTCACGCAGGAAGTTGAAGGCGTCCACCACGGTGACCAGGGTGTCGAGCTGGGCGACATCGCCCAGGCAGCGACCGTCTTCGCCGGCGAAGGTGAAGGTCTCGGCCACCGGCAGGGGTTCGGAAATGCCGGTGGATTCGATGACCAGCTGATCGAAGCGGCCGTCCTGGGCGAGGCGCTCCACTTCCAGCAGCAGGTCTTCGCGCAGGGTGCAGCAGATGCAGCCGTTGCTCATCTCGACCAGCTTTTCCTCGGTGCGTGACAGCTCGGCGCCGCCGTCACGGACGAGAGCGGCGTCGATGTTGACCTCGGACATGTCGTTGACGATGACTGCCACCCGACGGCCCTCGCGGTTGTTGAGAATGTGGTTGAGCAAGGTGGTCTTGCCGGCGCCGAGAAAGCCGGACAGCACGGTGACAGGGAGTTTCTTGCTGGGGAGGTTGGCTTGGATAGTCATGGTCATCACAGATAGAAGAGGCTGTAGGGCGGCTGCATCCCTGGGATAGTAAATTCTGGATTTAACTTACGTTATAACATAACATATATAGTGCGTTAAGCAGGTATTCCTGCCTGGCGTCGAGCCGCTGGCCAAAGAGTCGATAGTGGTTTATTGGCTGCCCGTCACGAGTTTTCGCGGACAGTCTCCAGAACGGGGCGCCGCCTAGACGTGCTGACCGCCGTTGATATGGATCTCGGCGCCATTGATGTAGCAGGAACGTTCGCTGCAGAGGAAGTAGATGGTCTCGGCGACTTCATCAGGGGTGCCCAGGCGTTTGAGCGGGACCTCGGCCTCTACCAGGCCGTCGGTTCCGGGCGAAAGGATGGATGTCGCGATCTCGCCGGGGGCGATGGCGTTGGCACGGACGCCCCGGGGGCCGAATTCATGGGCCAGTTCGCGGGTCAGGGCGGCGAGGCCCGCCTTGGACGCGGCGTAGGCTACCCCGGCGAAGGGATGCACCCGTGAGCCGGCGATGGAGGTGACATTGACGATGCTGCCCTGGGCCGCTTCTAGCTCTGGCAACAGGGCGCGGGCCAGCAGAGCGGTGGAGACCAGGTTGACGTTGAGTACCTGGGTCCAGGTGTCGGCATCCGATGCCAATACTCCGAGGCGGCTGCCATCGGGCCCCTTGGGTGAGATACCGGCATTGTTGACCAGGGCGTGCAGCTTGCCGCTGGGCAGGCGCTCGCGAACGATGGCGACCAGGCGATCGATCTGGGAAAGGTCGGCAAGATCGGCCTGGATATGGGCCTCGCGCGCCTCGGGCCAGGCGCATTCTTCGGAGAACGGTTGACGCGAGACGGTAAGCAGGCGCCAGCCCAGGCTGCGGAACAGCTTGACGGTGGCGTGGCCGATCCCGCGGCTGGCGCCGGTGAGCAGCATGATGCGCTGGGTCATGGGCGACCCCGGCAGGGAGCAAGGTGGGCGAGAGGCGACAAGGCGAGCATGGTGGTTGGCTCCGGCGTCTGGCAGGCCGGTTCACTATGCCCAAGCTGGGTGGGTGGGGCAATCAATGGACCCGCACCACTCGCTCAGCCTTCGTCCTGGCGCAAGCGTCCATGCTCGCTGCGCACCGCCGCCATGAAGGTCTGCATGGCCGAGGATTGCACCCGATGGCGCCGCCGGATCAGCCCATAGGGTGGCAGCCGGGGTTCGAAGGCGATGGGCAGCACGGCCAGGAGATGCCGACCGGGGTAGTCGTTGACCACCGACAGCGGTGTGACGCCCAGCATGTCGGTCTGCTGCAGTAGGGCCAGCAGGGTCATGATGGACGTGGTCTCGACGATGCTGCCGGGGATGTCTACCCGGGCATCGTGGAAAGCCTGGTTGATGATGGCCCTCATGGGGCTGGGATGCTGCTGCAGCACCCAGGTGTGCTCCTGCAACGCGCCCCAAGTGAGGTGCGTGGCCTGGGCCAGGGGATTCTGCGCCCCGGCGATCACGCAGAGCACCTCTTCGCCGAGGCTGTCGAACAGCAGCTCCTCGGCGCGGGCCCCGGTGGGAATGCGACCCAGCACCACGTCCAGCTGATCCTGCAGCAGCGCCTGGACCAGCACATCGCTGGTGTCCACCTGGATCGACATGGACAGCCGCGGATGACTCTGCTTGAGCGTGGCGATGGTACGGGTCAGCAGCCCCGAGGCCAGCGCCGGGATGGCACCTACCGCGACCCGGCCGAGATTGCCCGATTCCAGGGCGACCAGTTCTTCGCGCATGCCCGACAGCTCGGCGAAGACCATCCGCGCGTAGTAGATCACCGTCTCGCCGAACGCGGTGGCGCGCATGCCTCGTGGCAGGCGCTCGAACAGGCCCACCCCCAGCAGGCTCTCGATCTCGTGGAGCATCTTGGTGGCGGCCGGCTGGGTCATGCCGATGTCGTCGGCCGCGCGGCGCAGCGAACCGAATTCGGCCAGCGCCAGCACCAGCCGCAATTGGCGCAGGCGCAGACGGCTATGGATGGTGTGAGCGTCGGGAATGCGGGTCATGCTGGCCAACCGGGGTGCGGGGGAGCCGGCTAGGGTAGCGCATGAGTCAGTGCCTGACGCGGGCGGTACTCGCCCACGCCAGGCCGGCGCATTCACGAGGGGC
The DNA here is from genome assembly GCF_001518815.1 of Pseudomonas oryzihabitans. Lineage (NCBI taxonomy): Bacteria > Pseudomonadati > Pseudomonadota > Gammaproteobacteria > Pseudomonadales > Pseudomonadaceae > Pseudomonas > Pseudomonas oryzihabitans. Next base: position 2,178,067 of record NZ_CP013987.1, read on the forward strand.
GCACCTTGGCCCGTGGCTGGCCCAGGCGCAGCGCCTGGAGTCCTCGCGCCAGCAGGGGCCAGCAGAGCATCAGCAGAGCGGCTGTGGTCAGGCTGCCCACCAGCGGGTTGGACCAGAAGATGCCCAGCTGGCCGTCGGAGAACAGCATCGATTGACGGAAGGCGTCCTCGGCCTTGTCGCCCAGTACCGCGGCCAGTACCAGCGGGGCGATGGGATAGCCGAGCTTCTTGAAGGCATAGCCAAGAATGCCGAAGCCGAGCATCAGCCAGACGTCGAACAGGCTGTTGTGCACCGAATAGGCGCCAATCACGCAGACGGTAAAGATGATGGGCGCGATGATGCAGAAGGGAATGCGCAGGATGGCAGCGAACAGCGGTACCGTCGCCAGCACCACGATCAGGCTGACCACGTTGCCCAGGTACATGCTGGCGATCAGGCTCCAGACGAAGTCGTGCTGTTCGGCGAACAGGGTTGGCCCGGGGTGCAGGCCCCAGATCATCAGGCCGCCCAGCATCACCGCCGCGGTGGCCGAACCGGGAATGCCCAGGGTCAGCATGGGCAGCAGGGCGCTGGTGCCGGCGCTGTGGTCGGCGGTCTCCGGAGCGATCACCCCTTCCAGTTCGCCCTTGCCGAAGCCTTCGGGATTTTTCGAGAAGCGCCGCGCCAGGCTGTAGCTCATGAAAGAGGCGGCGGTCGGGCCACCCGGGGTCACCCCCATCCAGCAGCCGACCAGGGCGCTGCGCAGCCAGGTTAGCCAGTAGCGTGGCAGCTGCTTCCAGGTGCCGAGCACGGTTCGCAGGGTGATCCGTGCCTGCTCGCCGCGAAAGACCAGGCCTTCCTCCACGGTGCAGAGGATCTCGCCGATACCGAACAGCCCGATCACCGCCACCTCGAAGCTGATGCCCGAGAGCAGCGCCGGCTGGTCGAAGGTCAGGCGCAGATTGCCGGACACCGTATCCATGCCCACTGCGGCCATGGCGAAACCGATCATCATGGCCGCCACCGTCTTCAGTGGCGGATTCTTGCTCATGCCGATGAAGGTGCAGAAGGCCAGCAGGTAGACGGCGAAGAATTCCGGCGAACTGAATTCCATGGCGAAGGCGGCGATACGGCTGGAGAGAAAGGTCAGCAGCAGCACCCCGACCAGGGCGCCCAGCAGTGCCGAGGTGAAGGCCGCCGTGAGAGCCTCCCCGGCGCGCCCCTGGCGGGCCAGGGGGTAGCCGTCGAAGGTAGTGGCCACCGAGGAGGGTTCGCCGGGGATGTTGAACAGGATGGAGGTGATGGAACCACCGAACAGCGCGCCCCAGTACATGCAGGAGAGCAGGATGATGGCCGAGGTGGGGCTCATGGTGAAGGTCAGCGGCAGCAGCAGTGCGACGCCGTTGGGCGCGCCCAGGCCGGGCAGCACGCCCACCAGGATGCCGAGCAGTACTCCGATCACCATCAGGCCAATGTGCTGGAAGGACAGGATCATGCCCATCCCATGCATCAGGGAATCCAATTCGCTCATGACATTGTCCTCAGCAGGCGGGCCAGATCGGCCAGGGGACCGGCGTCCAGCGGTACCTTGAACCAGAGGGCGAAGATCAGATAGCTGGCCAGGCTCACCCCGCCGGCAGTGGCCAGGATCTGCAGCACGCCATAGCGCCGTTGCCGCTGGCGATCCCGCGCCATGAACCAGGCGATGAACAGAAAGGCCGTCAGATAGAGACCCAGCAGGGGCAGGGCGGCGACGAAGGCCAGCATCGGCAAAAAGACCCGGAGCACCTGCCCAAAGGCCGCGCGCTCGACGAAAGAGGTACGCAACGCCTGCCAGCGCCATAGCGCCTGTAGCGCGGTGGCCAGGCTGGCCAGGGTCAGCAGCAGGCCGATGTAGAAGGGGAAGTAGCCCGGTTCCGGGCCCGCATCGCCCCAGCCGATGCCCTGTTCCAGGCTACCGAACATCACGATACCGCCGAGCCCGGCGGTGAAGGCCGCCAGGCCCAGTTCCACCCAGCGGGTGGTGATCAGGGAATCTCCGGCCATGGCCGTCTCTCCTGTGTCGTTGCGCCGATCAGCGCTTGAGCCAGCCGGCTGCCTCGAATACCGGGGTGACCCGAGCGGTGTCCTGGGCGATGTAGTCCTGCAGCGCCTGGCCTTCGAGGAAGGTCGGCACCAGGGCATTGCGCTCGATGTAGGCCTTGAACTCCGGCGTCTGGCTCACCTTGCGCAGGAGCTCCACATAGAAGGCGCGTTGCTCCTCGCTGACTCCGCCCGGCAGCAGCACGGTGCGCGGGAAACGGTACTGGTCGATGCCCAGGCCCTGCTCCTTGCAGGTGGGTACGTCGGACCAGGCCTGGGTGTCGGTGACCTTGGCGGTGTAGCCCATGCGCGTCTGGCTGAACACGCAGAGCGGTACCACCTGACCGCCACGCCATTGGCTCAGGCTCTCGCTGGGATTGTTGACGTTGGAGGTGATGTGCTTGCCAGCCAGCTGGGTCGCGGCTTCGCTACCGCTCTTGAACGGAATGTAGGTGAGCTTGGTGCCCTCGGTGCGGTTGAGCAGCAGGGTCAGGGTCTGATCTACGTCCTTGGACTGGCTGCCGCCCATACGCTTGCCGGCCGGGTCCTGCTTGATGGCATCGACATAGCCACGGGCGTCCTTCCAGGGCGCATCGGCGTAGGTCCAGAGGATGAAGTCGTCTTCGGCGATGGCCGCCACCGGTGTGAGGTCGTCGAGCTGGTAGCCCAGCTTGGCGGTTAGGGGGAGCAAGTAGACATTGTTGGTGGCGATGACCAGCTTGTCCGCCTCGCCCTTGGCCAGCTTCATTTCCAGAAAGGCTTCAGCGCCATTGCCGCCGCCCTTGTTGAACACCACGGTGCTGGCGTCCAGCAGCTTGTGCTGGGTGATGATCGACTGGATCAACCGACCGAGCTGGTCGGTGCCGCCACCGGGACCACCCGCGACGACGATCTCGACCTTGCCTTCCGGCTGCCAGGCGGCGTGGGCCAGGGGCACTACCGTAGCGGCGAGATACAGGGGAAGGGTGGCTAGCAGGGAAGGGCTGCGCATGGGACTACCTCTTTCTTGTCGTTGTTGTCGGTGGCCGAGTGTGCGCAGCCCAAGGCGTTCGCGACCACTCAAAAATAGGCATGCACCGATAGCCTGGAGTTATGCCATATGGGCAGGAGCGCTGGCTGGTGCGTGGTAGAGCGCCTAGGCAGGATACGGTCGCCTGACCTATATCCTGGGGCTATACGCCTATGCGCAGATTTGATTAGACGGTTATCGGCCTACGCCAGATAGTCGATCTCGCCAGCCGGCAGCTGAACACCCATAACAAGAATCCCAGGGGTCCACGCCATGCTCTCGACATCTCGCACCAGCCGCCATGAGGACGCCGCTGTCCTTCCCACGGCCCTGCAGCCCTCCCGGGTCCGCTGGCGCATCTTCGCCATCATCTTTGGCCTAACCGTCATCAATCTGGTGGATCGTGTTTCCCTGTCCATTGCCATGCCTACCATCGCCCGCGAGTTCCAGCTGACGCCCGCCATCCAGGGGCTGATCCTCAGCAGTTTCTTCTGGGCCTATGCGCTCCTGCAGATTCCCGGTGGCTGGCTGATCGACCGCTACGGCCCACGCCGGGTCATCGGCTGGTCCACCGGCCTCTGGGGCGTCTTCCAGACCGTCGCAGCCTTCGCCACTGGCGGGCTGTCGCTGATCTTCGCCCGCGTGGCCCTGGGCGCCGCCGAAGCTCCCCTGTTTCCCGCTGGCGGCAAGCTCAATTCCCTGTGGCTGGCGTCCAGCGAACACGGCCGTGGCGCGGTATTGATGGACTGCGGCGGTCCCCTGGGCGTGGCCCTGGGTGGTCTGCTCATCGCCTACCTGATCGCCGTCTTCGGCTCCTGGCGCACCGCCTTCTTCATCGCCGGTATCGCGACCCTGGCCATGGCCTGGCTCGCCTGGCGCTATCTCAGGGACGATCCGGCAATCCATCCGGGCGTGAATGCCGCCGAGCTCGCGCGTATCAACGAAGGCCGCAGCACCTCCGTGGCTCAGGCGGCCAAGGCCGGTGCGCAAGGGCTGGGCATCGCCCGCCGCTCCCTGGCGGGCATCCTGCTCGGTCGCGCCAGCTGGGCCATGGTGTTCTTCGGCCTGCTCACCTGGGGACCGAGCTACCTCGCCCAGGCCCGGGGATTCGATATCAAGGGCATCGGCGCTGCCACCTTCGTCATCTTCCTCTGCGGCGCGGCCGGGTCCCTGGTGGGCGGCTTCCTCTGCGACCTGCTGGTGCGCAAGGGCGTGCGTCGCGGGCTGGCGGCCAAGGGTTTGCTGTCCTGCTCCGGGCTGGTAGCGCTGCTGGCTTTTCTGCTGCTGCCGCAGTTGACCGATCCCTACGCTGCCGTGGCGCTGCTGTCGCTGACTGCCTTCTTCCTCATGTGGGGCAGCCTCTACTGGAGTTTCCCGGCGTTACTGGCGGCGCCAGCGCGAGTGGGTCTGATCGGCGGAGTGATGAATCTGGCCGGCAGTCTCGGCGGTATCGCCGTGCCCATCCTGGTCGGCCTCTTGCTGCAACATCTGGGCGGCTATCCGGCGGTACTGGGCTTCTTCGCCCTCTGCTCGGGCCTGTTCATCCTCGGCACCCTGCTGATCGCCCTGGACGAGCGGGAGGTGCAACATGGCTGAGCTCTACAGTGGTCCCATCATCGACGCTCACCATCATTTCTGGGAGCCCGAGCGCAACTTCCATCCCTGGCTGTCCGGGGCCGAGACCATTTCCTTTCGTTACGGCGACTACAGCGCCATCAAGGGCGACTACCTGCCGGAGCACTATTTCGCCGACGCCGCCGGTCACAATGTGGTCCAGACCGTCTACGTCGAGACCGAATGGGATCCGCGCGATCCCCTGGGCGAAACCCGTTACATCCACGAGCTGGCGCAGCGCCATGGCGTGCCCAATGCCGTGGTCGCCCAGGCCTGGCTGGATGCTGAAGACGCTGCCGACCTGCTGGCTGACCAGGCTGCCTTCGAGCGTGTGCGCAGCGTGAGACACAAGCCAGGCGGTCCGACTTGCCTGGCCGAGGTAGGTAGCCAGTGCACCCTGATGAGCGACGACCGCTGGCGCCGTGGCTATGCCGAACTGCAGCGCCACGGCCTGCACTTCGATCTGCAGACGCCCTGGTGGAATCTCGACGAGGCCGGACGCCTGGCCCGGGATTTTCCGGCCATCCAGTTGATCCTCAACCATACGGGGCTGCCGTCCGATCGCAGTCCTCAGGGTCTGGCCGCTTGGCGAGCGGCCCTGGCACGCCTGGCCGAGTGGCCCAACGTGGCGCTGAAGATCTCAGGGCTCGGCCTTGCAGGCCAGCCCTGGCGCGTCGAAGACAACGCCTGGATCGTCCGCGAGGCCATCGCCATCTTTGGCCCGGAGCGCGCCATGTTCGCCAGCAACTTTCCCGTCGACCGCCTGTGCGGCAGCTACGACACCATCATCGGTGGCTTCAAGCGTCTGGTCGCGGACCTGCCCGCACCGGCCCAGCGCCACCTCTTCCACGACACCGCCCAGCGCCTGTATCGCCCCGTGGCCGACGTCATTCGCCTGGACACCTATCTGAGGACCTCCGCATGAGCAATCCCACCCTTCCTCGCCTGGCCATGGTATTGGGCGATCCTGCCGGCATCGGCCCCGAATTGATCGCCCGGCTGCTAGCTGATCCCGAAGTACGTAGCCGCGCCCGCGTGGTGCTCATCGCCGACGAGGACGAAGCCCGTACGGGCATGCGCATCGCCGGCTGCGAATTTCCCTATCGGCGCATCGACAGCCTCGAGGCCCTGAATTTTCAGGACGACATACCCTTGCTGTATCCCTATCGCGGCGCTGCCGAAGGTGCCTTCGCGCGCAGTGAAGCCAGCATCGTCGGTGGCCGCTACAGCCTGGATACCCTGGCTGTCGCGCTCGACCTGACCCAGGCCGGTCATACCGACGCCATTCTCTTCGGCCCGCTGAACAAGACCTCCCTGCACCTGGCGGGTATGGGCCACAACGATGAGCTGCATTGGTTCGCCGAGCACCTGAGATACCAGGGACCGTTCTGCGAATTCAATGTGCTGGATGATCTCTGGACCTCGCGCGTGACCTCCCATGTCGCGCTCAAGGAGGTTCCCGGCCTGCTCAGCCAGGAAAGAGTGATCGAGGCCATCCAGCTGATCGACAACGAACTCAAGCGCAGCGGTCTGGCTCGGCCACGCATCGGCGTTTGCGGACTCAATCCGCACAATGGCGACAACGGCAGCTTCGGTCGCGAAGAGCTGGACCTGATCGGCCCGGCGGTGGAACGCGCCAAGGCGCTGGGTATCGCTGCCGACGGTCCCTATCCGGCCGACACCATCTTTCTCAAGGTTCAGGGCGATGCTCGCGCCTTCGACGCCGTGGTGACCATGTACCACGACCAGGGCCAGATCGCGATCAAGCTCATGGGCTTCTCGCGTGGCGTCACGGTGCAGGGTGGCCTGCCCATTCCCATCGCGACCCCCGCCCACGGGACGGCCTTCGACATCGCCGGCCAGGGGCGCGCCAACGTCGGCGCCACGCGCCAGGCCTTCGAGATCGCCTGTCGCCTGGGTAGCTCCCGCTACTGAGTTATACCGAGGCGCTCAAAGGCGCTTTCCGAATTCGCCGAACCGGCTTGAAGCGCCGGCAGGCCTCGCTCATCCCCGGAAAAGGAACCGCACCATGAAAATTACCAGCGTCCGTACCCGCGTCTTCGAATGGAAAGGCAAGGTCGTCCCGCCCCAGGCGCACTTCTGCACCAATGCCACTGACATCCTTTATGAGCGCGGCGACGCCATGGGCTCTTTCCGCTTCCATGGCTGGTTGGTCGTGGAAATAGAGACCGACAGCGGCCTGGTCGGCCTGGGCAACTGCGCCCTCGCCCCACGAGTGGCCAAGGAGATCATCGACCTGTACCTAACGCCCATCGTGATGGGGCAGGACCCCTTCGACAACGAATACCTCTGGCAGAAGATGTACCGTCGCACCCACGCCTGGGGCCGCAAGGGCATCGGCATGGCCGCCATTTCCGCCGTCGACCTGGCGCTCTGGGACTTGATGGGCAAGGCCGTCAACAAGCCGGTGTTCAAGCTGCTGGGCGGCCGCACCAAGGAGAAGATTCCCTGCTACGCCTCCAAGCTCTACGCCAACGACAACCTGGATCTGTTCCTGGAGGAAGCCCAGGGCTATCTCAGTCAGGGCTTCGACGCCCTCAAGATGAGATTTGGCTACGGTCCCAAGGATGGCCCTGCCGGCATGCGGCGCAACATCGAGCAGGTGCGTGCCCTGCGCGAACTGGCTGGTCCCGACGTCGACATTATGCTGGAGTGTTACATGGGCTGGACGCTGGAATACGCCCGCCGCATGCTGCCCAAGCTGGTGGAATTCGAACCGCGCTGGCTGGAAGAGCCGGTCATCGCCGATGACATCGAAGGCTATGTCGAACTCAAGAAGATGGGCCTCATGCCCATCTCCGGCGGCGAGCACGAATTCACCTCCTACGGCTTCAAGGACCTGCTCGAACGTCGTGCCGTGGACGTCATCCAGTACGACACCAACCGCGTTGGCGGCATTACCGCCGCCCGCAAGATCAACGCCCTGGCCGAAGCCTGGTCGGTCCCGGTCATTCCTCACGCCGGCCAGATGCACAACTACCACCTGACCATGGCCAGTACCGCCTCGCCCATGGCCGAATTCTTCCCGGTCTTCGACGTGGAAGTGGGCAACGAGCTCTTCTACTACGTGTTCAAGGGCGAACCTCAGCCGGTCGGCGGCTACCTGCAGCTCGACGACGACAAACCCGGCTTGGGCCTCGAGTTGTCGGAGGAACATCTCAAGGACTTCGATGTGATCGAATAAGGTCTGGGCACGCAGCCGCCTCGGGGAAGGCGGCTGTCGTCTGGCAGGCTAGACCCCAGCCTGCTGGTGCCGCCATTCCTGGCTCCGGCCACCATAGCCATAAGCTGTCGCTCGGGCGTCGATTAGATGCACATAGCAGAGGTCATGCAAGTCGGGCCTCAACTTTGCCATGGCCGACTGTACCTCGCGCAGGAAGCGCGCCTTTTCGCCTTTGGTATTGGTCTCGTCGGTGATGCTGATGTCGAGATGGAAGGCACTGCCGCCGAGCGTTGCCAGCGACTGTCCGCCAAGAAACCAATCCGTATCTGGAACGTAATGAACAGTGGTTGCCATGACGTCGGGGCGCTTGCCTAGGTAGTCCGCAACAAGACCATTTATAAGCAGCACCGCACGTTGGGCGGCATCTTCGTCACGGTCGCCAGACAGATGAAGCGTGATATGGGGCATTGAGTATCTCCTCGAGTTGAGGGTTCTACTCTGAACATTATGCTTGCAGCGGAAAAGCGGGAAGGTAAAGTGTTATCCATCGGCTTTAGGAATGGATAACCATGCAGGGTTTCGATCTAGAACATCTTCGTACCCTGGTCATGGCAGCTGATGCCGGTAGCCTTTCCGCAGCCGTACCCTTGCGCTGTCTCTCGCAGTCGGCGCTGAGTGAGCAGTTGCGCAAGCTGGAAGAGCGCGCTGGTCAGTCTTTGCTGATTCGTAGCAAAAGTGGAGTAAGGCCTACCGCCGCAGGCGAACGTCTGCTGGCTCATGCCAGGCCTCTATTAGCGCTAGCCGATGCGGCATGGCGCGATCTCCACGAGACTCCTCTTGAAGGCGAAGCTTGCCTGGGGGTGACGGACTATTTCCGTCCGGCCGAACTCACGCGCCTGCTGGCTCGCCTCCATCAGCAACTGCCTCGCCTGCGCTTACGTACGCGGATAGGCAGGAGTGACGAGCTTGAAGCTGCACACCGCGATGGTGAGCTGGATCTGGCTATCGTGATGAGCCTCAAGGCCAAGCAAAAGGCTGCTGCGGCCGGGGTGAGGGTCAGTCTTTTGCATCAGGAAGCACTGGTTTGGGTGACTTCCTTGGGCAAGGAGCTGATAGAAAAAGGGCGGCCGCTACCCCTGGCACTATTGCCGGAAGGTTGCTCCCTGCATCGATTGGCGTGTAGCCGCCTTGAGGCCGAAGGAATTCCCTATACGGTCAGTCATATCGCTTCAGGGGTTACAGGTCTGCAGGCCGCCCTACACGCAGGGCTTGGTATCGCTTGCCTGAACACGTCAGCCGTCGTAGGGCAGGGCCTGCATTTGCTGGAAAAGGGCGTTATGCCTGAGCTGCCTACCGCTCAGTTCCTCATGCTGCAGTCGCGGCAGGAAACCGACGATTCGCCCCGGTCGCGACGACTGCAAGTCTTGGGCGACACTATCGCCTCAAGCATGCTTGGCTAAAGATAGAGATTCGTCGACTTGTGGTCACTAGCGATCAACACGTTCAGATCACGGGTACTATCTTGGCGGCAGACAAAAGTGTCTGCCGCGACATCTGGCTCAGCCT